>NZ_JAOQKI010000008.1:0-55838 GCF_025567465.1 Roseburia amylophila
CCTATCAGCTTGCGTAGTTCTTTATCTTTCATGCTGATTGCCTCCTTTTTCGGTATGTATGAATTATAGCATGTACCTCACATAATTGCAATATGCAATTTAATGATTATTTTTAAAATTTCATAACGCTTGACAACGCAATATAAAACCGCTATACTAACAGCACAACAAAAATTGCATAATGCAATTTAACGGGAGGTGACAAGATGACGGAAAGAAAGATTGCATTATCCATCGAGGAAGCAGCCGACTATACAGGAATTGGCAGAAATACTTTGAGAAAGCTGGTTGAATGGAAGAAGCTTCCGGTATTAAAAGTCGGAAGAAAAGTCCTTATTAAAACTGACATTCTGGAAAAGTTCATGGAAGCCAACGAGGGGCGAGATCTGAGGGATAAAGGAAATGTAAAAGCTGTCACAAGAAATGTGGCAACTTAAAAAGGCGGCTTCCTACGAAACCGCCAAAGGTTCTATCAGACCGAAGCCATGATATACCTACACGCAAGAGGATTATACCATGTGCTTCTCCTGATATGCAACCGGGAACTGTTGTTTATCGGAAAAAGAAAGGATGAAGACGATATGGCGAAATCAACAAAGACTTATGAAGAAAGAATACGTGCATTAGAGAAAAAGGAACAGGAAAGCATTGAAGCTACAAAAAAGCTCATAGCACAGCGGAAGGAACTGGAAAAGAGAAAGAAAGCGGAAGAAAGTAAAAAACGAACCCACAGGCTCTGTCAGATTGGAGGAGCGGTGGAATCGGTTCTTGGCTGTCCGATTGAGGAGGAAGATTTACCAAAGTTGATAGGCTTCTTAAAAAGGCAGGAAACAAACGGGAAGTTTTTCTCAAAAGCGATGCAGAAAGAATTAGTTACAGACATGGAGGAAGTGTNTTTGAATGAAGGGCGCACTTATGGACAACCAGAGGTCGTCCTTATAAGTTTGCCACAAGTGGCAACCGGTCTGCGCTTACGCTTGCCGGGCTCGTTCCGTCGGCGGGGCTTTCAGCCAGACCTGCTCATGCCGCAGGAGGCACTCTTGCGCAGAGGGCACTCTTGCGCAGAGGGCGTTTCGACAGCTTCACTCCTGCCAAACCAGAAGAAGATGCTGTCGGAAATCAATGCCGGATACGGCAGAAAGGGGGAATCGTATCATGGCGATATTTCACTTTACAGTAAAGATTGTCGGACGCAGTAAAGGAAAATCTGTCATATCCGCATCTGCATATCTTAACGGAGATGTAATGAAAAATGAGGAAACAGGCAGGATCAGCTACTACACTTCCAAAAAGGAAGTCGTCTACACCAGTCTGATGATGTGCGAAAATGCACCTCTGGAATGGCTGCAGGTATCGGAAGAAAATATAAAAAGGTTTCAACAGTCTATCCGTTATAAAAGGGCAGGCGATAAGGAAGCCGCACTGGAAAAGTTTAAAATCACATTTCAGAAACAGCGGTTATGGAATGAGGTATTGAAGATAGAAAAAAATGCAGATGCACAGCTTGGACGCTCATTTGAATTTTCCCTGCCGAAAGAATGGAGCAGACAGGAACAGATTGATTATACAACCGAATATATTCAAAAGACTTTCGTGGACGAGGGAATGTGTGCCGACTGGAGCATACACGATAAGGGCGACGGGAACCCACATGTGCATTTACTTGTAACCATGCGACCATTCAATCCAGACCACTCATGGGGCAGCAAGGAAGTCAAGGACTGGGATTTTGTCAGAGATACTGACGGAAATATCGTGGTTGATGAATCCCACCCGGACTGGTGGCAGGATAAGAAAAATCCAGACCGTCATGGAATCCGTATTCCGGTACTTGATGAAAACGGAGTACAGAAAGTCGGGGCAAGAAACAGAAAACAATGGAAAAGGGTTCTGACTGACGCTACCGGCTGGAACAATCCAAAGAATTGTGAGTTATGGCGAAGCGAATGGGCAAAGATGTGTAACCGGCATTTATCCATAGACAATCTGATTGACCACCGCTCTTATGAAAGACAGGGCAAATTGAAAGTCCCTACGATTCATGAGGGTGCAGATGCAAGGAAGATTGAGGAAAAATATCTCACCGGGCAGATAAGGAAAGGTTCATGGAAGGTCGAGGAAAACCAGATGATAAAAAAACAAAATGCACTGCTGCAAAAGGTAATTGCAACCTTTGGTAAGGTATCCGGTGCATTGTCGATGTGGAGGGAGTGGTTGAATGACATTAGAAGAAAGCAAAGAAGTAATTCCCATGATGGAAGCAATGATTACACAGATAGAGGAACAGCAGAATATCATGGCAGAGATGCTTCAGGAGATACAGGAAAAGGACGAGAAGCTGATGTGCTTTCAGGAGCAGGAAGAACGATTGCAGCAATTAGAGAAAGAATTGTCAGAGCTGCTACAAATCTTACCGGATACAGAAGAACTGTTGATGCTTCTGGAAGAAAAGACAGACCAGATACAGAAACTCACAGACGAAAATCAGCAATGGCAGGAATTGGCACAGAAATTAAACAGCGAGAACCGGCTATTGCAGAAACAGAACAGCGAATTACTGAACTTGAACAGCAATTAGAGAAAGGAAGGTTGATTGATGAACGAATTAAGAAACTCAAAGAGCGACGATCAACTGGAAGAGTTGCTTCTGCTGACAGAGCAGATGCAGGAAGAACTCGACCAGAAAGACCGGACTATCAGGGAACTGAAAGTGCAGCTCGACGAATCGCTGACCTTGAACGAGAAGTTAAACAGCGAGAACAAAACAGAGAACATTCAAGCCTTAAAGAACGACTTGAGGAAAACAAAAGAATTGTTGCAGAGCGAGAAAGAGAAAACACACACCGTCCAAGCCATGATAGAGGAATGTCGAGATAAGCAGAGACAGGCAGAACAGGAACGGGATTATGCACTCTCCCATCAGAAAAAAGTAGAGATACCGGTTGAAAAGCCGGTACTCTATCAAAAGTGCGGGAATTGTAAACAGACAGCTTATCTGAAAGCTAAGGAAAAGTATGATATGCAGAGGGAAAAACTGGCAGGCAGATATAAAACAAAAACAGCCATGTATGAAGCATTGATGTTTCTGCTGATATGGTATTCCGTATCAACTACTCTTTTTCAGATGATACGGTCAAAAATATTTATTTCTGATTGCGTGGTATTCTTTGATACAATCGCAACTTTCACACAGACCATTGCTGGCTGGGTTGTACTGGCAGGAAAGAACGTGGCACAGATTAGTGATGGAATATCCAATCCTGTCGTTGCTGGAATTATAAACTGGCTGATAAGAATATTGATTTGCGGTGGATGTCTGGTGGGTGTGGGAATACTTTTGGCATTCATCGAAATAAAGATTGCAGGGCTATATAAGAAATACTGTTGGGATATGATTACCATAATGGTGATACTAGTAAGTATGGCAATAGCAATCTATTTCGCAGATTGGATAAGGACAATATTACCAGTCAATCTACTGTTTCTATTGTTATTGGTACAGGTAATATATGTCGTGATAAGATGGTATGTGAAAGGCTGGCGGGAAACAAGGGGATATTACTAAAACATACTATACCATGCCTAAAACTGTTAAACAATAAATCGGCATAATTGGTCATTTCATGATGCAAGATAAAAAGACTGATTATGTCGATATACAGATTCTGTGAATGAATGAAAGTGGATAACTTGTTTTGTCCGAGCAAGGGAACTATAATGTTTTGGTAGAAGTAAAAAAGACAACCATTTGG
The DNA here is from genome assembly GCF_025567465.1 of Roseburia amylophila. Classification (NCBI taxonomy): domain Bacteria; kingdom Bacillati; phylum Bacillota; class Clostridia; order Lachnospirales; family Lachnospiraceae; genus Roseburia; species Roseburia amylophila. Next base: position 3,753 of record NZ_JAOQKI010000008.1, read on the forward strand.
TTGAGAAAAAAAGATGCAGAAAAACCTATTGACGGAAGAATAAAAAATCAAGGAGTAATCATGATAGAAAACAAGATAATATTGATTGAAGATGATAAAGAAATAAGAGGAATGATAAACGATTATTTATCAGGAGAATTTGAAGTGACAGCTTTTAATGATGGTATGTCAGCTATCCAGAAAATTACAAGCTATGATGAATATGCGCTTGCGCTTATTGATCTTATGTTACCGGATATAAGCGGGATGGAGATTATTAAGATAATTCGTAAAGTCAGCAAGATACCAATTATTATTATTACTGCTAAAGACAATGATATAGACAAATCATTAGGATTGAATTTGGGTGCTGATGATTATGTGGTAAAACCTTTTTCACTCATTGAGCTTACTGCTAGAATAAAGGCTAACATCAGACGAGCAAGAACCTACCAGGCGTTACCGAATAATTCAATTATCAAAATTAAAGATATAGAAATCGACCCTCATAGTCACATGGTTCAGCGCAAAGGAGTAACCATAGATTTAACGCCAATTGAATTTCAAATTTTATACATTTTAGCAAGCCATCCGGGGCAGGCTTATTCAAAGGAAAGGCTATATGAACTGATTTGGAAAGAACCATATTTTGGAAATGAAAATGTGTTGAATACACACATCAATCGTCTTCGCTTGAAATTGAAGAGCAATGCAGAAGACAGTACAGCCTATGTTAAAACTTTATGGGGCATTGGATATAAGATGGAGGAGAAATAGATGATGATTTTATTTGTGGTTCTTTCATTTGTTATGGTTTTTATATTGATCTGGCAACAGATACAGCATAAAAAATTAGTACGAGAAATTGATTATATTACAAGTAGGCTTGATACTATTTCTGTCATTTCTGAAAATGGCTTTGTACTTATACCTACAGATAATGATAGTATCAAGAAATTAAGCGCTGCACTTAATAAGCTGCTTCAGGATTTTTATATAAAAAAGTCACAATTTGAGCAGAGTAAACAGGCAATGGCGAAAGTCCTTACAAACATCTCTCACGACATCCGAACTCCACTCACTGTTCTAAAAGGAAATAGTGAAATGCTTTCCAATATAACAAACACTTACTCTGCATCTGAAAATGTTCATGCTATGGCTGTTAAAATAGACCAAAAGGCTGATGATTTAATCTCAACAATTAACGACTATTTTACAATGTCTAAAATAACTTCTGGAGATTTTTCTATTAAAATGAAAAAGGAAAATATATCAAGGATTTGCCAAGATACAATTTTGGACTACTATGACCTTCTTGAACAGAAACAATTTGAAGTCAATATTCAGATACCGGATACACCGATTTTTGCCTATACAGATAACGAGGCGTTACAACGCATTTTAAAAAATCTGATAGACAATGCCATCCGACATGGTGGTGATGGTAAGTATATTTCTTTAAGGCTCACCACATCAAATGGAAAAAACATTATTGAAATAGAAGATCGAGGAGATGGGATATCACCACAGCAGCAAAAACAGATCTTTGAAAGGAATTATACAACAGCCCGAAAAACTTCCGGCAGTGGTTTGGGGCTTTCAATTTCAAAATGTCTTGCTGAACAAATTAGGGCAGACTTAGAAGTTTATAGTGTACAAAATGAGCAAACTATTTTCTCAATCATCTTGAAAAAGTTAGAAAATCGTTAGATTTATGACAGAGAAAAGAGAAGTCCATTTTGTATAATGGCAGCTATAAAGGAGGCACACAAAATGGATTATATTATGGAAACCGTAGGTTTGCGAAAAGCCTACAAAGATAATATTGTTGTAGACGATGTAAATATGCATATATCTAAAGGGGCAATATATGGCTTTGTTGGTCCAAACGGCGCAGGAAAAAGCACGGTTATGAAAATGATTTTGAGTCTTATCCAGCCAGATGCTGGAGAGGTTCAGCTTTTAGGCGAAAAAGTTACCAGTCACAGTTATGAAATATTCAAAAAGGTTGGTTCTATTATTGAGAATCCATACTTTTACGATAAAATGACTGCCAGACAAAACTTAGAGCTTCACTGTGAGTATATGGGATTTCCCAACAAGGAACGAATCGATGAGGTTTTGCATTTGGTGGACTTGCAGAATGTCGAGAAAAAACAAGTTTGTCATTACTCGTTGGGTATGAAACAACGACTTGCTATTGCAAGAGCTATTCTGGCAAAGCCAGAATTTTTGATTTTAGACGAACCGATCAATGCTTTAGACCCTGAGGGTATTCGTGAAATGCGAACCCTTTTTCAACGGCTAAATCAAGAAGATGGAACAACTATTTTTATATCCAGCCACATTCTATCCGAAGTGGATCTTCTTGCTGATACGATTGGAATTATTCAACACGGAAAACTCTTAACAGAATTACCTATCGAAGAAATCCATAAGCATCAAACAGATTATATCAGCTTGCAGGTTGACGATGTGACTCGTGTTGCTGCACTGCTTGAAAACATGAGAATCACGAATTTTAGTGTATTAGATAAAGAATTTATCCACATTTATGATTCTGATATTTCAGGTAAAGCTCTGTCAAAAGCCATCATTGAGAACGGGATTGGTTTGGAGAGCATGGGACGCAAGCAAGACACACTGGAAGATTTCTTTTTCCAGCTTACAGAGGAGGAAAAATGAGATGACACATTTGATCAAACTGGAACTGAAAAAATTTGGTATTGCACAAAATATTATCTTTATGTTTGCCGCAATTCTTTTCAGCATCCTTTTCATTACAATATCTTTATGGGATAGCATGACAGACCCCAAACAGGTCAAAGACACATTTGAAAGCACATACCTTGTCATTGGCTTATTGATGTCATTCATTTTTCTTGTGTACTCGTCGGTCTTAACGGCAAAGCTGGTTATTGGAGAATATAATCATCGAACAATTACGATTATGTTTTCTTATCCTTTAAACAGAATAAAATTGATTGCCAGCAAATTAACTATAATCATGGTTTATACAGCGATTTCAATGACGATTGGATATATCTGTTGTAGCAGTTATATTATATTTGCGGATAAATCCTTTAATATGCTGGAGGGAACATTTCAACCATCAATGCTCCGAACATGGATACCAATGGCAATAACCACTGTGATTATATGTATGGTGCTGTCTCTGTGGTCATTTATTATTGGCATGATCAGAAAATCTGTTCCTGCAACAATCGTTACTTCTTTGATTGTTATTGTGTTACGGCAAGTTATTATCACCAAAAACACAACCAATCAGGAGTCCATAATGCAAGTTATCTTAGTTGCTATTGTTACCGTCATTGCTACACTACTTATCTTTAAAAGAAAAGTGCCTGAACTATATTGATTATTTCTATTTTTACAAATGGTAAAAGAAAAAGCCGTCGCAAAGCAGATTCAATTTCATGTATTTATATAACGGCGGCTTTGATTTTTAAAGTCAATGTTTTTAGTGATTACACAAACAGATGACAACTTACATGTATGTGGTAGCTGACGTAAGTTTGGATTATTTTAAAAGATTTCCAATGAATCTTCCGCATCTACCCACATCTGCATATTCCCATCCAGATATAATCGTACATATTCAAGCGGTTCATCAATTGCAAGTGCATTTAATGCACAATCTGAGCCAGGCGTAGTTTTTAAATTCTTTTCTGCTTCCCAACAGTCAATGCGGAGCATATAGCTCGCAGAGGTATAAACATCAACACTATTACGTTGTGGATTGTATTCTGCAAATATTGTTCTCATTGTATCAAATCTCCTTATCATTCAATCAATCATTTTTTACAAAAATCAGAAGCGTTTCAATCAGTTCACCATGTCATTTTCATTTTGTGCTATAATGTGTTATCAGTTTTTTTGCCCTTGTATTTGCCCTTATCAGAGTTCGTAAACACTGGTGGGACGATATAACACAAGGGAAACAATAAGGGAAAGCTCACCTGCGCCAAACTTAGTGTTTTCAAAGGCTTGAGAGATATTTGATAATAAAATATAACAATTATTAAATCCCTTGGAATACATGAAATCTCAATTCAAGTTTGTCTGATTCACGCGCAATTTAATAACAAATTTACATATCAGGAGTGCTTAAGAATAATCCGCCATTTCCACAGCAGATGTTTCAACTAAATAATGATATGTATTTATCTCCTAAACAGCCCAGAAATACTTTCTGCGAAAATTTGGCTCTTGATGCATATAGTAGAGGTATGGGAGGATTAGGTCTTCCGGGAGATCTCTCATCTTCCTCACGCTTTGTACGTGTAGCTTTTACAAAGGTAAATGCAATTTCAGGTGAATCAGAGGAAGAAAGCGTTAGCCAATTCTTCCACATTCTCGGATCTGTGGATCAGCAAAGAGGATGTTGCGAAGTAGCGGATGGAAAATATGAAATCACATTGTATACGTCGTGTTGTAATGTTACAAAAGGTATTTATTATTATAATACTTATGAAAACCATCAGATCAGTGCAGTAGATATGCATGTAGAAAATCTGGATAGTGATAAAATGATTTGTTATCCAGTAATTCAAGGAGAACGAATCAACTATCAAAATAAATAATGTTTTGAAATCAGGGATGAGGTAGAAAGGAAGGTTCCATGACAAAAGATGAAGTAAAAAAACTTAGGATGGCCAGTCCGGAATCACTACAGTTTTTAAATAATGCTACAAAATTTTATAATTTAATGATGATGTATCGTTGTGCTATTCGGGAGATACAAACTAAACTTGAGGTTTTGGATGATGAATTTTCAGTTGAGAACAATCGAAATCCTATTTCTTTTATAAAAACAAGAATTAAGAAGCCCAATAGTATTTACGATAAACTGCAGAAGATGGGATATGAATTTACAACAGAAAATATACAGACATATCTCAATGATGTAGCAGGCGTTCGAATAGTTTGTGCGTTTATTGACGATATTTATATGATATCAGATTTGATTACCCAACAGGATGATATTAAAGTTATTGAAATAAAAGATTATATAAAAAATCCAAAATCGAATGGTTATCGAAGCTATCATATGATTGTTGAAATACCAGTATTTTTTGCTAAGGGTAAAACACCTATGCGTGTAGAATTACAGATTCGAACCAATGGTATGGATTTCTGGGCAACATTGGAACATCAACTTCGCTATAAAAAAGGAATTGAAGAAATGCCTGGCTATGATGAGATAAGTGAAGAATTACTTCATTCTGCAAGAGCTATCATTGAAGCAGATAATGAAATGCAGAGAATAAAAGACAAAATTGGTATGTTCCACGAAATTTAGGGAGAAAACTGAGCAAGTAGGAAGGAGGAATATATATGAAACAAGATACTTTAGAGGGCAAAGCAAAAACAAAAAATGGGGTAAAACGGCTGTGTTTTTCCATAATCTGCATTCTTCTGGAAGTGATTTTTATTATTACTATCGTAACACGCTTGAATGAATATGCAGAAATCATAAATTTATTTACAAGGATTTTGAGTGGGATCTTGGTTTTGGGATTGTACGCATCAAATAAGACATCCTCTATGAAAATGCCTTGGGTCATCTTAATTCTAATTTTCCCAGTTATGGGTGTAGGCCTGTATTTGTTGATTGGTTTGAATGGTGGCACACATAAAATGCGTGAGCGATATGCAGAAATTGATAGCAAATTGTTACCAATGCTTCCGGACAGTCAGGAGTGTTTGAGCAGAATAAAAGAAACAATTCCGAAAGCAGGAAATATAGCAAGTTACATACAAAGAAATTCGCAGTATCCAATCTATCAGAATACGGATATTGTGTATTTTGATGAAGCAGTGAAAGGATTAGAGGCACAGCTTAAGGATTTGGAGAAAGCACAGAAGTTTATCTTTATGGAATATCATGCGATAGAAGACGCTGAAGCATGGCATAAGATTCAAGATGTTCTGGAAGAGCGAGTAAAAGCAGGTGTGGAAGTTAGAGTATTCTACGATGATATGGGTTCTATAGGCTTTATTAACACAGATTTTGTGAAAAAGATGGAGGCAATAGGAATTCATTGCCGTGTATTCAATCCGTTTATGCCAGGTTTAAATCTGTTTTTGAACAATCGTGATCATAGAAAAATAACAGTTATTGATGGAAAAGTCGGATTTACAGGTGGATATAATCTAGCAAACGAATATTTTAATTACACACACCCGTATGGACAGTGGAAAGATACAGGTATTCGTTTAGAAGGAGATGCTGTTCAGTCGCTTACGGTGACATTTTTGGAAATGTGGAATGCAGTAAGTGATAAGGATGCTAATGATTCTGATTTTAGTAAATACCTTTTCCAATATGATTATGCGGCACAGCAAACTGGGTTTGTTCAACCTTATGCAGACAGCCCTATGGATAATGAGCAAGTAGGAGAAGAAGTTTATATCAGTATGATAAATAAAGCTGAAAAATATTGTTGGTTTATGACTCCATATCTAATCATAACAGATGAAATGACGCATGCGTTATGTCTGGCTGCTAAGCGAGGGGTAGACGTAAGAATTATCACACCTGGTATCCCTGATAAAAAATTCATTTATAATATAACTCGTTCTTTTTATCATGGATTAGTTAAACATGGTGTTCGTGTTTATGAGTGGACTCCTGGTTTCTGTCATGCAAAAATGAGTGTGGCAGATGACTGTATGGCAACTTGTGGAACAATTAATCTGGATTATCGAAGTTTATATCACCATTTTGAAAACGGCTGTTTTATGGTAGATTGTCAGGCAGTTGTGGAAATAAAAAATGATCTGATAAGAACGATGGGAGAATGTCGTGATGTGACAGACCAATATCAAACCGGACGAAGTGCATATTTGCGACTGGGACAATTATTTATGAGATTATTTGCTGGATTGCTATAAGAATCTGATGAAACGACCTTTCAAAAAACAGTTGATTTAGAAGTTAACTGTTTTTGAAAGGCCGTTTTTGCTATATCTAACAGTCTGTTGTACAAAGAAAATTTTGCATGGATGAAAAAAACAAACCTTGTTGAGGTTAAATTGAGATTGACTTTGTATTGTATAAGTATGAAATAAAAAGGAATCAGGTGATGTACAATGAAAAAGCATAAAATATGTAAAATCCTTCTTGTTATACTGGCAATTTTTTTATGTGTGGCTTTTTATGAATTGATCGGAATCTGCATTGCATATAAAAAGCAGCCGGAAGTGTCCAATACAACCAAAAAAGAAACAAAAAATGGTTCGTGGAACGAATGCAGTGAAAATACAGAACGTGCAGTGATCATAGAAAAGAATCCAGAAGCGCTTTTACAAAGAGTGCGTTTGATCCAGAATGCAAAAGAGGAAATTATTCTTTCTACTTTTGCATTTAAATCCGATGAAAGTGGAAAATTAATCTTAGGAGCACTGCATGATGCGGCAGACAGAGGTGTGCATATTCGTCTGTTAGTAGATGGAATGGAGAGCTGGATTGATATGGAAGGGAATCCGTATTTCTATGGATTATCTTCTCATGAGAATGTTGAAATTAAACTGTATAATAAAGCCAACCCGTTGAAACCATGGAAAATGATGGGTAGAATGCATGATAAATATTTGATTGCAGATGGTAAGACATATATTCTTGGCGGAAGAAATACATACAATTATTTCCTGGGTGATTTTCCGGGACATAAGAACTATGATAGAGACGTGTTAGTGGTTTGCGATGAACCTGAGAAAGAAAATTCAGTTAACCAGTTGTTAGAGTATTTTGAAACGATATGGGAACAAGAAGACAGTGGTTATTTTCATGACAATAAAAAACTGGCAAATAGAAAATCTGTAAAGAACGCAGTTTTAGAGCTGCAGAACGGCTATCAGAAATATTTTGAAGAGAATAAGGAAAGAATCTGCGATACCGATTACACGGACGAAACTTTTGAGACAGAAAAGATTGCATTAGTGTCAAATCCTATTCACACAGGTTCCAAAGAACCAGTAGTGTGGTATCAATTGGGAGAATTGATGAAAAATGCAAAAAATCGTGTGAAGATCCACACGCCATACATTATCTGTAATGATATGATGTATAATACATGGGAGGAGATTGCAGAGAACGTTTCAGATTTTTCTATCATGACAAATTCAGTTGCGAATAATGGGAATCCATTTGGGGCTGCCGATTATGCGAAAAACAGAAATAGAATCTTAAGTACAGGAATTAATATCTGGGAATATGAAGGCGGTTATTCATACCACGGAAAAAGTATTCTGATTGACGATGATCTGTCTGTAATCGGTTCCTTTAATATGGACATGAGAAGTGCATATCTGGATACGGAACTGATGCTTGTAATTCGCAGTAAAGATATTAATAAACAGTTGGAAGAGAGCATGGTGGAATATGAAAGAGTGTCCCGACAGGTATTGGAAGATGGAACCTATCGTGATCCGTATCATGTAGAGCCAATTGAATTGACAAAGAAGCGTCAGAGAAAAATATTTTTGGTACAGCATCTGCTTGGATGGGCAAGGTATCTGTTTTAATAAGGAGGAAGGAAAACATGTTCCAAATATTGATTGTAGAAGATGATAAAGAATTAAGCCAGCTATTCCAAAAAGTGCTTGAGAAGAATGGATATCAAGTCAAAAGTGCATCGGATGGAGCACAGGCATTAGAAGTATTGGATAAGGAATATATTGATCTGATCATTTCTGATATTATGATGCCGGTTATGGATGGTTATGAACTGGTGTCAGAACTTCGTTCAGCAGGATATCAGATACCAGTTCTTATGATCACTGCGAAAGGTTCCTTTGATGATATGCGCCAGGGATTTCTTTCGGGAAGTGACGATTATATGGTAAAACCGGTAAATGTGAATGAAATGGTTTTAAGAGTCGGAGCACTGCTTCGCCGTGCACAGATACTGAATGAACACAAAATTGTGATCGGTTCAACAGAGTTTGATTATGATGCAATGACGGTTACAACTGATAAGGAAAGTCTTGTTTTGCCTAAAAAAGAATTCCTGCTTTTATATAAGCTTGCAGCTTCGCCAGGCAGAACATTTACAAAACAACAGTTGATGGATGAAGTATGGGGATACGAGACGGAGGCAGACCCACATACGATAGAGGTACATATAGGAAGAATCAGAGAGCGTTTTAAAGATAACCCTGATTTTGAAATCGTAACAATGCGTGGAATTGGATACAAGGTGGTGAAAAAATAATGGAACAAAAGAAAGAAAAAGGATTGCGGATCCGATCCTGTCTGACTGGTGCAATCTGGCTGGCACTTGTATTTTCAACAGTTATATCTGCTTTATTATTTGCTATTTTGAATCATTTTTTTAATCTGCCGGGCAGCATACCTGTGCTTGGCTGGCTTTTGATTTTCAATACATTGATTGCAGGGCTGATCACTTCCTTTATTAATGCAAAGTTACTGGAACCAATTACCAGGCTTAGTAAAGCAATGAAGGAAGTTTCTCGGGGAGATTTTGAACAGCATTTGGAAACGAACAGCCGTATAGCAGAAGTTGGAGAATCTTATCAAAGTTTTAACGTTATGACAAAAGAACTTCGTGCAACAGAGGTGCTGCAGATGGATTTTGTATCTAATGTTTCTCATGAGTTTAAGACCCCGATTAATGCCATTGAAGGATATACAATGCTGCTTCAGGGAGAAGAACTGTCTCCGGATCAAGAGGAATATGTAGAAAAAATCTTATTTAACACCCAAAGACTTTCCGGATTGGTTGGTAATATTTTGCTGTTATCCAAGTTAGAGAATCAGAATATACCAATGAAAAAAACAGAATATCGTTTGGATGAACAGATCCGTCAGGCATTTCTTTCCCTGGAGACAAAATGGACAGAAAAAGAAATTGGTTTCCAGGTAGAGCTGGAGGAAGTTAAATATACTGGGAATGAAGGACTTTTTATGCATATCTGGATAAATCTTTTGGATAATGCGATTAAGTTCAGTCCTGCAAAGGGGACAATTATGATGTTTCTGAAGCAGGAAAAGGATTCTGTAATGTTTATTCTGGAAGATGAAGGACCGGGAATAGAGGATGATGTGAAAACCAGAATATTTGATAAATTTTATCAGGCAGACGGTTCTCACAAAGCAGAAGGAAATGGTCTCGGCCTTGCACTTGTGAAACGGATCGTAGATAGTGCCGGAGGAACAATCAAGGCAGAAAACCGGGAATATGGTGGATGCAGATTTGTTGTAGAGCTTCCAATACAGAAAGATGGGGCCATATAAGTTTAAGAAAAACAGATAGAGGAGGAATTACATGACATTTTATCAGGAATTGCAGTTAAATCAGGCAGGTTCTAAAAATCTGTTGAAAAATAGTGAAACAGTGAAAGAAAAATCATATCATATACTGGTATATTTGGTAAAGATAGCTGTTACAATGGCATTTTGTTTTTTATTTGTTACTATTTTCAGTATCTTATTTGGAAATGAGAACAGCATTGTAGGTGTAGTAGTCTTATTATGTCTCATGGTGTTTAGAAATGCGGATCTGGGGATCCATACCGGACAATCTACGATGCTTTTGGCTTTGTTCTTTGTAATTATGGCTGTATGTCCGCATTTAGCAAATCAGTTTTCACCGGTATTGGGAATGCTGTTAAATATTGCGGCACTGGCTGTGTTGATTCTGTTCGGATGCCATAATCCATTCATGTTTAATCAATCTACATTGGTTCTTGGGTATCTGCTGCTATATGGTTATGATGTTACAGGAAAAAGCTATCAGATGCGATTAGTCGGAATGGCTTTAGGTGCAGCACTTACCTGCTTCGTATTTTATCGAAATCATAAAAACAGAACTTATAAAAGAAATCTGAAAGATCTGATACAAGAATTTGATATCACTTCTTCCAGAACAAAATGGCAGATATGTCAGATTTTATGCGTACCGATTGTCCTTTGCATTGCAGAACTTTGTAATATGCCACGTGCAATGTGGGCTGGTATTGCGGCCATGTCCGCGATTTTGCCGTTTATGGAAGATATGCACTACAGAGTCCGTAAAAGGATTGTCGGAAATATTGTAGGTGTTATATGTTTTACAGTATTATATTTTCTGCTTCCTTCGTCAATCTATGCATATATAGGAATTCTTGGTGGAATCGGTGTAGGATTTTCAGCACAATATGGCTGGCAGGCAGTATTTAACACATTTGGTGCTTTAGCCATTGCTACAGAGACTTATGGACTACAAGGAGCGGTTAGTCTTAGAGTGATTCAAAATGTTTTTGGTGTTGTGTTTGCTTTAGCATTTTGTGTTATATTTTATTGGTTTATGTCTAAAAAAAAGGAAAGTGCGCTATCATGATGGTCATATCGGTCGCTCTGTATATTATCCAGAATACCAGGACTCTTAAGGGAGAGACTGTATAAGCAATTTTATATTGCAATGACTAGAAAAATATTTAGGAGAAGATAGATATAAACAGTAAGTCAAACACACAAACTATGGAGTCTTTAGTCGGTTTAATAAAATTTTAGATAGAAAATAAATCATTCAATGTCATTTAGATAAGGTTTTTTATGACAAAAAGACAGATTGCTTATCTGCCTTATAATGCAGTATAATGGTAGTCAGACAGTTTTGGATATAAGAGATGATCTTGGAGCAACAATGAATGAATGCAGGGAAGTGACCGAAAAGTACCGCACAGGACGGAGTGCATATTTACGGATCGGACAGTTGTTTATGAGATTGTTTGCAGGACTATTATAGCAGAAAGAAGAGGTGTTCGATATGTGTACAGCAGCAACTTACAAAACAAAAGATTTTTATATGGGCAGAACGCTTGATTATGAATTTTCCTATGGGGAACAGATCACGATAACGCCAAGAAATTACGAATTTGATTTCCGGTTTGCCGGGAAGATAAAAAGCCATTATGCTTTGATCGGAATGGCATTTGTTGCAGGAGGTTATCCGCTTTATTATGATGCTGTTAATGAAAAAGGCCTTGGAATGGCAGGTCTTAATTTTGTCGGCAATGCGGCATATGAAGAGGCTTTGCCGGAAGATGAAACAGAAGTCAGCCAGGTGGCACAGTTCGAGTTCATCCCATGGATCCTTACACAGTGTGCTACTGTAGCAGAGGCGAGAGAGAAGCTGGCAGCAATGAGACTGACAGGCACAGCATTCAGTGAGCAGCTGCCGACAGCACAGCTTCACTGGATCATTGCAGACAAAGACGCCTGTATCGTTGTTGAGTCTATGAAGGATGGGCTGCATGTATATGATAATCCGGTAGGAGTGCTTACCAATAATCCACCATTCCTGAGTCAGATGTTTGCACTGAATAATTATGCCGGAGTATCCAGAAAACAGCCGGAGAGTACTTTTGCAGGAGTATTACAGCTTGATGCATATAGCAGAGGAATGGGTGGAATGGGAATACCTGGAGATCTTTCCAGCCAGTCAAGATTTGTGAAAGTTGCCTTTACAAAATTAAATTCGATCTCCGGTGAAGAAGAGGATGAGAGTGTAAGCCAGTTCTTCCATATCTTAGGATCCGTAGATCAGCAGCGTGGATGCTGTGAGGTGACAGAAGGCAAATATGAGATCACGATATACACGTCCTGTTGTAATACAGCAAAAGGTATTTACTATTATACGACTTATGATAATCATCAGATCACAGCGGTTGACATGCATGCCGAAAATCTGGATTCAGATCAGCTGATCTGTTATCCGCTTCTGTCCAAGGGCGAAGTCAGATGGCAGAATAAATAATACGAAAATGCACAGAGAAACCATAACGCAGAACAACAGGAGGAAAGACCATGAAAGAAGTTAAAACACCGAAAAAACCACTGGCATATTATTATGGGATTGTGTTAATAGTGCTGATCGTATTTAATCTGGTTGTCACACCAATCCTTATGGAGCATCAGGTAAAGGAAACGGATTATGGAACTTTTATGAGCATGATCGAGAAGAAGAATATCGGTGAAGTAGAAGTTAAGGACAATCAGATCATCTTTACAGATAAAGATCAAAAAAATATTTATAAAACAGGTCTGATGAACGATCCGAACCTGACGGACAGGCTATATGAATGTGGAGCAGTATTCGCAAAAGATATCGATAAGCAGATGTCACCGATCATCAGCTTCCTGCTGACCGGGTTTTTGCCATTGATCCTTTTTATCGCACTGGGAAATTATATGGCGAAGAAACTGATGGAGCATGCCGGAGGAAAAAATTCGATGGCTTTTGGAATGGGAAAAAGCAATGCGAAGATTTATGTGCAATCCAGTGAGGGAATCCGTTTTTCAGATGTTGCAGGAGAAGATGAGGCGAAAGAAAACCTTTCAGAGATCGTTGATTATCTTCACAATCCGAAGAAGTATACCGATGTAGGTGCGTCTATGCCAAAAGGTGTCCTTCTTGTAGGACCTCCGGGAACCGGCAAAACAATGCTTGCAAAAGCAGTTGCAGGTGAATCAAATGTACCATTTTTCTCAATGTCCGGATCAGAATTCGTTGAGATGTTTGTCGGTATGGGAGCTTCCAAAGTTCGAGATCTTTTCGGACAGGCAAAGGAAAAGGCACCATGTATCGTGTTTATTGATGAAATTGATGCCATTGGTAAAAAGCGTGACGGACAAATGGGCGGAAATGATGAGAGGGAGCAGACCTTAAACCAGCTTCTTACAGAGATGGACGGATTTGAAGGAAATAATGGTGTCATCATTCTTGCTGCAACGAACCGTCCGGAGTCGTTAGATCCGGCACTTACACGTCCGGGACGTTTTGACAGGCGTGTGCCGGTTGAACTGCCGGATCTTGCAGGCCGTGAAGCAATTTTAAAGGTTCATGCAAAGAAGATAAAAGCATCTGATGATGTTGACCTGCATACGATTGCACGTATGGCATCCGGTGCATCCGGTGCGGAGCTTGCCAATATTATAAATGAAGCAGCATTACGTGCTGTCCGTAGTGGAAGGACCGTTGTAAATGAATCTGATCTCGAAGAAAGTATAGAAGTGGTTATTGCAGGATATCAGAAGAAGAATGCGGTTCTTTCAGATCAGGAGAAGAAGGTTGTTGCATATCATGAGATAGGACACGCTCTGGTAGCTGCATTACAGAGTCATTCAGCACCGGTCCAGAAGATTACGATCATCCCGCGTACCTCAGGTGCACTCGGCTACACTATGCAGGTTGAGCAGGGTGATAAATATCTGATGACGAAAAAAGAACTTGAGAATAAGATTGCTACATTTACAGGCGGACGTGCGGCAGAGGAAATCGTATTTGGTGAGATCACGACCGGAGCCTCCAATGATATCGAACAGGCAACAAAAATTGCAAGAGCGATGATCACCCGCTACGGCATGACAGATGAATTCGACATGGTGGCAATGGAAAACGTGACCAACCAGTATCTTGGCGGCGATACGTCTCTTTCCTGTTCCGCAGATACCCAGAAGGAAATTGATGAAAAAGTCGTGCAGCTCGTAAAAGCAGAGCATGAAAAAGCAAGAAAAATCCTTGCTGAAAACAGGGAAAAACTGGACGAACTGGCTATGTACCTGTATGAGAAGGAAACAATTACAGGTGACGAATTTATGAATATTTTAGATAGAAAATAATGTAGTTAATTAGATAACCAATTCCACCCAAGAAAGATATTATATAATGCATATGATATTTGGTATCAAAAAGGAAACAGAGAACCTTTATCATGTATGCAGAGCCTTTTATCTCATCTGCTTTAGCTTTAGCTGCTTTCACAATAGCAAGTTCAGGATCATCCTTTTTAGGACGACCCTTGCCACATGGATTATCTTTTTTGATCTGCTTATATTCGCTGTAGGCATCATGCCAGATATCTTTTCTGACTTCATCGAGAGCTGTCATAGCCCACTCGACTACGTGAAAGGAATCAACACAACGGGCGCAGTCAGGAGTGTATTCATTTACACACTCTGTGATCCTTTTTGTAACTGGTTTCGTCAATGCCGATATTAACCAGACCATCAAGTCTTCTTGAGCGCTCCGGTTCTAAATCGTGAAGAGCACGATTGACACAGCAACCTACAGTTTCCCAGCCCCCTCCAAGTGGTTGGTCTGCTGGAATGTTTGTCATAAGCAGGACATGACTTGTGACAGAAAGGGCAGTCATTCTCATGCCATTTATTAGGTCTGGCTTTGATACGGATGTGTTTCACGCCATCCTCATCAGAGTAAAGATTAAAATTTTCTATCAAGAGAATAAAGTATTGACAAAATTTTGTGGGGTGGGGTAGAATGATGGTAAAAAATTCCAAAACATAACGCATTGGCGCTTTTCGCAGAAAGAAGAAAAATAAACATGAAAAAGAGAAAGAACTTGGGAAAAAAGTTAGTAACAATGTTAGTGTCTGTAGGCTTTTTTGCAGTTTTGATTACAGTCTTGAATTTAATGGCATTACAAGCTATTCGAGGAAAGAATGATGTGCTTATAGAACAGTTTGAACAATATGAAGAAGCAGTGAAAAATAATGATACCGCGGTTTTTGAAACAGCAAAAGGAGAAGTGGCAGAAGCCATCAGACATATCAACTACAGAATAAATGGAAGCATCATTTTTGATCTTGCACTTGTGGTAGCTGATATTATTGTAATCGTACTTCTTTCGATTGTTATTAATAAGTCCATTGTTCGTCCAGCAAAAAGAGCAAAGAATGATTTGGATGATATCATTTTAGGTATAGAATCAGGACAGGGTAATCTTACGTTAAGAGTATTTGATGAAACCAGTGATGAAATTGGTCAGCTTGCAAATGGTGTCAACCATTTTATTGAAACATTACAAAATCTTATGGTAAAGATTCAGAGTGTATCAAAAGATATGAAAAAATCTTCCTATCTTGTACAAAATGAGGCGGAATCTTCAAATATGAGTGCATCCAATGTGAGTGCAACATCGGAAGAACTTGCAGCATCCATGGAAGAGGTATCTGCTTCTCTATCTGATTTAGCCCAAGGATGTAATAATCTGCTGGAGAAAATGGCAGGCATGAATGAGGATGCTAAGAACTCTGCAATGAAGATGCATGAAGTGAAGCTTACTGCAGAAAATAGCTATAAAGAAGCGATTGCATCAAAAGAAAAAACAGTAGAAACATTTGATGGCATTCAAAAGGATGTCGCGGAGGCAGTAGAAGCATCTAAGTCTGTAAATGAAATTGCAAAACTTACAGAAAATATCTTAAATATCGCAGCACAGACAAATCTTCTAGCACTTAATGCATCGATTGAAGCAGCAAGAGCAGGGGAAGCAGGCAGGGGCTTTGCCGTTGTTGCAGATGAAATCAGACAGCTTGCAGATAGTTCACGTGAGACAGCAAACAATATTCAGGAAATCAGTGGAAAAGTTATTGAGGCAGTAAACAATCTGTCTGGAAATGCAACAGAAATGATTCGTTTTGTAGATGAAAAGGTAGCACTTGATTATGACAACTTTGTAAAAATTATTGGAAATTATGATGCTGATTCTGATCAGGCAAGTAATACATTTAACGAGTTTGCAGTTGAGTCAAAAGATAGCTTAGGTACAATGAATGATATGAATGAAGGTATCAATAACATTTCTATAGCGATTGAAGAATCTGCAAAAGGTGTTACAAACGTAGCACAAGAGATATCACAACTTGTAACAGCAATTTCAGCAATTACAGTGCAGGCGGACGAAAATAAGAACCTTTCGGAAGATTTATCGGATGAAGTAGCAAAATTTGAAAAAGTTTAACTAACAGATTTTTATTATGAAAAGAACTGTATTAGGTAAATAACCCGCACTAACTAAAAATGAATGCTAGAATAAGCACAAAGGCATAGCCCCATTACGGGTTCTATGCCTTTGCGTTTTCCGGAAGATTGTCATTAACTGCATCAAATTCAAGATTCTGTTCCCGGCACCATTCGACAGCATTCGAGATTCATTGAAATGCTGAAATATTATCCATTGGCAATGCTAAAGATTTATGTCAGCTTGTTTTGAGACTGTAAATATTATTATGAAGAGCCGTATGCGGGAAAGCCGCACGTACGGTTCTGTGAGGGGTTTACATTGTGAGGTGTAAGTCTACTCGACTGCTAAAGGAGGTGGTAACTATGTGGTGGTCTATTGGTGGTGGAATCATAATCTTTGCGTTAGGTATGTTTATCTTCTTAAAGCCGGGCTTAATATGGAAATTAACAGAAGAATGGAAATCTTATCGTGCAGATGAACCATCTGAGTTTTACTTGAAAACAACAAAAATAGGTGGTATTCTATTTGCCCTATTTGGAATTATTATGATTATGCTTCCGGTTATTTTGGAGTAATAGATTCAAGTTTGCAGAACTAATAGAGAAGTAACATATAAAACAATAAATATGGTCAAAAAATCATCGACATCCGACCTACAGCACGTTATAATATAGTTAATCTAATAAGAAAACCAAGTGATCATTGTTACGAAGCTGAATCGTAATGGTGGCCAACTGAGTGAACTCGATGGAACGGAATGGTTATATCCTCCGGGTGCTCCGAGCACCGGACGAGCACCGAAAGGTGCTTTACAGAGATGAAAACAGGCCTGACGAAGCATCACTCAGATTAGATTAAAAATTCTAGTCTGGGTGATTTTTTTCGTTCAGGGAAAAGGAGAAAATGTCATTGACAGAAAAGACGGATAACAGAGATTCGGATGAAAAATTAGTTGAAATTGAAATGGAGCTGTTAAGATATTTTACGAAGATTCCAATGGCAGATCAGTTTGTACATCCAGATCTTCGAAGATAATGGTACACGGCTTAATGAAATTATCACAAAACACCTTGATGATGATATCTGGGAGTTTCATCCAAGCATAACTGTGTTTTATATTTTATATCAAAACCTTACACATCGAAAAGCGGAAAGCAAGAAGAGAACCATAGCTTTCATCTACTGTCCAGGTATCACATCCCCAGCAGATTTTATCAATCTGGGTCATTTCAATCAACTGATGCAACACCCGGTTTGAAACGGTGTATGATAGAATCGAAATCCAGGTCAGATCCGGATAAAGATTCGGATATTTTTATCAATCGGCAAGCTGCAGAGAAATTTATCTATAGACAAGCCAGGATTATCACGTTAAGATATAGAAAAAGTAAGTAATACGAAAGAAGAAAACAGAATATGTAAAGGAGAAAATGAATGGAATACTCTGCAATTATTCATGATATGGACAAAAGATTCTGCTATGCAATAGATAAGGATTTATTTGTGATACGCATCCAGGTAAAAAGAGATGATATAAAGGAAATAATTCTTCATTATGAGGATAAGTATATACCAATGGAATGGAAGGATACACGAAAGACAATTCCAATGAAGAAGGTTGCCACCTCACAGTTTCAGGATTATTATGAAGCACAGATCCAGATGCATCTGATATGTCTCCGTTATTTTTTTGAATTTACGGATATGCAGGGGGAAAAAGTATATTATGGCAATTATGAGTTTAGTAAGGAATGTATTACAAACAGGGACAGAATGTTTGACTGCCCGCAGAATCTACGGGAGGAAGAAATGTTTGTGGTGCCAAAGTGGGCAGAAAATAAGGTCGTATATCAGATTTTTCCGTCCCGTTTTGCATCATCACAGCCGGTAGACAAGGAAGTATGGTATAAAGCACCAGTTACGTCTATGGATAATCTGCATGGTGATCTCAGAGGAATTATAGAACATCTGGATTATGTCCATAGTCTTGGAATTGATGTTTTATATATGACACCAATCTTTAAATCAAATTCAAGCCATAAATACGATACCATTGATTATTATCAGATAGATCCCTCATTCGGAACAGCAGAGGATCTTAAAGAGCTGGTACAAAAAGCACATGAATATGGAATGAAAGTGGTTATGGATGCGGTGTTTAACCATACAGGAAAGGAATTTTTTGCATTTGAAGATATTTTGGAAAAGGGAAATAAGTCTAAATATCTGGACTGGTATTTTATTGATGAATTTCCACTTAAAAGTGAAAGGGGAGAGATTCCAAACTTCAAATGTTTTGGTTATTATGGTGGAATGCCAAAATTAAATCTGAAAAATCCTGAAGTTGAAAAATTTATTACAGATGTTGCATGCTATTGGATCAGGGAATGCGATATAGACGGATGGAGAATGGATGTAGGAGATGAAATCAGCCATTTTTTCTGGAAGAATTTTAGAAAAGCAGTTAAGGCAGTAAAGAAAGATATGCTGATAATTGGAGAAATCTGGCATTATGCAGGAGATTTTCTTGAAGGAGATGAATGGGATACGGTCATGAATTATCCGTTTTATCTGAATATGATAGATCTGCTTGCAGATGAAAAGATTACGGTCAGCCAGTTTATACAGAATCTTGGATATTTGAAAGGACGCTTAAATAAGAAATGTTATCCTCTTATGTGGAATCTGATAGACAGCCATGATACAGCAAGATTTTTACATTTATGTAAGAATAATAAGAAAAAGCAGCATTTGGCAGCAGCTTTTCAATTGTTATTGCCGGGAATGCCGATGATTTATTATGGAGATGAGTATGCGATGCCGGGAGCAAACGATCCGGATTGCAGACGTGGCATGTACTGGGATGAAGAATACCAGGATAAAGAGATGTTTGAATGGTATAAACAGCTGTTACAGGTTCGAAAAAAATATAAATGTATCGTAGAAGGTGAATTGATTGAGGCAATCACAGGGGATGAGGAAGAAACCATTGTTCTGATTAGAAAAAATAGTGAAGAGACCATGGCATTGATTTTTAACTGCAGCAGCAGTGAGAAGAGATTTAATGAGTATGAGGGAAAATATAATTTGCTTGGAGAAGAACTGTTTGACGGAAAAGTTGAGGGACTTGATGCCGCAGTAATAGTGCTTTAAAATAGTTACAGAGGAAGAAGATCATGTCAAAAGATGAATATTTAATTACAGATGCTCCCCTTAAAGCACTGACTGTTTTTGCAATGCCAATGATTTTCGGAAGCTTTTTTCAACAGGTCTACAATATGGCTGATTCAATCATTGTGGGTCAGTTTGTTGGATCTTCTGCCCTTGCGGCTGTTGGTGCCTGTGCTGCCCTTACGAATGTATTCATTTGTATAGCACTTGGTGCAGGTGTAGGTGCAGGTGTACTTGTGAGCCGTTATTTTGGTGCCAGAGATTATAGTAAAATGAAAACAATAGTATCAACATCATTGATTAGTTTTCTGGTTCTTAGCATACTTCTGGGAGTTACTGGCTTTTGTTTTTCACGTTCCATGATGGGCTTATTACAGACACCCGCTGATATACTGGAGGAAGCAGTACTATATCTTCGTGTTTATTTTGTGGGATTTCCGTTTCTGTTTATGTACAACATTCTTTCAACGATGTTTACTTCAATCGGTGAATCAAAGATTCCATTATACCTTTTGATTTTTTCTTCTGTTCTGAATATTATGATGGATCTTTGGATGGTAGCAGGCCTTGGTCTGGGCGTGTTCGGTGCAGCCCTAGCCACGCTTATTGCACAAGGTATTTCGGCAGTATTTTCGTTTTTAATCTTTTTATACCGGATACGCCAGTATAAGAGTCCGGCTCGCTGGTTTGACGGGAGGGAATTACGTTCCATGCTCCGCATTGCTGTACCGTCGGTTCTCCAGCAGTCAACAGTGTCAATTGGTATGATGATTGTACAGGCGGTTGTAAATCCGTTTGGTACACAGGCTCTTGCAGGTTATGCGGCAACGATGAGGGTAGAGAATGTTTTTTCACTGATATTTGTGTCCATAGGCAATGCAGTCTCGCCGTATGTTTCCCAGAATCTTGGCGCAAAGAAAATCGGGCGTATCAAAAAAGGATACCACGCTGCACTGGTGTTAGATTTATGTTTTGCAGTCCTTGCTTTTATAGTCATTGAAACACTGCATACACAGATTTCCTCATTATTTCTGGGTAAAGATGGAACAGCGCTGGCATATCAGGTGTCTGGAGATTATATGAGATGGCTCGGCTTCTTTTTCATTTTTATGGGTATCAAGATGGCAACAGACGGAGTTCTTCGGGGACTTGGAATCATGCGTCCATTTCTCATTGCAAATATGGTAAATCTTGCAATTCGTCTGTCAGTTGCTTTGATACTCGCACCGCGTTTTGGCATTGCATTTGTCTGGCTTGCTGTACCGGCTGGCTGGCTTGCAAATTTTCTGATTTCTTATGTGGCACTCAGAAAATCATGGCCAGACGATAAGATGGCTTTTGCTGCTATAGAAGATGGTGCGGCCGTTTTTATAGAAAAATACTGTAAATAGCTGTCTTTAAAAATGACGAAAAACCAAAGCAGGAAGTGTTAAATTTTATCAAAAAAATAGAATTTGAAAATTAAAGCTGAAAAGTCGTTGACTTTTGAAAAAATTCTGATATAACAAGGTCTAGAAAAAATTAAAATAAAGAGAAAGGAAATAAGAATCAATGTTTTCACAAAAAGATAAAATGAAAAGTAAATTAGAAAACATGCATCTGCAGGAAAGGATAAACTATGGCTACAGAAAAGTCATTATTATGATGTTAATTTCAGGCTTGCTTTCTATAGTGGTCATAGGTGTTTTATTTGCTAATATGGTACATTATATAGAAAATGTTACTGTAGCAGATCAGGCAGTAAAAATATGTAGAATTAATGTGAATGCGGCAGCAAGAAATATCAGGGAAATGGCATTAGATGATGATACTTCTTCATATGCCGGTTATGAGAAAACAGTAGAAAAGCTGCTGAAAGAAGTTGATTCTGAACTGAAAAATTTAAAGGGAACCGGAATTATTCCTGACTCAGATTATGAGGAATATTCATCAGCCCTTTCGGATTGGGGAAACATTGGTTATTCTATTATAGAAAAAATTAAAAGTGGTGATAAGGAAAAAGCAGTTGATGAAATCATGAATGATTGCACACCTGCATTAAATAAAGCGGTGGAAATCGCAATAAGATTAGATGATGTGACAGACCAGGAGAGCAGCAGGGCTGCCAGAACTACATTTACTTTTGCTATAGCAGGAATTGTATGTATTATAGTATGTTTATTTTTGGCATGGATACTGACAAAGAAAACAGGTAAAAAAGTCCTGGATACAATTCTTGAACCTTTACGGGCAGTTGAGGATGTCGCAAAGGAACTGACAGAAGGAAATTTACACAGTACACTGGATTATCGTTCAGAAGATGAGATTGGAAGACTGGCACACAGTATGCGTAAATCAATCCGTATCCTGGGAAGCTATGTAGACGATATTGACCGTGCAATGAAATTGTTTGCAGAAGGAAATTTTGATGTTAAACCGGAAGTAGAGTGGCGGGGAGATTTTGTCGGAATTTTAAATTCTTTTATGCAATTTGAAAAAAGTATAGGAGAAACGATTAAAGGAATTCAAAATGTTTCCAATGAAGTTTCAAGTGCAGCAGACCAGGTAGCATCAAGTTCTAATGATCTTGCAGATGGAGCTACAAATCAGGCGGCAGTAGTAGAGGAACTGACAGCAACAGTTGCAGGTGTATCTGAACAGGTAGAAAATAATTCAAAATCTGCAAAAGAAATTAGTGGAAGGGTGGATGAGCTTGGAAATGCCATTTTAGAAAGTAATGGTAAGATGCATGAAATGGTTGATTCCATGCATGAAATTAATGAAGCATCAAAAGAAATTGACAAAATTATTGCAACAATTAATGAAATTGCTTCCCAGACAAATCTGCTTGCATTGAATGCTTCTATCGAAGCAGCAAGGGCAGGAGAAGCCGGAAAAGGATTTGCAGTTGTAGCAAATCAGGTAAATTCGTTAGCGGACCAGAGTGCCCAGGCAGCGAAAGAATCTGCAATGTTGATTGAAACCTCTGTGAAGGCAGTAGAAAAGGGTATGGTGATTGCAGGACAGACTGCGGCGCAATTGGAAGATGTTGCAGAGAACTCTAAAATAATTACAGAAGAAGTTACAAATATTGCGGAAACGTTAGAAACACAGACAACAGAAATCCGGCAGATTAATGAAGGAATTGAACAAATTAATGATGTTGTACAGACCAATTCTGCAACATCTGAGGAATGTGCAGCTGCCAGCCAGGAGATGAGCAGCGAATCAGAAAATCTGCGTGAAATGATTCGTAAATTTAAAGTGGCAGAATCAGAAAAAACAGTATAATACGATAATGATTTCCAGCTATAATTTCTAACACAGAATAGAAAGTTTATCAGTATAAAAGTTTTGTAAGAAAGGCACTTATACTATGGATACAAACATACGCAGACTGCTCAAGGAAATAGGAGCAGAGGATTTAATAGAAGTATTTGCACCATGTATGGATGACTATCTTTATATTATAGATTTACAGAAAAATACCCTTATCATTTCACAGGAAGCGGTGAAGCGTTTTAAGATGCCGGGCAATTCATTTGATAATGCTGCCGACAGTGTCCGCTATTTTGTATATGAAGAAGACCGTCCGATGATTAGGGAACATTTACAGCGGATTGCGGATGGAAACGAAAAAAATCACAATCTGCATTACAGATGGCTTGATAAAGAAGGGATGCCGGTATGGATTAACTGCCGTGGAAAGATAATCCATGATAAAGATGGAAAACCTCATTATCTTATAGGCTGTGTAAACGAAATTGGAAATATACAGCGGGCAGATAATATCAGCGGACTTTTGGGTGAAAGAGAAATGCATTCCTTTGTTTCTTCCCATATAAAAGACAGCTCGTCAGTATTTTTAATACATATAGGGATTGATGGATTTAATGCGATTAATGGTACATTAGGCGTAGATTATGGAAATTATGTGTTGAAAAGTGTTGCTGACGGTATCAAGGAATGTCTTTCTGATAACCAGCAGCTGTACCATCTTGTTGCAGATGAGTATATGATTGTTGATCTGGAAAGCCATACAAGAGATGATGTTATGCTATTGCAGAAGGAAATATGTAAAAAAATAGAAGATTTTATTATTTCTGAAAAATATAAGGTGGTTTTTACAGTATCTACCGGAATTATCCATGCAACGAAGCTCTTAAAATATTATGACGAGTATCGTAAAATAGCGGTTTTCTCTTTAAAACAGGCAAAGTCCATGGGAGGAAACGGAGTATATTTTTTTGAAAAAGAAGATTATAAGTTATTTTTAAAAAAAGAGAAAATAAAAAGTGCACTTCGAGGTGCCGTGACAAATGAATTTGAAGGATTTGAAGTATACTATCAGCCGATTATAGATTGTTCCTCGGGAAATATAATTGGTGCGGAAGCGCTTATGAGGTTTTCCATGTATTCAGGTGGAAAAAAAGAAAGTATCTCGCCTGTGGAATTTATACCATTACTGGAAGAAACCGGGCTTATTATTCCGGCTGGAAGATTTGTATTAAATGAAGCTGCGGCAATGTGCCATGAAATGCGGCAGTATATACCGGGATTTAAGGTTAATGTAAATATATCTTATATTCAGATGATGAAAAGTGATATCTGGAAGGACATACTTTCGTCTATAGAACAATATAATCTTCCGCCGGAGAGCCTGTGTGCGGAACTGACAGAAAGCGGATATACGGATATGACACCGTATTTTTATACGCTTCGGAAGAAATTCGAAGAGAAAAAAATACAGTTTATTCTGGATGATTTTGGCACAGGTTTTTCAAATCTACATTGTATTGTAAACATGAATCCTAATTATGTGAAACTGGATAATCATTTTACAGCAAAAGCTATGAGTCAAACAAGGGACTTTGAGCTGTTAAAAAAAATAGTTGAACTGGTACATAGTATAGATATCAAAATATGTATAGAAGGTGTAGAAAAAGAAGAGTGGTATCAAAAGCTGAAAGAAATACATGCTGATTATCTGCAGGGCTATCTTTTTGGCAGACCATGTGATAAAAATCAGTTTTTAAATCAGTTCATATGTAAAGGTATCAACTAGCAAACTTTCTTAATTTTCATTTCTATTTTGGAAAAGGCTTCTTGAAGGAAAATTCTACCTGTGATAGAATAAAATTAATTATACTTACAGGGAAAGTAAGTACCCGGCTGCAGGACATATCCAGGGAACTGCCAGTATAGTGGCAGGTTTTTACGGTTTGCTCCTGCTATTTAGTGAAAAATAAAAAATCATGGAGGATTTTTACAATGGAAGAAGCAAAGCAGAACATCAAACAAAAGAAGGATTCTTACAATCTGAGAATTGTGACGGCTGTACTGGTATTAACAGTGCTGGTTTTAGGGGAATTATATGTGATGATTAACTATCCGTCCAATTATGTGGCATTGATTGTACTTACAGTTGTAGCACTGGCTGATATTTATATTCTGATTGCCAGTGCAATCCAGAAAAATTATAAGAAAGAGATTGACCAGTACGAACAGTATGATAATCTGTTTAAGTCAGAAAAAGCTTCTTATCTTGTAACCCGCAAATCCTTTGAAGATATTGCGGATCAGCTTGATCGTATCGAAGAGGCAGCCGGTTCACCGACAAAGGACATCATAGATGCACAGAAATCCATTGCCAAAGTTACCATAAGCCGTAACAAAGAAAATTCCGATGCATTGATGAATTCCAACGACAAATTATTAGAGCAGATATTTAATCTTTCCGACCGTCTGGATAATCTTGAGAAGAACGTGTTAGAGCAGCAGCGTATCATAGTTGAGAATGCCAATAAAGACCTTCTGCTAAAACAGCAGGAAATGGCAGCTTCCGTGAAAGAAATGGAATTATCCATCCACAATACCATATTAGCTGAAGTTGGAAAAATAAATGGTGCGCCAGCTGTTGCTTATACAGCAGCACCGGTACAGCCATCATCAGCCGCACCAGTTGAGGAAGTAACGCCGGAAGAACCGGAAGCACCAATCAACGAAGTGATGCCGGAAGAACCGGAAGCACCAATCAATGAAGTGATGCCGGAAGAACCAGAAACAGAACCGGAGACAACTGCAGAGGATATGCCGGATTTAGCAGAAGATGATTTATTAAATATAGATGCTTTATTCGGAAATGACGAAGCAGCTGAGACTACAAAAGAAGTAGCAGAAGAAACCGGATCCGCAGAAGAGAACAATGAACCGGAACCAGAAGAACCAGTTGGTTTTGATGATACACTTGGATTTGCAGATGAAGAACCGGAAGAACCTGCATTTACAGAAGAAATGGTAAATACCATTGATGAACCGGTTATGGAAATGAATTCCGACCCGAATCATATGATGACACCGGAAGAGATTGCAGCTTTGATTGCAAATGCTGATGCAGCAGCTGAAGAAGCACCAGTTGTAACAGAAGATGCTATTTCAGAAGAATCTGAGCCGATAACGGAAGAGGAACCTGTGTCAGAACCGGTTGTGGAAGAACCGGCAGCAGAGCCTGTTATCGAGGCAAATTCTGACCCGAATCACATGATGACACCGGAAGAAATTGCGGCATTATTTGCTAATATGTAATTTACAAAATTTTTAAAAAAAATAAAAAATTACTTGCAATTCGATAAATTCTATTATATAATAGTCCTTGCGTTAAGCAATGCGCCACTAGCTCAGCTGGCAGAGCACCTGACTCTTAATCAGGGTGTCCAGGGTTCGAACCCCTGGTGGCGCATGTAAAGTACCGATTTTGTGGACGTGGAGCCATGGGGTTGGTGCTTTTTTTTGTTATAAAAAATCCGTAAGAAGCTGTCAGTGGCAGGTTCTGTAGATGTAAATAAGGAATGATGAAGATATCGTTTATTTGTTCAGTATATTTTTTACTTCTTTAAAAGACCTTTGAATTGTAGTAAATTTAGTATGCAGGGCAGGCTTACGGTAGGAAAAAAGCAAAGCCTTTCTGGAAAAGCAGTTTGATTTGAATTTCATGAGGGCATACCCTTTTTTAGATATTATATGCAAAAGGATATAGAAAAATATATAAATATAGAGGAAATCATTTGGAAAAGAAAATTCTGATTGCCTGTGCAATGCAGCAGGATGAAATTGAAAAGTACAGAAAACAATTAAATATAACATATCCTGTTGTATATCTGCAACGTGGATTGCATAGAAACCCGTTTGTATTAAGAAATCTGCTGCAGCAGGAGATTGACAGGCACCAGGATGTGGATATAATCCTGCTCACCTATGGATTGTGCGGGCGGGGCACGGAAGGGATTGTAAGCTGGAATACCGAGCTTGTAATGCCACGTTTCCACGACTGTATCCACCAGCTTTTGGAGAATCATGTGGATAAGAATTCTCTTTATGCAACAAGAGCGTGGACAATTGACAAGGAGTCCATTGGAGGCCAGTGCCGCACCATTCTTGCTGCTTATGGCAGAGAACGGGGGATGGAAGTCTTAGATACAATCTATGGCGGTTATGAGAAGATTACTTTAATAGATACGCAAAGCTATGATATAAAGAAAACCAAAGATGGACTGAAAAGACCTGCAGAACTTCTAAATAAGAAGCTGGCGGTGGAGCCATCCGACTGCAATATTATAAGAAAGCTTTTATCGGGAAAATGGGATTGTAATTTCGTTCATCTTGAAAAAGGAGAGCGTGTCACAGAAAGACACTTTATATAAGAAAACCGGCTCCCTGACTTAGAATAAAATCTAATATCAGGAAGTCGGTTTTATGATGTATGCTCTGCAGTTTATTATTTTTTCATTTCGTCCATATAGACAGCAATTTTTTTATCCATACCAATAATATGGTTGGATAACCAGCCCAGCAGAAACTGAATCAGTTCCAGAAGATAAGTCTGCTGGTTATTGTCCATATCGTCAAGTTCTGAGAGGTCAATTTCTACCAGGCGTTCAACGAAAGCAGTGTGGGCACGCTTCTGGGCAGCCAGTTCCGGATAGTGCATCTTCTCCATCAGCATTTCCTCATCAGCAAAATGAAATTGTGTATAATCCTTTAATTTCACTAAAAGCCGCATAATTTCATCATATTTGTCATGCAGCAGATCGTTTTGAATCAGGTCATTGGTCTCTTTTATAATTTCAAAGAGACGGCGGTGCTCTTTATCCACAAGGTCAATGCCGGTCTTGTATTTGTCCGTAAAGGCAAATGGGTCTTCGGAAGTCCCTTCAACTGCGGACATTTTTCCAATCATCATATCACTGCTTAAGATATGGTGGTACAGCCAGCGTACCAGATAGGAAAGTAGTTCTTCGAAAGATGCTCTGGCAGCCTCTTTTGAAGACTTATCTAAAATAAAGGAATTGATTTTCTCAGCAAATTCAGCATGTTCCTTTTTCTGAAGAGGAAGCTCCGGGTCATGAATCTGTTCCATATAAGCCTCTTCATGGGCGAAATGTGTATTCGCATAATCCTTCAGATGAAGAAGTAGGCTCTGGGCAATTCCGGAAATATCTTCGGTTGTTTTAACAAGGGAAAGAGCATCATTTATTATCTGGAATAATTTGCGGTGTTCCTCATCTATTTGTGGAATATGAATCATACAATCTTCTGTAAATTCGTACATGGTATACATCTCCTTACATTGTATTAATGATTTATGCTACGATGTATTATAAACCCTCAGAAGATAAGCCACAATAAAAAAAGAAAAATTTATAAAAATTTCACTGATAAACCAACTCCGACTGCTCAGGCAAATGGTTCATCTCATGGGTCATGCATCCGGCAGTGTCCGTGCACTGGCACTATCGGAAAGGTCATAAAGGAATATTTCTGGAAGTAATCAGCTTGCAGATAGGATTTCCCCTGGAAGAGAATTTCTCTTCGTATTCGGTCATGATATTGCCTTCGTTCATGGCAGTATCATGGTGTAAATCCCTTGTAAATGCGTCCAGATTCCAGCCTGCAGCATCGATTTCTTCTAAGGAGAAGTCAAAAAGTCCTACGTTATCGGTCTTAAACTCAATCTGTCCGTCACCTTTTAAGACTTTGTCATAGCGCTCTAAGAACTGGCGGGAGGTCAGTCTTCTTTTGGCATGGCGGTCCTTTGGCCATGGGTCGGAGAAATTAAGATAAATGCGGTCTAACTCGCCTTTTTCGAAAAAGTCCGGCAGAAGTGCCGCATCTTCACACAGAAGGCGTAAGTTTGGCAGTGGATTTTCTTCCAATTTCTGGAGTCCGCGGTACAATACGCTTTCGTAACGTTCCATGCCAAGATAGTTGATATCCGGATTCCGGGCAGCTAAGTCCATGATAAAGCGTCCCTTGCCCATGCCGATTTCAATGCGGATCGGGTGGTCATTTCCAAATATTTCATTCCAGTGTCCTTTATGGGAAGCGGCATCCTTGATACAGAGGTCACTGGCTTCTACAGCCGGCGCAGCCGCCGGAATATTGCGAAGTCTCATAATATGAAATCCTTTCTACTTATATATATCTTTCGAAAACAATTTATCATATTTATGGTTTAAAAGAAAGAGAATTGTGAATATTAATGGAAAGGTATTGCACCATGGAAATGGATTGATATATACTTAAAGGTAAGAATGATTTAGGAGCAGCAGAAAATGAAAAAGAAAAAGAGAATATTAAGCTTCGGACTGGCAGTGTGCTGTTTTGTCGGCTTATTGGGTATAAACACACAAAAGGTAAAGGCGGCAGAGTACTGGCCTAAGGACCCGGAAACCGAATCACCCAATGCGATTGTGATGGAAGAGAGCACAGGAACGGTTCTTTATGATAAGAATTCCACGGAGCAGCATTGTCCGGCAAGTATCACGAAGATTATGACCACGCTTCTGGCACTGGAAAACTGTTCGCTGGATGAGACAGTAACATTTTCCAAAGAGGCGGTTTATAACACCCATGGTTCTGGAATCTCCAGGGATGTGGGAGAGCAGATGACCATGGAGGAATGCCTTTATGCAGTCATGCTGGAGTCCGCCAATGAATGTGCCTATGCGGTAGCGGAGCATGTAGGCGGAACCGTTGAGAATTTCGTTCAGATGATGAATGACAAAGCGGCAGAGTTAGGTTGTGTGAATACACATTTTAACAATCCACACGGACTATCTGAGGGAGAGGATGCAACCCTTCACTACACCTGCTGTTATGATATGGCACTGATTGCAAAGGCGGCTTACCAGAATGAGACTTTCCGTGTGATTACATCAACTAAGACCTATCAGATTCCACCAACCAACAAGCATGATGAAATCACCTATCTGCAGAATCACAATGAGATGATTCATGCCTTTAAAACCAGAGGACAGTATCTCTATGAATATTGTGTTGGTGGCAAGACCGGATACACCACAGCGGCAAACAGTACGCTGGTTACCTATGCAGAAAAGGACGATATGACACTTATTTGTGTCATTATGAATGCCCAGTCGCCGGCGCAGTGGACAGATAGTATTGCATTGTATAATTATTATTTTGAGAACTTTTCGCTATATAATGTAGCTCAGAATGAGACAAGGCTTGAAAATGGAGAAATGGATACGGGAATGCTCAATACCAATTCCTCCTTTGTAAAGATAGACCCGGCGGGAAATATTGTTCTGCCAAAGAGTGCAGAATTCAGCGAAGCTACGCCAGCAGTAAGCTATGATAATACTTCGGATGATGTGTTGGCAAATATCAAATATACATTTGCAGGACATGATGTAGGCAGTGCGGATATCATTTCCACCGGAGTAAAAGCAGATACATTCTCCTTTGATAATGTAAAATCAGAAGAGATTTCTACGGAAGCAGGAACCAGAACCACCACGAAGCATAAGTTCCAGATAAATATCTGGAAAGTGTTATTGGGAATTCTCGGTGTCGCAGCTCTTGTGGTCATAGCATTTCTGATTTGGAGATTTGCGGATAATTTCTATATTATCAGACACAAATATTTCTCAAAGAGCAGACCGGATAAACGTTATAAAACCATAAAAAGAAACTATCGCAGCAAGAGGAGACGACGCAGAAGAAGAAAATAGTCTCGAAAATTGCAATAGAACAACTGAAAAAGACAAAAATAAAAAGAAACGACAATATTTAAATTTAAATATTGTCGTTTTACGTTATCTTGGACATTAACGTCAGGACGAATTATATTCTGATAATTTGTGGATAAATCCATTATTATTCTGTTATTGTAGTAGAGTTATCCACACTATTTGGATAATTATCATCAATTTGTGGATAACAGAGTCTGGAGGTAGGAAAGGATACGGCTGCGCTCCCTGGTGTAGATAATGATGCCATTATAAGCCTTTACCATAGTATCATAATGTCCCTTTAAGCTGATGGAAGAACTTAAAGTATACATCAGATAATCGGCAAGCTCGGTTGGTACTTCAATCAGTACCGGTTCGGATTCCGCCAGACTTTTTAAAGAAGCTTCACCGGATTGCAGCAGGCGGCTGATTTCTTTGTCCTGCTCAAATTGCTCTGATGTTTTATTTACAATAAAGTAACCTCTCTCATCCCGGGGCATATCCATTGCCTTGATGGCACGCTGCACCTGTTTGGTCAGCGCATCGGAAGCAGGGTAAAGGGACTGGAAATATCCCATAAAATCCGAAGCCTGACGGAAATGTTCATTGCAGCCCTTTTCTAATACTTCTGTGACCAGAATACGTTTGATAATCTTCTGGCAGGTTTCCCGGGAAGGGTTTTTTCGGGTAGTATTTTCTGTTTCCATAAATACCTCATTTATCAAAAACAAGCGTATATTCGAATAGACATATGCGACATTAAATATTGTTCCAAATAAATTATACGACAAGAAAATGACTTTTACAACGACAAATTAAAAAAATGGGACAAATTGCAACAGAAATTGACAAGCGGCAAAAATTAACTTATACTAGAAGAAAAATGCGAAGGAGCGATATCTATGAATGCGAAGCAGAAAGAGCAGACCATTGAAGAGATAAAGAAGCTTTTAGAAGAAAATAATGGCATTGTGAAAGCCGAAAAATTATATCCTTTGGGATTGACCTATAAAAGTATTCAGGGACTGGTGAAAGCCGGCATACTTGACCATGTAAAGAGTGGATATTATTCCATGGGGTATGAAGAGAAGCCGCAGGAAGAAATTATTCTGGGACTGTTTCCGGATGGAATCTTATGTATGGACAGCGCCCTTTACTATTACGGTTATATTGAGAAGCGTCCTTATGAATGGAGTATTGCCATTAGCAAGAATACTTCGAAGTCAAGGTTCCGCATGGAATATCCGGTGGTGAAACCATATTATACAGAGCCGGAAGTCATGGAGCTTGGCGTAACGGCCATTCCTTTTGCCGGTGGCGAGATGAAGATTTATGAAAAAGAGCGTCTTATCTGTGACTGCCTCAAGTACGAGGAACGTCTGGAGCGGGAGGATTTAAAGAAGGCGCTGCTGGCATTTATCAATGAGCCAAAGAAAGATATTGCAAAATTAATGGAATATGCCAGAGCCCGCAAGGTTGTGGCAAAGGTTCAGAGCAGAATTGGAGTGTGGCTGTAGTGGCAGAGTGCATACTGAGAGAATCATTGATCCGGCAGAGAAGTGAGGACTTGCAGATCCCTTTTGTGGACCTGCTTCCTTCTGCGGTAACCGAGTATTTTCTATATCAGATAAGTAAATCAACATTTGCAGAGAAGCTTTATCTTAGAAATGGCAGCAGCCTCGGTGTGGAGAATTATCGCCGGAAGAGAGTCTTTTCCCTTTCCTATTATTATCAGGTGGTAAAGGATGAGCATTTAACGGAAATACAGTTAGGGCAGCTCATGAAAGAGGTGTTAAGCCGGAAGCCGGAGTATGTCTATCAGATAGAGAAAGAAAGGGCGGGCAGCTATCAGATAGAGGTGCTGGCAAAATCAAAGGAGCATGAAGTTCCCATTACCCTGCGTTTTCAGGAGCTTCGGGACGAGCAGATGCAGCCTGCCCATGGAGAATTGCCATTTTTCTTACAGGAGAATACGGTAATCCAGTTTCTGCAATATCCTTATGAGCAGGTTGTGGCAGAGAATTTTGTGGAAATCTTAGAGAAAATGGAATTAATCAACGACCTGTCCTGCTATGAAGAAATTTATGGAATCTTAAAGAAAGAGGCGTTAGATGGCAGAAAGGTTGAGCAGCAGATTATTGAAATTGGAACAAAGAGAGAGCTGTTCTTTGGAAAAGACCGGCTGGATACCGTCCTTCACTATAAGGATTATACTTATATGAAACGGAAATGGACGGCATACTTAAAGAGGGAACGCAAAAAAGAGCCAGACTGGGTGGAAGTGATGACTCTTTTGGAAGCCTTCTTCCCACCGGTTTGGCGTGCAATTATCAGAGATGAAATTTTTATCGGAGACTGGATGCCGGAGCTGTGCCGTTTCCTGTAGATACTTAATGGCTATAGTCGCGGATCAGCGTCTTTAAGAAGCCGAGAAGTGACTTTGGCTTGCGGAAGTCAAAGCAAGGAACTTCTTCGCATTTGTAACCGAAATCACTGGCGATGGCAACAAGACCGGAAAGGGGATGCAGCGGAGTCTCATTTAACTCACTGCTCAAAAGCTCGATTTTAAAGCAGTCTTCATCTTCTAAATCGCAGGTGAGGATGAGGTCTACATTTGTAATATTGGAAAAATCTTTTTCTGAATCAAAGATGGCAGCCTTAATGCCATCTTTTTTTAATGCCTCCAATAGCTGGATGCAGAAGGTCTTTTTATCAATGATGGAATCCCCCACCAGCGATACCACAGGAATAAAAGAAATAATATTGCCTGTTGCCGGAAGCTCCAGATTGCTGTCTTCATCAAAAAGCTCTCCCCGTTCAGAAAGCAGCTTTAAGGCATGATAATAATGGGTGCGGGTATTGATGTTAAAAAATTGTTCATTCAGTGGAACCGGACATACTTTAGCCAGTTCGTCTTCCGGGATATAGCCGGCATTGCATTTCTCATGAAGCCGGTTAAAGGAATATTGGTGAAAGAGCATGGCTTTTCCCACCTGCGGAATGCAGCTTTTAGAATAGACTGCGGAAAGTGTCTCCAGCTGGTCATTGGCACGCTCAATCGCCCAGATAGGATGCTCCTGTGGCTGTGACAGCAGGTAAAGCCCCAGTGCCGGTTCTACAAAAGGTGTATCTACGGAAATGAAGAAGGCACGTTCCTCAGAGATCATGGAAAGTGCGCTGAAGATACCGGACAGCGGACCGGCATTTCCATAGATGTCTCCAATGGTTGTCACCGGAAGATTCAGATGCGCATAATCATTTTTCTGCTGGACAGAAAGGTAGATTTTTGGAAAATCCGGCTGAAATTTCCGGACCAGATATTCAATCAGGCAGCAGTCCCCAAAAGGGAGCAAAGCCTTGTCCGTTCCAATTCTTGTACTTTTTCCACCACATAATATAACCAGTGCATGACTCATAACATTTACCTCATGTAATATTTACCTTCTCAAAAGTTCTTCCATCATAACATAAATCAGTCTGACTGTAAAACAAACATATCATTTCTCATATGTACCCGTTCAATTTCATTACGGCGGTAGCTCTGAATCAGATAGTGATTTTTCTGGTCAAAGAACAGAGCAATCTTCTTCGTAAATATGGAAGTTCCCGGCGTATATTCAATGATGTGCAGGGATGCACGGTATTGTTTCTTTATTTTCCAGATGTCCATAAGACCGATTCCGCTGCCGCCACTGTCCTTGTGGGTGGTGTGCCGGGTCTGACCAAAGTCCTCAAAGAGCTGCACATCAAAGGCATTTCCACTGTCAGAAATCTCCAGGGTGGAAGTATCTTCGTCATGACAAAGGCAGACAGAAAGACTGCGCACCTCATTATCACCAATGGCAATCATGGCATTTTCCAGCAAATCCGCCAGAAGGTGGGAAAGGTCTTCCCCGGAAATGATATCTTCCGTCATTTTTACAATATTGCCTGTGATATGCAGGGAAAAGTTGATGTTCTGCGCCAGGGCACGCTGCTGCATATAGGTAAAAAGCGCATCTAAAACACAGACCCCGGTCACCGGAAGAGCGTGTTCATCATGGCGGTAGGAGTTCAGCGTACCTTTCCGATCCTGTGCCATGGTCTTTAACCCGCTGGCAAGCTGTTCGCCCTTCTTTCTGGTATCATCGTCTGTAGCTTCCGTTTCTAAGTATTCGCAGACAGCCAGTTCCATTGCCGGAATCAGCTTGTTATCTTTATGAATAATCTTAGCCAGGGCATCATTATTTTCCTCTAATTTCCGGATGCGGTTATCTTTCTCAATGAGTTCATTCTGCAAAGCCTTAAGCTCCGCCTGCCGCAGCTTCTCCCGGTAGTCACGGGTAATCCGGAACCGCCACCAGCAATAAAGCAGAAGTCCAATCAGGAAAAGGGCAATGAGGAGAAAGAGGAACTGCATGTCAGGAATGGAATCATAAAAGCTGATTATGGTAACAATGAGCAGAATAAAACAGCTTAAGATGAAACCTGTGGCAGAAGAGCCGATTTGATAGAGAAATGGCATGCCACGGCGGAGCCTTTTGATTTTGAAAAGAAGGAATATTAAGAGCGATTCAAGAAGTCCACCAGTAAATTGTATTGCTACATAGGGTAAATCATAGCGTCCATAGAAAAAGGGTGCAATTACCAGGGCGGTAAGCAAGGCTGCAAGAAGAAAGAGAATATAATGAATCCCTTCAGAAATAACCAGTGTTACAAGACTTAATGAAATTGTTTTCTGGGTAAAACGAGACAATATAAAAGTATTAAAAAGTATAATTGTTGGAAAAATGAAAATGAAACTATTAGCTTCTAAAAAACAAAAAAGAAAACTATCTATAAGAAAGATAATGAAAAAGGATATTTTCTGAAGAATTTTAGGATTTTTCAAATTAAGGAGCTTATAAAAAAGATAAAAGCTACATAAAAAGTTAAAAAACCAACGAATGCTATCTTGAATCATACATAACCTCATATAAAGAAAGAAAAAAGCATATAAAATGCAATCTGTAATGCAACTCCGTTAACCAGTCGGTTTTTTCTATACTCTTCTTACATTTTGAGAAGGAGGAAGAAAAAATGGCTTGGTTTTTAGATTTTATAAAAAAATATTTTGGTTAACGTCCATCCGTAATCTTTTCCGCGTAAAAGTAAATGAACTCCTTAATGGTAGGCATTCCGCGGTCAGGATTAATGTGGGCAGTGTAGCAGTTAAGAAGAGTTTCGGTGTCATTGGAATTCCATGCGCGGTTAATGGCATTCTGCATGGCACGTTCCACACTGGAATTACTCTTCTTATACTTGTTACCAAGAATCTGGGAAATGTTTGTGGTCGGTCCATCAATTGTTATCATAATGGCATCGGTCAGATATTTGTAACCAACAACCTTTGGACTGATACCAATGAGCTCCAGTTCCCGGTGGATTCTGCGGATAAGTCCCTGCTCTAAATCTTTTTGATTATCTTTCATATAAGAAGTATTGGATGTGGATTCTGTCATTTCAATCATAGGAAGAAGCTGTTCGAGAAAATCAACAGCAGATTCCGGAGAATAAGAATCTTCATATTTGCCGATAATGAAATCAGCACCAAGTCTTCTGGCAGATTCCAGCGTGATTTTGCTGGAGTTGTAAGTAGTGACAAGAATATAAGGCTTTTTCTCTAAGCCCAGTTTATTTAAGTCAGAGAGGAAAAACAGTCCGTTTCCACCGCCGTGATGCAATTCCAGATCAAGAATAACAGCGTCAGGAAGCGTATTCTGTACATATTGAATGCCAACATAAGAATTATTGGTGACGCCGGCTAAATCCATATTATCTTTAGTTGCAATATAGTTTGAAATACGATTGCAGGTGTTCATATCATCTTCGATTAATAAAATGTGGAGCGTTTTTTCCATGTACAAGTCCTCCTGATTTACTCATATATCGTTTCAATAAAATAACATTTCACAAGGCATCTTTAAAATTAAGCTTATTATATCTCAAAAACCCCTTTAAAACAACAAAAAACAATACAAACCAACGAAAACCAACAACAAAAGCGTAAAGTTTGTGTTGGAAAAAAGTGGTAAACTACCCAGTAAGGAGTATCGATAAAGAATTTGAGTTGTGTAAAGTTATCATATAGATTCGGGTGGCTGCTTTCAAAGCAGTCACCCGAAAGTCGTTTCTGGAGAGTCTGAATAGAAGCCGTTGACTTGGACAAAATAGTAGAATATAATAAAAGTACGAAAAAACATACGGATTTTAATACGAAAAGAGGTGAGAATATGATAGCAGTAAAATCAATGAATGTAAGAGACCATTTTAAAGAGTGGTGTAATAAGGTAATAAATGGAGAGACTATTATTGTATCAAGACCAAAGAATGAAAATATTGTTATGATGTCTGAAGCAGAATATAACGATATGAAGAAAGCTCAGAGAAATGCAGATTATCTGGCTATGCTGGACAAATCTATGTCCGAAGCGGAATCTGGTGGAGTTATTGTAAAAACAATTGGGGAATTGGAGAATTTATAGGTGAATATCATTTTTACACCGACTGCCTGGGAGCAGTATACAGAGTGGCAGCGGGAAGATAAGAAAATAGTAAAACGCATTAATGAATTGATAAAAAGTATAGACAGAGAGGGATTGGCACAGGGAATAGGAAAGCCGGAACCATTGAAATACAGGAAAGTCTGGAGCAGGCGGATTACGGATGAACACCGCCTTACATACAATTTTGATGTAAATTTAAATTTAATTATTTATACTTGCAAATATCATTATGAAGAGTAGAACAATGGAAAAAAACGCAACTTACAGGAAGTACAGACCGAAAGGTGAACCATGACATATATAAAAGATGAATTATGTAAACTTGCATCCTCTGATATGTATCCCCTTCATATGCCGGGACATAAGCGGAGACTGGATTGTGACATCAATCCTTATACATATGATATTACAGAAATAGATGGATTTGATAATCTGCATGCCGCAGAAGGAATCATAAAGGAAGCCGAGGAGCGGGCAGCCGCATTATGGGGCGCAAAGAGTTCTTTCTTTCTGGTAAATGGAAGTACCTGCGGTATTTTAGCAGCACTCAGTGCCGCATTACCGAAAAAGGGACATCTTCTGATGGCACGAAACAGCCATAAGGCAGCATATCATGCAGCATATTTAAGAGAGTTACAGGTGACATATCTCTATCCGGTATTTACAGAATTCGGGATACAGGGTGGAATACTGCCGGAGCAGGTGGAAGCTGCATTAGAAGCGGATGAAAGTATTGAGGCTGTGTTTCTTACATCACCAACCTATGATGGAATCGTATCAGATATAGAAAAAATAGCAGAAATTGCCCATCAGCATGGGATTCCGCTGATTGTAGACGAAGCTCATGGTGCGCATCTTGGCTTTCATCCGTATTTCCCAAAATCAGCTATTACACTGGGAGCAGATGTGGTAATCCAGAGCCTGCATAAGACGCTTCCGGCACCTACACAGACTGCAATTCTGCATTGGAATTCTTCATATATAAAGAAGGAGCGGTTGGAGTGGTTCTTAAATATCTATGAAACCAGTTCTCCATCCTATTTATTCT
This sequence comes from Roseburia amylophila, assembly GCF_025567465.1. Lineage (NCBI taxonomy): Bacteria > Bacillati > Bacillota > Clostridia > Lachnospirales > Lachnospiraceae > Roseburia > Roseburia amylophila. The sequence goes on from NZ_JAOQKI010000008.1 coordinate 42,281, forward strand.
TGGCCAGCATGGATGAATGTGTGCGTCTTCTGACGGAAGAGAAAGAGAAGTATTTTGATGCATATGAGAAGCGTCTGAAAGACTTTTATGAAAAAGCATCCCATTTTTCTAATGTGGAAGTCATGGGAGAAGTGGATTTAAAAGAGACAGAAGGCTTTGCCAAAGACCCGTCGAAGCTGGTACTCCGTGCCACGAAAGCCGGACTTTCCGGGGAAGAGCTGTATCAGCTGCTCAGGGAGAAATACCATTTGCAGTTAGAAATGTGTCAGGGAGATTATGCGCTGGCAATGACCAGTATTTATGACAGCGAGGAAGGTTTTGACCGGCTGTATGCGGCACTGGAAGAAATTGATAAAAAAGAAGCCGCAGCAAGAAGAACAATAACGCCGCAGTTTCTGACCGAAGCCTATGCAAAGCGGACGGTCCGCATATCCATTGCAGAAGCGCTGGATGCAAAGACAGCGGAAATAGGACTGAAGGAAAGTGTTGGCAAGACGGCTGGAGCATTTGTCTATCTTTATCCGCCGGGTATCCCGATGCTGGTGCCGGGAGAAGAGATTTCCAAAGAAGCAGTGGCAGTGATAAAAACCTGCCGGGAGAATGCATTTCATATTCATGGCGTGACTGAGGGCGGAAAGATAAAAGTTGTCATTTCCTGAAAATTATTTTATACTAGAAAACAGACGGCAAAACCGTAGAAACAGGAGATTTACACATGGGAAAGATTTTCTGCCTGATGGGCAAGAGCTCAACAGGAAAAGATACCATATATAAGATGCTGCGGGATGAGAAAGCGTTGCAGCTTCAGACGATTGTACCATATACTACCCGGCCGATCCGTGCCGGCGAGGCGGAGGGCGTAGAGTATCATTTTATTGATGAACAAAGGCTTTTGAAGCTCGAAAAAGAAGGAAAAGTCATAGAGCAGCGCGCATATGATACTATATACGGAATCTGGCGCTATGCCACAATTGCAGACGGGCAGGTCAATCTGTCGGAGCACAGTTATCTTCTGATTGGCACCCTTGCCGTGTATACACAGCTTTGTGCCTATTATGGAAAAGACGCAATCGTACCGATATATATAGAAGTAGAAGATGGTTTACGTCTGCAGCGGGCATTGGACCGGGAGCGGATGCAGGATAAGCCAAAGTATACAGAGCTTTGCAGGAGATTTCTTGCAGATGATGCGGATTTTGCAGAAGAAGCATTGGAAAAGGCAGGAATTACCAGACATTTTGAGAATGATAATCTGCAAAAGACAGTAGAGGAAATTGCAGCTTTTGTGCTATCATATAATGGATAGGTGATAAAATGGAGATTAGAGTAAACGACACTGCACCGGTGAATCAGACCACCGGAACCACGCCGGTAGACACCGGAGACGGCAGCTTTAAATTTACATTGACCAGTGCAATCGAAGAGCAGGAGCTTCAGCAGCGGTTGAACAGCCTCTTAGATGACATTACCAAGCAGGGTAATCTTATTGCACAGCATATGGACATCCGGGACATGAAGAAATACCGCGGACTGGTGAAGGATTTCTTAAATGAAGTCGTAACCCGTTCCCATAAATTTTCCAGAGAGAACTTTCTCGACCGGAAAGGCCGTCATCGTGTCTATGGAATCGTCAAGTTGGTGGATAAGAACTTAGACGAACTGGCGGAAGAGCTGGTGAAGGATGAGTCGGACCACATTACCATATTGGATAAAATCGGGGAAATTGCAGGATTATTGCTGGATATTTTCACGTAAAAACAGGGCAGCCTAAGACAGCAGGAAGCTTCAGGAGAAAGGAGCGCACATGGCAGGATTTGCAGAAATCATTGGACATGAACAGATTATAGAGCATTTACAGAATGCAATAAAAATGGATAAAATATCCCATGCATATATATTGAACGGACCGGACAAATCCGGCAAGAAAATGCTGGCGGAGGCATTTGCCCAGACCCTGCAGTGTGAACAGCACGGCATTGAGCCCTGCATGAAGTGCCATTCCTGTAAGCAGGCAGTGAACCACAACCAGCCGGACATCATTTATGTCACACATGAGAAGCCGAATACGCTTTCCGTGGCAGATATCCGCAGCCAGCTTGTAAATGATGTAGATGTGAAGCCATACAGCAGCAGATATAAGATTTATATTGTAGATGAAGCAGAGAAAATGAACCAGCAGGCGCAGAATGCACTGTTAAAAACCATCGAAGAGCCGCCGGCATATGCGGTTATCATTCTGCTGACTACCAATGCGGATGCATTTTTACCGACGATTCTTTCCCGGTGTGTGGTATTGAACCTTAAGGTAGTTTCCGATGATAAAATCAAAAAATATCTGATGGAGCACTGTAAAGTGCCGGATTATCAGGCGGATGTGTGTGTGGCATTTGCCCAGGGAAATGTGGGAAAGGCAATGGCGTTGGCTTCTTCGGATGATTTTCAGGAGCTGAAAGCTGCAGCTGTGCAGTTATTAAAGCGAATCCATGAGATTGAGCTTTATGAATTTAAGGAAGCCATCAAACAGATTAACGAATATAAAATGGAAATCAACGATTATCTTGATATCATGATGATCTGGTTTCGTGACATTTTATTATATAAAGCAACAACAGATGTAAATGGACTGATATTTAAGGATGAAGTCTATGACATAAAGAAGCAGGCAAGCAAGAGTTCCTACAGTGGAATTGAAGCAATATTAGAAGCGTTGGAAAAGGCAAAGGTGCGCCTTACGGCAAATGTCAACTTTGACCTTGTGATGGAATTGTTGCTGCTGACAATAAAGGAGAATTAGAATGACAAAAGTAGTTGGAGTCAGATTCCGCAGAGCCGGAAAGATATATTATTTTGACCCGGGTAAAGCAAAGATGGCGGCAGGCAGCCATGTTATCGTGGAGACTGCCCGTGGCATAGAGTACGGAACTGTGCTGATTGCCCCGAAAGAGGTAGACGATAAAGCAGTGGTTCAGCCATTGAAGCCGGTCATCCGCGTGGCAACACCGGAGGACGATAAGACCGAGCAGAGAAATAAAGAGAAAGAAAAAGAAGCATACAAAATCTGTCTTGAGAAAATTGCAAAGCATAAGCTTGAAATGAAGCTGGTAGAAGCAGAGTATACCTTTGATAACAATAAGCTTCTGTTTTACTTTACCGCAGACGGACGAATTGATTTTCGTGAACTGGTAAAGGATCTGGCAGCAGTATTCCGTACCAGAATTGAGCTGCGCCAGATTGGAGTGAGAGACGAGACCAAGATTTTAGGCGGAATTGGAATCTGCGGAAGAGAATTATGCTGTAAATCCTATCTGGCTGATTTTGCTCCGGTATCCATTAAGATGGCAAAGGAGCAGAACCTGTCCTTAAATCCGACTAAGATTTCCGGTGTATGTGGCAGACTGATGTGCTGTCTGAAAAATGAGGCTGAAACATACGAATATTTAAACAGCCGTCTTCCGAATGTGGGTGATACCGTTACCACAATTGATGGATGTAAAGGTGAAGTACAGAGCATTAACGTATTGCGTCAGCTGGTGAAGGTCTTAATCGAAGTAAATGATGAGAAAGAACTTCGGGAATATAAGGTAAAAGAGCTGAAGTTCAAGCCAAGAAGACGCAGAGACAATATCAAACTTTCTCCGGAAGAGATGAAAGAGCTGGAAGCCTTAGAGGATAAGGGAGGAAAGTCTAAGATTAATGACGTCAAGTAATGAGATTCAATTAAAACCGGATGAGCGTGTGGACGAGCTGAATCGCAAGGGTTATCGTATCATTCAGGATACGAAGCAGTTCTGCTTTGGAATGGATGCGGTACTCTTAAGTGCTTTTGTAAAGGTAAAGCCGAAACAGAGAGTGTTAGACCTTGGAACCGGAACGGGAGTGATTCCCATCCTATTAGAGGCGAAGACTCCCGGAGAGCATTTTACCGGGCTTGAGATTCAGCCGGACAGTGCCGACATGGCAAGACGAAGTGTTGCGTTAAATGGATTGACGGATAAAATCGATATCGTAACAGGAGATATAAAAGATGCCTCGAAGATCTTTGGGGCATCTTCTTTTGATATTATAACCACAAATCCGCCTTATATGATAGGACAGCACGGTCTTACGAATCCGGAGGAAGCAAAGGCAATTGCCCGCCATGAAATATTGTGCAATCTTACGGATATTATGAGGGAGAGTGCGAGAATACTAAAGCCGGGGGGACATTTTTTTATGGTACACCGCCCGTTTCGTCTGACAGAAATCATCTGCTGTATGCATGAGCATCGCATCGAGCCAAAGCGGATGCGGCTGGTATATCCATATGCAGACCGGGAGCCGAACATGGTACTTATCGAAGGCTGCAGAGGCGGGCGTTCCCGTATGACGGTGGAGAAGCCGCTGATTGTATACAAGGAACCGAATGTATACACCGATGAAATATATGAGATTTATGATTTGTAATGAAAGAAAGGAAAGACATATGTTTAATGAGATAACAATTGGACCGTTGACACTTCATACGTATGGACTGATGATTGGACTTGGATTCTTAGCCGCATATGCGATGTGTTATTACCGTGGAAAAAAGATGAAAATGGAAAAAAGCGGAGATATCCTTTATGGAATCTTCTGGTGTGCCATCATCGGCGGACTGGTGGGAACCAGATTGCTTTATTATATTGTAGAGATTCCGGAGATTATCAAAGACCCATCCATTCTCTGGAACTTTAAAAACGGTTATGTAGTATATGGAGGAATTATCGGAGGAATCTTAGTATCCTGGCTTTACTGCAGGATAAAGAAGGTATCTTTCATCGAATACTTTGACCTTGTTATGCCGGCAGTAGCACTGGCACAGGGCTTTGGAAGAATCGGATGTTTCTTTGCAGGCTGTTGTTACGGAAAAGCAACGGACAGCTGGTTTGGAATTACCTTTACTCATTCCGACTATGCTCCAAATGGAGTCAAGCTGATACCAACACAGCTTATTTCATCTGCAGGAGACTTCATGATTTGCCTGATGCTGCTTGCTTATGCAAAGCGTAAGCCGAAAAAAGGCAGAGTGGCATCCTTATACTTAATGTTCTATGGAATCGGAAGATTTGGTGTGGAATTTTTAAGAAGTGATTACCGCGGAAGCGTGGGATTCCTTTCTACTTCCCAGTTTATTTCCATTGGTATTGTGGCAGCAGGCATCATACTCTATCAGATGTTGCCGCGCATTTATGAAGATGCGAAGAAAGCGGAGTAAGAAGATATATAATACCACTTAAATAAAAGAGGATAGATTATGGCAGGAAAACTGTATCTGTGTGCAACACCCATTGGAAATTTAGAGGACATCACGTTCCGGGTATTGCGTACCTTAAAGGAAGTAGATTTAATAGCGGCAGAGGATACGAGAAATTCCATTAAGCTCTTAAATCATTTTGAGATTAAGACACCGATGACCAGCTATCATGAATATAACAAAATTGAAAAGGCATACAAGCTGGTAGAGAAATTGCAGGAAGGCAAAAATATTGCCCTGGTAACAGATGCCGGAACACCGGGTATTTCTGACCCGGGAGAAGAACTGGTCCGTATCTGTTATGAAAATGGCATCGAAGTAACATCCCTTCCGGGACCGGCAGCCTGCATTACTGCATTGACCATGTCTGGACTTCCCACCAGACGATTTGCCTTTGAGGCATTTCTTCCAAGAGATAAAAAAGAGCGTGCCAGAGTCTTGGAGGAACTGGCTCAGGAGAGCCGAACCATGATAGTATACGAAGCTCCACACCACCTTCTCAAGACCTTAAAGGAGCTTTATGAAGTTCTTGGAAACCGTGAATTAACGGTCTGCAAGGAGCTGACCAAGCGATATGAGAACACGACAAAAACGACATTCGAAGATGTCATAAGATTCTATGAGGACAACGAACCAAAAGGAGAGTACGTTTTAGTTATTTCCGGAAAGACATTTGAGACAAAGGAACAGGAAGCAAGAGAAGCCTGGGAGAGCCTTTCCGTCGAGGAACATATGGCACATTATGAGGCTTCCGGCATGGAACGGAAGGAAGCCATGAAGCAGGTGGCAAAGGATCGTGGCATCAGTAAACGTGATGTATATCAGGCACTGTTAAAGTAGAAGTTAAATAGTCTGCCGGTAGTAGTCCTTTAAATATTTTTTTACAATATCAAAAGGTGCAGGACCGATGGACAACACTGCCTGGTGAAACTGTTTATCGGAATAGGAATCCCCGAAGGTTTCTTTGGCGTAGTCCTTTAGCTGAAGGAATTCCAGGCAGCCAATATAATATTTGAGATAATGAGCCGGCTCCGCTACGATATAGTCGTAGATTTCGGAGACGGCTTCCTTATTGTCGATGCCATAATCACTTAAGAAGTCCTTAAGGTCACTGAGTGTCCAACCCTTTGCATGAATGGATAAATCTGCGGTGGCATAGAGGCTCAAAAGAGCGGACTGGTTGTGCATAAGGAGCGAAGCCTTTTCCTCCGGCAGACCGGCATAAGAGTAAGAGAGCATTTCCACATAAGTTGCCCAGCCCTCTACATAGCCGGGATAGTTGAGAATACTCCGGATGGGTGCACAGCCGGAGGCAGACGTAGTGGTAGTCTGATAGAGATGTCCCGGGAATCCTTCGTGCGCCAGTGTGGTGAAAAGCTCGAAGCCTTCGTAGTGGCTGCGGGGATTGATATAGATGACATTATGGGAAATGTTATCGATAGGGGCCGTCAGATAAAAGGCGGGAGCCATGGAATCCTGCATACAAGGGTCCACGGAGCGGACGGAAAAATCCGTAGAGACCGGCGGCAGGAAATCCTTTGTAATAGCGGAAGAAAGACAGGTAAGCATCTCCTCCGGGGTGGCATCCTTCATTGGAAAATCATCGGTAGCAAGAGAGATACCGGGATGACTGGCAGCAATCCCGTTGATGGCAAGAAGGTCGGATTTCCGTTGCTTTTCCGTCATTTCTAAAAGTTCATCTATGGAATGGGAAGAGCCGGTGGCATCATAAACCAAAGCAGCATAATAGTCTGAGCCATCCGGAAAATAGCAAAGTCCGGCGGAGTTGCTGCCACTACCCTTGTGCTCCACCAGAAAATCCCGCAAAGCTTCATAGGCTGGCAGAACATATTCCCTAAAAGCACTTTCATTTTCGATACAGTAGGAAGCCTGTTCCTCTGCTGTTAAATCAGGAAGTTCCGCTACTTTATTACGAAAAGTAGTAATCAGATAATGCTCAGAACTGTTATCACAGAAGGTATTTAAGTCTGCAATCAGCGTATCCGCCTGGGTATCCGAAAGAAAAAGTCCCTCATTGATTTTATTCGTTTCATAATCTAAGACAGAATCAAAGCAGGATGGGATCAGTGAAAGCAGAGTCAGATAATCCTCCACATCTTTACGGTCATAGAAATGGTATTCTGATAGCAGAACCGGAAGCTGGGCAGGAAATCCGGTGGAAGGACGCAGGATTTCCGGGTAATAGGTATAGTCCGACTGACTGCGGTTAGAAGAGACATAGTCATTTAAAATATCATAAGTCAGCTTCTGCTCGGTGGTCAGTACCTCATAGTCATAGGACTGTAACCCACAGGAGATATTTTCGATATTTAAGGCAGATTGCTTTCTGGCATCGGCAGAATAATCCGGCAGAGCAATTTTATAATCGGTAATGCCATAGACTTCCGGCTGGCTTAAGGTATAGTGAAGGGTCAGGGTATCGGAGGTTACTTCGCTTTGAAATAAAAGACTGGTATATTCCTCAAAGGAAATGGAATCCGGTGCAATATAACCGGAATCAGAAGCCGACTGGTCTTTGCTGCACCCGCTTAGAAGAAATAAGGATAAAGCAAAGCAAATGGTTATCAGAAAAGGAGAAATATATTTGTGCAGCATAGACGGCCTCGGATGAAGAGTATTCAACAAAGAATATGAAAAAAATCGTATCGATATGACAAAAGAACGTGATATGGCAGAAGAGGGTGTGCTATAATCACCAGAGAAAGTAGTTCCTTCCGGGGAAACTGCATATAGTAGAGTAACGGGAAAGCAAAAGAGGTTCGAAATGAATTATCTGTGGGGATTTATGATTCTTGTGGGAGTGCTCTACGGTGCAATCAACGGAACACTGCCGGAAGTGACGGAGGCAGCAGTAAACTCTGCCAAAGAAGCAGTGGCATTAGCCATTACGATGACAGGAGTCATGGCGTTCTGGATGGGAATGATGAAAATTGCGGAATGCAGCGGCATTGTAAAAGCGGCAGTAAAGAAAATGCGGCCGGTGCTGACATTTCTTTTTCCGGATATACCCGATGACCATCCTGCCAATCATTACATAGCAGTCAACATGATAGCCAATATGTTAGGGCTTGGCTGGGCGGCAACGCCGGCAGGCTTAAAGGCAATGCAGCAATTACAGGAGTTACATATTGCCAGACTTAAGGCAGCCGGAAAAAACATACAGAAGTATTCCGGAAATGCCACAAAGGAAATGTGTACCTTTTTGATTATCAATATATCGTCTCTGCAACTGATTCCAATGAACATTGTGGCGTACCGCAGTCAGTACGGCTCGGTGCATCCGGCTGCGGTGGTGGGACCGGGACTTGCAGCGACCATTATCAGCACAGCAACGGCAGTCATTTTCTGCCGGATTGTAAGTCGAAGGAGAACGGATTAATGTATACCATAGGAATCATCGAACAGGATAAAGCATTGGGGGATGCCATGGAGCAGGTACTGGACGAAAAAGGCTATTTTACAGTGCGGGCGGATTCCCTCACAGATGCCGGGGAGTTATTTCAGCAGGTTATTGTGGATATGGTGGTATTAGACCTTGAGCAGAAGGAATTTGCCGGAAAAGAAGATGTAGCAGCAATATGGGAGAATACCTTCCTCGCCCTGGTGCAGGCAAAGCCGCTGCTATTGATTCGGCCGGAGAAAACCGGCTCTGTTTTTGAACGGTGTAAAAAATGCATAGAAAGGGCAGACGATTATATCAGAAAGCCCTTTGATATACAGGAATTCCGCATCCGCGTGGAAGTACGTCTGAGTAAGATTCCGGCAGAAAAAGAGAAAGTAAGATTTTTCTATTACGAAGAGATAAAGCTGGATATCGAGAAGCGGCTGGCGACCATTGGCGGGCAGACTACGAAGCTTACCAGAACAGAAGCTGCTATTTTAAAATGCCTGATACAGCGGAACGGACGGACAGTGACAAAGACCACGCTGTTAGATGAAATTGCAGAAGATACACCGGACTGTGTAGAAAATTCCATCAAAGTCCATGCCAGCAACTTACGACGGAAACTGCGGGAATTAAGCGGCAGGGATTACATCGAAACCCGCAAGGGCGTGGGGCTGCGCCTGCGGAAGCAGTAAAAAGAGGCATGATAGTTCTCATGTCTGCATAGAATGAAAAAGAAGCTCTTAGCAGGAGAATGAGGATGCGCTTTCTTATGTTCCTGTCAGATGCCCTGATTCCGATACTGGTCTTTTACATCGTAGGATTCGGCATTCTGATGAAGAAAAATGTATATGACGATTTTTTAAAGGGCGCAAAAGAAGGCATACAGACAGTAGTTGGAATCCTGCCAACGCTGGTGGGGCTTATGGTAGCAGTCGGGATCCTAAGAGCTTCCGGGCTGTTGGACTTCATTTCTACTACCTGCATGGGCTGGACGAAACATATCGGAATCCCTTCCGAACTTATCCCCATTGCCATTGTCAAAATGTTTTCCTCCTCGGCGGCAACCGGACTGCTGGTGGATTTATACAAGGAAGCCGGGTGTGATTCCTTCGTGGGAATGGCAGCCTCTGTCATGTTAAGCTGCACCGAGACCATTTTTTATACCATGTCAATTTATTTTATGTCGGTAAAAGTACGAAAGACCGGCTTTACGCTTCCGGGGGCATTGTTTGCTACGCTGGCAGGAATTGCGGCAAGTATCTTTTTGGCGGGACGGGTGTAGACTTTCCATAAATAGTGTGCTACACTTTTTCTGGGTTGACGAGGACTGTACAGGACTTCAGATGATGAAGATACAATTCTTCAAAAATCAGGAATAAAAGTGCTTGTAACTGTATATTATGTAAGGCAGGGACATAGAAATTTGACATTTGCAGAAGGAAGGACTATAATAGCTTTTGCAAATAAATAGCGCGGGATGGAGCAGTCTGGAAGCTCGTCGGGCTCATAACCCGAAGGTCACAGGTTCAAATCCTGTTCCCGCAACTCTTTAACCACTGTCTTATGGGCGGTGGTTTTTTACTTTACAGGAAATTGCTTTCCTGTAAAGTAAAAACCGCTCCGCGGGGATGCGCACTGCGGCGTATAAGGTAGATGTCGCAAGCGACCGCCGCAGGCGCGAGAATGTGCCAAGGCACATTCTTTTTTACGCGAGTTGCTCGCAGTTACCAACGCATCCGTAAGAAGCTGCCAGTGGCAGATTCTGTAGGTCTATTGCAGCAAATAGAGAAAAATTGGGGGTGTGACAATGACAGGAAAGATTAAAAATGAGCGAAAGAAGAAAAAACAGCAGAATATACTGTTTCGGATTTTATTTCTGCTGGCACTGGCAGTATTTTTGTATGCGGCAGTAAGATTGATTCTGTATGGAATTACTTACTGGAAAGGAAGCCATGAATATAAGGGACTGCAGAAATATGTCAGTGAGCAGCCAAAGGATGAAATCAGTACGGAAGAAAACGGAGAATTTACTGTAGATTTTTCCGGATTAAAGGAGCTGAACCCGGACTGCATCGGCTGGATCCGGTTTGAAAATATTAATATCAGCTATCCGATTATGCAGGGAGAGGATAATGAATATTATCTGAAGCATACCTTTGAGGGACAGGCTGTAACAGCGGCAAGTATTTTCATGGATGCCAACAATCATGCTGATTTTTCTGACCAGAATACCTTCATCTATGGTCATAATATGAAGGACAAGACCATGTTTGGTAAATTAAATGACTATAAGGATGAGGAATTTTATAAAGAAAATCCGTATTTTTATATTTATACACCGGATTATACCTACCGTTATGATATTTTTTCCTGTTATCTGGCAAGAGTGGATAATGAAGTGGATTTCTATACCCAGTTTGCATCCGATGAGCAGTTTCAGGAATTCTTAGATGGTGTAAAGGCGCAGTCAGCGTATGATACCGGCGTAGAAGTAACACCAGAGGATAAAGTAATTACATTGATGACCTGCAACAAGGCAGGCTATGATTACCGTTTCTTGGTACATGCGGTACAGACAGAGGCAGTTCCAAACGGTGACGTGGCACCGGCAGAGGAGAATGCAGGCACAGAAAGCGAAGCGGAATAAAAGAGAAAGACTACTTTTAATGGAACAGGAGGCAGCAGAATGGATGGTATCGAGACATTGAAGCAATGGGTCATGGACTCAGATAATATAGTATTCTTTGGAGGTGCAGGTGTATCTACGGAGAGCGGCATTCCGGATTTCCGGAGTGTGGACGGACTTTATAACCAGAAATACGATTATCCGCCGGAAACCATCTTAAGCCACAGCTTTTATATGCGTAAAAAAGAAGAATTTTACCGATTCTACCGGGATAAAATGCTGTGCCTGGATGCAAAGCCTAATGCAGCACATAAGAAACTAGCAGAGCTTGAGGCAGCAGGTAAGTTAAAGGCGGTTGTGACGCAGAATATCGATGGACTGCATCAGGCGGCCGGCAGCAAAAAGGTATTAGAGCTTCATGGCAGTGTCCACCGGAACTACTGCCAGAGCTGCGGAAAGCTATTTGATGCAGAGTACATTTTAAAGAGTAGTGGAATTCCAACCTGTGATGAATGCGGCGGCAGCATCAAGCCGGATGTGGTTTTATATGAGGAAGGCTTAGACCAGCAGACCTTAGAGGATGCAGTGTATTATATCAGCCATGCAGATATGCTCATCATCGGCGGCACTTCACTGGCAGTATATCCCGCAGCAGGACTTATCGATTATTACCGGGGCAATAAGCTGGTGCTGATTAATAAGTCCACCACGCCATTGGACAGCCGGGCAGACTTACTGATACAGGGCAGCATCGGAGCCGTATTGTCAGAGGTCTGAAAGAGGCAGAAGAAATTACCTGATAATAATAGAAGATAATCATAGAAGAAAGGGACGACATGAATAATTATCAATACGAAGTAGGCGATATTGTAAAATTAAAAAAACAGCATCCCTGTGGAAGCCAGGAGTGGGAAATTCTTCGGGTAGGAGCGGATTTCCGGTTGAAATGCATGGGTTGTGACCATCAGATTATGATTGCCAGAAAACTGGTGGAGAAGAATACCAAAGGGCTTCGAAAGAAAAATGAGCAAAAAAATGAAACAGAATCGTAAGAATAATAAGAAAAACACTTGCGAAACAGGTCAGATTATGCTATCATATAGGCTCGTGATATGTAAAAATTCCTTGCTTCCTGCATAGACAGGAGGCCAGAGACCAAAAGGAGGTAAATCTAGCATGAACAAATATGAATTAGCACTTGTTGTGAATGCCAAGATCGAAGACGATGTCAGAACTGCTACAGTTGAGAGAGCAAAAGAGTATATCACTCGTGCAGGTGGAACTGTAACAGAAGTAGAAGAGTGGGGTAAGAAGAAATTAGCTTACGACATTCAGAAAATGAGCGACGGCTTCTACTATTTCATCCAGTTCGAGGCAGAATCATCTGTTCCGGCAGAAGTAGAGCAGAATGTTCGTATTATGGACAACGTACTTCGTTTCTTATGCGTTAGAAAAGACGAGGCATAAATAGAAGAGAAGGAGAAAGTGGTATGAATAAAGTTATACTTATGGGACGTTTAACAAGAGACCCGGAGGTTCGTTACTCCAGCGGAGATAACCAGATGGCAATCGCAAGATATTCACTGGCTGTAGACCGCAGAGGCAGACGTGAAGGGAATGATGGGCAGACCGCTGATTTTATCAACTGCGTAGCATTTGGAAGAGCAGGAGAGTTTGCTGAGAAATATTTCCATAAAGGAATTAAGGTACTTGTAACAGGTCGTATCCAGACCGGAAGTTACACCAACAAAGACGGTCAGAAAGTATATACCACTGATGTCATAATAGAAGAGCAGGAATTTGCTGAGAGTAAATCAGCATCCGACAATGCAGGCGGTTTTGCACCGGCTGACAGACCTTCACCAAGCAGTGCAGGCGATGGATTTATGAATATCCCTGACGGAATTGATGAGGAATTACCATTTAACTAAATCAATAGGAGGTAATAGCCATGGCTTTCAATAAGACAGACAGAGATGGTGCGCCAATGAGAAGAAGAGGCGGAATGCACAGAAGAAAGAAAGTTTGTGTTTTCTGTGGAAAAGACAACACCATCGATTATAAAGATGTAAATAAGTTAAAAAGATATATCTCTGAGAGAGGAAAAATTCTTCCAAGAAGAATCACAGGAAACTGTGCAAAACATCAGAGAGCTTTGACAGTTGCTATCAAGAGAGCACGTCATATCGCAATTATGCCTTACGTTCAGGATTAGTCCTGAAACCGGCAGGTACACAGCGTATACAAAAGG
>NZ_JAOQKI010000008.1:56105-74487 GCF_025567465.1 Roseburia amylophila
CCCGTTCTGCATTTTCACAATCCACATAGATTTCACCATTCCGGAAGCCCCATTGTGTAATGACTGCTCCATTAGAGGAATAGTAATTTCCTTTCAGCAGATTTGCTACAATGCTTTCGTGGTCAAGTTTCTCGGATTTTACCATTACAAATCCACCAAAACTATCCTGGAAAGTTCCACCGTTATGATTGTCATCGGAGGCAAAGCAGGAGATGTCGGTTCCGTGACGAAGCATGGTATCGAAGAATACGGTATCTTCCCCTTCAGCACATTCATTGACGGTATCATAGTTGTAACATTCAATTGCCCAGATGCCCTGCAGTCCGTTTACATCTTCGATATCCACACGGGACCAGACAGGGTGATTATAGGTGGTAAAACAGCCTTTTTTCTTTAAATTATCAGATAAGGTCTGTGCAGCCGCTATTCCGTTCCATTGATTTAGATAGACGCGGATCGGATAAAGCTGGTTTGTGGTAAAAGCATCTGCATCGGCAGTTTTCTGCATTTCCTTTGTGCCAAGAATACCATGGATGTGATGGGCTTTCTTAAGACAGAAGTGGAAGTTTTTATTCCGGAATGCCATAAGTTCCTGAAAAGTCATATCACAGTAACCACGGTTTAAGGTTTCCGCATCGAAAACATCTGAAAAATCGTCGGATGTAATGAGATAGGTGCTTGCTTCAAGTCCCGGAAGAATAATAAAGTCATCACGGTCTAATTCTTCTCTGAGATCGGTATAATAATCATGTTCAGAGAGACAGAGGAAGGAATATCCATGCTCTCTGTAATAGGAAGCCGACTGCGCAGGTGTCAGACGGCCATCAGAATTTACGGTGTGGGAATGAAGGTTTCCTTTAAACCAGGAACCTTCTTCGGAAAACATTTTATCACAGGCTTTCATAGTAATTATCCTCCTTAATCTTCAAGTGGCAGACAGTTCCGTTTTTCTAAAGAAAGCCAGACCTGCTGTTCATCTTTATATAAAGCAAAACTTCTGAAAAGCGTATCTACTTTAAAAGTAATTCCATTTACATCAATATGATAGTGTAAAGTATTTCCAACAGAACGGTTATTTATGATTTTTCCGGAAAGGGTATGCATGGAGTCATTTCCTTCCGGCTTTTCCGTGGAAATCTGAATGGTTTCCGGACGGATGGCAGTCATTTTATTGTCAGGAGCGGCCATCTGGAATGCCTGTAAGAATTCCTCCGGGGATAAAACATTATAATGACCGATAAAACTTGCGGCAAAGCGGGTCTTTGGCTTTGTATACAGTTCAATCGGGCTGCTGACCTGCTCGATTCTGCCATCATTCAGAAGACAGATGCGGTCAGACATACTCATGGCTTCATCCTGGTCGTGCGTAACAAAAATCGTAGTGATGTTAAGCTCCTGCTGGATGCGCCGGATTTCAATCTGCAGATTCTTACGAAGTTTGGCATCAATTGCGCTTAAAGGCTCATCCAGAAGCAGAACCTTCGGGCGGGAAATGATTGCTCTGGCTAAAGCAACACGCTGCTGCTGACCACCGGAGAGATTACCTGGATAGGCTTTCTTCTTATCGGTCAGACCAACGATATTCAGGACATCATCTATTTTGGCTTTCTGGTCAGCCTTTGGCATTTTCTGGATTGTGAGCGGGAAAGATAAATTCTCTTCCACAGTCATATTCGGGAAAAGTGAATACTGCTGGAAAACCATACCGATATTCCGGTTCTGAGCAGGTGTTTCCGTAACATCATTTCTATCCAGAACAAAGGTGCCTTTGTCAATGGTCTCAAGACCGGACAGACAGCGGAGCAGTGTAGATTTTCCGCATCCGGACGGTCCAAGCAGGCTTACAAATTCTCCCTGTTCTATATTCAGTGAAATACCTTTCAGTACTTCATTTTTATCAAAAGCTTTTTCTATATTTGAAATCTCCATGTAACTCATTTGATTCGATTCTCCTTATTTCCCTGAGGGGTATTTCTGGCTGCACATTTGTGAACGGTCAGATTGATAATCATGGTTAAAACCAGTAAAATTACGACTCCGGCACTAAACGACTGCAAATCGGTATTCCGGTTCTTATAGAGGTAAGTCTGCACCGTTTCGTATTGGGAGGAAGCAATAATCTTGATGATTGCAAAATCTCCGAACAGGGCGGAAAAGCTGATAAGTGCAGTGTTCATCAGTCCCGGAAGGACGGTCGGAACAATAATTTTTAAGAATCCGTAAAATTTGTTGGCACCAAGAATGGAAGCCGCCTCCAAAAGCGTTTTGGTATTTACTGCATACAGACTGTTGCGGATGCCCTGATAAGTCAGGGGAAGGCAGAAAATACAGTAGGTAAACATCAGCATAATAATCCGGTTGGAAAATATGGTGCCGCTTCCTGCATAGGTGGACAAAATCGAAGTTGCTAAAATAATACCGTTGATGGTAGTCGGAATAATACAACAGACCTGAATGTATTTTTCCATTTTTGGAAAATATACGATAACGGCAAAAAGCGTAAGTAAAATAATGATATTGACCAAAATAACCGGGAGGGCAGAGATGAAAATGCCCCGCAGGATACCAAGGAAAAAAGTGCTGTCCTTAAATTTATCCAGATAAAACCGGAAAGTAAGATTCTGTGGCAGGATAGAAGTCCATCTTCCTGCAAAGGAATAGATAAAAGATACAGTCAGAGGAAGGAGTAAAAATATGGCAACAATAACCTGCCAGATAACTCCGAGCATACGATTTTTCTTCATTTATTTCCTTCCTTTCTGAAAGAGTTTTTTCACCAGATTGGTGCAGGTAAGAACCAGCAGCATAATAAGCAGCATCACAATGGATAAAGCACTGCCCAGCTCCGGACGCTGGCGCACGTCACCTACAAACATATCGGTAATCTTAATCGGTAACAGCGGAACACCGTTGTTGACCAGTAAATATGGGGTAGTATAAGCAATTAATGCATTGGCAAAAAGCATATTAACAGTTCCCATAACAGATGGCATCATAATCGGAATGCCGATTTTACGCCAGAAGCGGAAAGTACTGCAATTCATAAGCAGAGCCGCTTCCTTCCATTCCTTGCGGATTTCGTGGAAAGCAGGCAGTAGCAGCAACGTTCCCATAGGAATCTGAAAGTAAAGGAAAATGATAAACATTCCCTTTAAGGAATAGAGATTATAATTGGCAAGCCAGGAAATACCGGCATTTTTTCCGATTAAAACAAATACGCCGGCGGTTCCAAGCAGCGTAACAAAGGCTAAGGTCAATGGAAGTCCGGCAAAGGTGGATGTCAGATTTAAAAGGGACTGATACCAGCGGCGGTTTCTTTTTCCGGCATTGGTTAAAGACAACGCAAGCAGGAAATCAATCACGGTTCCAAGAATGGTGGAACAGATGGCAATCCAGATACTGTTCTTAATGGCAACCAGATAACTGGTTTTGGTAAAGATTTCGACATACCAGGAAAAACCGAGTTGTCCGCTTCCGGTGGAAAAGCTTTTGGCTAACATCTGGAAGAACGGAACAAATAAAAAGAAGATAATTAAAAGGAAAAAGGGCATAAAGAAGCCCATTTTCCGCCAGTTTTTTTTGAAATTTTTCATGCTGCCACCAACTTCTACTCGCCAATCAGAGGAATGATTTCTTCTTCCCAGCGGTTTGCAATTTCAGAACATGCCTTGGTAACAGTATCGTTATCGGTCAAAGGGATAGTGTTGGTATATTCATCATCAGAAATCATTTTTGCTTTTAAGTCGTCCGGAAGAACCACATCATCACGGATTGGTCTTGCATAGCCTTTGGCACGCTCAATCTGACCTTCATCACTTAAGAGATATTCAACGGTTAAAGCTGCGGAGTAAGGATGTGGTGCATATTTATTGATAACCAGACAATAGCCGGACTGAACAGCGCCATCCTGCATAACATGGCATTCCATGTTGAGGTCCGGGTTATTGGCAGCTACAATATCGCGGTACTGTAAAGTAAGATAATCCCAGGTTACTAAAACATCGATTTCACCACGGTTTAATCGTTCCACACTGCCATCACCCACATCGATACGTCCTTCGCTGGCTAATTCTTTGAAGTAGTCAAAAGCAGGGTCAAGATTTTCAGCATCACCGCCCATGGCATAGGCGCAGGATAAAACTGCCATCTGGGAGCTGGCACCTCTTAATACATCGCCTAAAGTGATTTTGGCATCACTGTTTTTCAGGTCTTCCCAGGAAGTAATCGGTTCGGAAACATTGTTGGTATTTACCAGAGCACCCATGGTTCCAAGATAGGAAATCGTCCATTTACCATCCGGGTCCTTTGCCCAGTCCGGAATGGAATCCCAGGTAGAAGCTTTATAAGGCTGTACCACATCCATTTCAATAGCAGTCGGTCCAAAAGCCTGACCTACGTCACCGATATCTTTGGTAGGAGAATCCTTTTCACTTTCAAATAAGGATAATTCTTCGGAAGAACTCATGTCGGTATCGTCATGTACCAGACCGTAAGTATTGGAAATGCTTTCCCAACTGTCTTTCCAGTCTGCCCAGTCATCCGGCATTCCGACAGAAGAAATGGTTCCTTCTTCTTTGGCTTTCTCTTTAATCGTATCCAAGGATACGGAAGTAAGGTCTACGGATTCAGCCGATGCGCTTTTTCCACAGCCACTGAGTAAACCGGTTGAGAGAATACTGATAATTAATATAGTACTTACAAATTTCTTTTTCATAAATAACCTCCATAAAAGTTTTATCTTTTGCATAAGCACAAGTGATATTCTAAAAATGACAGGTAAAATCCATAAGGCAGTTTGGGTAAAAAATAAACCAAGATTGTAAGGACTGTGAAAAATGGGACATCTTGGGCACCGGGTAAAAAAGTAAAATCGGTTGCGAAATAGAATAAGGTATGGTATATTACTCTTTGTAACTGCGTTAATGCGCTAAAGAATAATGAATGTAAGGGAGAAATTATCATGAAAACATTGAAGAAAGCATTAGTAACTGGTTTAGTTGCCGTAATGATGGTAGTAAACCTGGCTGGCTGTGGAAAATTTGATGCAGCAGCTTATGTAGAGTCCTGTCTGGATCTTTTAACAAAAGGAGAGACAGAGCAGTACATGAAAATGACCGGCCGTAGCAAAGAGCAGGCAGAATCTGATTACGAATCTAACATCGACGCTATGATGACAGAGATGGATCAGTTCAACTTATCCGATGAGTTAAGCAACAGCTATCGTCAGCTTT
This sequence comes from Roseburia amylophila, assembly GCF_025567465.1. NCBI lineage: Bacteria > Bacillati > Bacillota > Clostridia > Lachnospirales > Lachnospiraceae > Roseburia > Roseburia amylophila. The sequence goes on from NZ_JAOQKI010000008.1 coordinate 61,337, forward strand.
TTAAAGATGTATATGCAAAAGCAAAATACACTGTAAAAGATGCTGAGAAGATGGATGACAAAGACGGATATTATGTAACTGTTGAAATTGAGCAGATGACAGGTCTTTTCAACGGAATCCAGGAAGAACTTATGACAGAGTTCACAGAGTGGGCAAATTCCTTTGATGCAGATACTTATCCAACAGAGGATGAAATGTATGAGCAGATGTATCAGATGATGTATGATCTTATGAGTGCAAGATTAGACAGTATCACATACAATGATCCACAGGAAGTTGTTGTAGAAGTGATTGGAGAAGATAACGTATACAGCATTTCTGATGGAAGCATGACAGAGCTTGATGAAGCATTATTAGATGTAGCAACAGAGTAATTAAAATCAGAAATCAATAAGAATAAGAAGAAAGCAGGTAATTGCGAAAGCAGTTATCTGCTTTTTTCTTATGGCATAATTTTATAAATGTTTTACTTGTTTTCTTTAAGGGCATTTGTTACAATCAACACAAAGCATATATTCTGATTTTCGAATGGCGAAAGCCAATCTAAATTTCTAGTATCAATTCAATGAATTCTATGCTTTTAAATTCTAATTACAATTAATGAACGCATAGTGCATTGAATAGGTGGAATTTCAGAATCAAAAATGGGATATGCTATCCTGCTTTTCTTTGCATTATGGGAAAAGGAGGAAACATGAAAACTTTAGAGGAACTGAATCTGGTGGATGACTTTCTGGTAAACAGCCTGACCAGCCACAAAATATACGGAGAACAGTCGGCGAGATACATTTTGGAGTGTATTCTGCACCGGCAGATAGGAAAGCTTACAGTAGTGCCGCAGCGATTTTTTTGTGGAGAGAATACAGAAACCCACGGCATTCGTCTGGATGTATATCTGGATGAGGAGAACGGAGAAATCTTTGATATAGAACCAGACCAGAATGACGGGAAAGAAGAGATTGTATCACTGCCCCGAAGAGTCCGTTTTTACCATGCAAAGATTGATGCAGGTAATCTGACTGCAGGGGATACCTATGGGAGCCTTCGGAATGTCATCGTAATTTTTATTACAACCTATGACCCTTTTGGACTGAATCGTATGGTGTATACTATCAAGAATCGCTGTATTGAGGTGCCGGAATTAGAGTATGAGGATGGCGCACAGACGATATTCCTGTATACAAGAGGAAGGGAAGGAAATCCACCGGAGGAATTAAAACAGCTACTGCATTACATGGAGCATTCATCCATAGAGAATGCTTCCACCGAGAGTCTGAAAAAGTTACATCAGATGGTGACAGCAGTTAAGCGGGATGGAGAGGTAGGTCTTGCATATATGAAGAGTTTTGAGAGAGAAGAGCGGATTCGGAAACAGGGCGAAGCAGAAGGAAAAGCAGAGGAAATCATACGTCTTGGTCGCCGATTTGAAAAATCCAAAGATGAGATAGTGGAATTATTAAAGGAAGAATTAGGCGTAAAAGAAGAAAATGCACTGGAAATTTTAGAAATGTATGATAAATAAAGAAGAACTACATTAAAATATTGAAAGCAGGCATATCATAGTTTTGATATACCTGCTTTTTTACATACAATTTACAAAACCATAGCTTTGTATTTTACGTTCCCCCGTTATGATAACAATTGTCACGAAGACGAGAAAAGAAAAAATAAATCATTTTGGAGGAAAGAAAATGAAAAAGAAATTATTATCCGTAATGCTGGTAGGAGCATTAGCAATCAGCGCATTAACAGGATGTGGAAGCAAAGAAACCGCATCAGATGACAGCCAGAAGACAGGCACAACAACAGAGGCAGACAGCAGCAGTGATGCAGCAGATACATCAGATTTTGATAACAGTGAAATGATTAACGTACAGTCCAGAGAAGATGGTTCCGGAACAAGAGGAGCATTTATCGAGCTGTTTGGTATCGAAGAGAAAGATGCCGATGGAAATAAAATTGATAACACAACAGAGGAAGCAAATATCACAAACAGTACAGAAGTAATGCTTACATCAGTAGCTGGTGATGAATATGCAATCGGTTATGTATCACTTGGTTCTTTAAATGATACCGTAAAGGCATTAAAGATTGACGGAGCAGAAGCAACTGCAGAAAACATCAAAGCCGGTACATACAAAATCGCAAGACCATTTAACATCGCAACGAAAGGTGATGCAACAGGACTTGCAGCAGATTTCATCAACTACATCATGAGTGATGAAGGACAGAAAGTAATCGAAGACAATGGTTATATTTCACAGGGAAGCAACGGAGCATTTACATCGGATGGTTCTACCGGAAAAATCGTAGTAGCCGGTTCTTCTTCCGTAACACCAGTAATGCAGAAATTAATTGAAGCATACAAAGCAATCAACAAAGATGCAGAAATCGAACTTCAGGAATCTGATTCTACAACAGGTATGACAGCAGCAATGGAAGGAACCTGCGATATCGGAATGGCTTCCAGAGAATTAAAAGACAGCGAAACAGAAGGCGGACTTACCGCACAGGTAATCGCAATGGATGGTATCGCAGTAGTAGTAAACAACAGCAATCCAATGGATGAGATGAGTTCAGATAATGTAAAGGATATCTTCACAGGTGCAGTAACAACCTGGGATGAAGTTGCAAAATAAATCTGCAAGTAGGATAAGGTAAGAACAGTATGAATAATTTCAAAGAAAAAGCAATGAAAATAGTATTCTTACTCACAGCCAGTTTCTCCATACTGGCTGTTGCCTTAATCTGCGTTTTCCTTTTTGCAAATGGAATACCGGCAATCAAAGAAATCGGATTGCCGGACTTTCTGCTAGGTACAAAATGGAAACCGGGAAATAACCTCTATGGAATCTTCCCAATGATTTTAGGCAGTATCTATGTAACCGCCGGAGCAATTGTGGTGGGAGTACCAATTGGGATCTTAATGGCAATCTTTATGGCAAGATTTTGCCCGAAGAAGCTTCACAGCTTCTTAAAGCCGATGGTAGACCTGTTAGCAGGAATCCCGTCCATCGTATATGGATTCTTTGGTCTGGTAGTCATAGTACCATTTGTAAGAGAACATTTTAAAGGAAACGGAAACAGTATATTTACCGCATCGATCCTTCTTGGAATCATGATACTTCCAACCATAATCAGTGTATCGGAAGCTGCCATTCGTGCAGTACCGGAGCATTATTATGAAGGAGCACTGGCACTTGGCGCAACCCATGAGCGGAGTGTTTTTAAGACTGTGGTTCCGGCAGCAAAATCGGGAATTATGGCAGCAGTTATCTTAGGAATCGGCCGTGCCATTGGTGAGACCATGGCGGTTATGATGGTAGTAGGTAACCAGGCGCGTATTCCGAACAGTATATTTAAGGGTGTACGTACCCTGACAACAAATATCGTAATTGAAATGGGTTATGCAACGGACCTACACCGTGAGGCATTGATTGCAACCGGCGTTGTACTGTTTGTATTTATCCTTATTATCAATCTGGTATTTTCAATTGTAAAAGGAAAGGCGGATAAAGAATAATGACAAAATTCAAAGATAAAATGAATTCTTATAAAAAGCATCCGGGTTCCTTCCTTTTATTTCTGCTGGTAGTAGCAGCGGCAATTATAACAGTAGCAGTATTACTTTATCTGGTGGCGTACATATTGATTCACGGTGTGCCATATTTAAAACCAGGTCTTTTCGCACTGGAATATAATTCGGATAACGTATCCATGCTTCCAGCAATGATAAATACACTGGAAATGACGCTGTTTTCCCTGCTTTTTGCAGTACCGCTTGGAATCGGAGCCGCAGTTTATCTGGTGGAATATGCACCGAAGGGAAGTAAACTGGTTAAAGTAGTCAGAATTACGGCAGAGACCTTAACGGGTATCCCTTCTATTATTTACGGTCTGTTTGGTATGTTATTTTTCGTAACTTATCTGCACTGGGGTTATTCCATGTTAGCCGGTGCGGCAACTCTTGCCATTATGGTATTGCCGGTTATCATGCGAACTACGGAAGAAGCATTGCTCTGTGTGCCGGATACCTACCGGGAAGGAAGTTTTGGATTGGGAGCAGGAAGACTTCGTACGGTATTCCGTATCGTTCTTCCATCTGCAATGCCGGGAATCTTATCCGGAATCATCCTGGCAGTAGGGCGAATTGTAGGAGAGACCGCAGCACTGATTTATACTGCAGGAACGGTAGCAGACCTTGCACCGAACCTGATGGCATCCGGACGAACTTTGGCCGTTCATATGTATTCACTTTCCAGAGAGGGCTTACATACCAATGAAGCTTATGCAACCGGCGTAGTCCTTCTGGTCATTGTATTACTGATAAATGGTGTATCAACTTTGATAGCCGGGAAATTCACGAAAGGAGATGGAGAAGTAAAATGAGTGAGCAGGCAAAATTTTCTGTCAAAGGACTTGACTTATATTACGGAGATTTCCACGCATTAAAAGATGTGAATCTTGATATCAATGCAAAAGAGATAACTGCATTTATCGGACCATCCGGTTGTGGAAAGTCTACATTTTTAAAAACATTAAACAGAATGAATGATTTGGTAGAGGGATGTAAGATTACCGGAGATGTAAGGTTAGACGGTGAAAATATATACAGCGGCATGGATGTCAGCCAGCTTAGAAAACGTGTGGGAATGGTATTCCAGAAGCCAAATCCATTTCCGATGAGCATCTATGACAACATTGCATATGGTCCGAGAACCCACGGTATCCACAACAAAGCCAAATTAAATGAAATCGTGGAGACATCTCTGCGTCAGGCAGCTATCTGGGATGAAGTAAAAGACCGTCTGAATAAGAGTGCACTGGGCATGTCCGGTGGACAGCAGCAAAGACTTTGTATTGCAAGAGCGCTGGCAGTACAGCCGGAAGTAATCCTGATGGATGAGCCGACTTCGGCACTGGACCCGATTTCTACTTCCAAAATTGAGGATCTGGTAATCGAATTAAAAAAAGATTATACCATTATTATGGTAACTCATAATATGCAGCAGGCAACCCGTGTATCGGATAAAACAGTATTTTTCTTATTGGGAGAGATAATCGAGAGTGGAGATACCGAAAAATTATTCTCCGTTCCAACAGACAAACGGACAGAAGATTATATTACAGGGAGGTTCGGTTAAATGCGTAATCGTTTTGACAGACAGCTAGAACAGTTAAACAATGAATTGATCCAGATGGGAAGCATGATAGAGCATGCCATTGAAATGGCAGTTTCTGCTTTGGTAAACCAGGATACGGAAAAAGCCAAAGAAGCAATGGCATATGATGTGGAAATCGACCATCAGGAGCGTGATATTGAATCCTTATGCATGAAGCTTTTATTGCAGCAGCAGCCGGTTGCAAGAGATTTGCGCCTGATTTCTGCAGCATTAAAAATGATTACCGATATGGAGCGGATTGGCGACCATGCCGGTGATATTTCCGAGATGACACTGCTGATGTCTGATGAACCGTATATCATCAGCCCGGAAGAGATTCAGGGTATGGCAAAGGAAACCACAGACATGGTTATCAAGAGCATTGATGCCTTTGTAAAACGCGATATGGAGCTGGCAAAGAAAGTAATCGCACAGGATGATGTTGTGGATGACCTTTTCATGAAAGTAAAACAGGATTTAATCCAGATGATCAATAAAAGCGCAGAAAATGGCGAGCAGGCAGCAGATATCCTTATGGTAGCCAAATATTTTGAACGTATCGGCGACCATGCTACCAATATTGCGGAGTGGGTCATCTATTCCATTACGGGAAGCCATATTGACTAAAAATTCTTAGACAAAAGAGAAAAAATAAGTACATTTTTTACACTGCTTATACATAATTCTTACAAACTGATAAAATATCCTTGCAAAAAGTCTCTAAAGTGTATATGGTGTATATGTAAGACGAAAAATATGTAAAAAATTGAAAAGTCTATGCATATACGATGCATAAGGAGGACAAAATGGATATTTTTGGAATACTGACACTGATTGGAGGATTGGCCCTGTTCCTGTATGGAATGGATGTTATGGGAGCTGGGCTGGAGAAAGTATCAGGAGGCAAGTTAGAGAGGATACTGGAGAAATTAACTTCCAATCCGCTCAAAGGAGTGCTGTTAGGAGCCGGAGTAACTGCTGTTATTCAGTCATCTTCAGCAACTACCGTAATGGTAGTTGGTTTTGTAAACTCCGGAATTATGAAACTTTCCCAGGCAATTGGTATTATCATGGGTGCCAATATCGGTACAACGGTAACATCCTGGCTCTTAAGTCTGACCGGAATAGATAGTGGAAATGTATGGATTAATCTCTTAAAACCATCTTCTTTTACACCGGTTCTTGCGATGATAGGTATTGTTTTAATGATGACCGGAAAGAAAAGCAAGAAAGCTGATGTAGGGGAGATTTTATTAGGCTTTGCAGTATTGATGACCGGAATGGAAAGTATGAGCGGAGCAGTAAAACCGTTGGCTGATGTTCCTGAATTTACCAATATACTGACTATGTTCCATAATCCAATTTTAGGAATTCTGGTAGGAGCACTTCTGACAGCGGTGATTCAGAGCTCGTCCGCATCTGTAGGTATACTGCAGGCACTGTCTGTAACAGGAGCATTTACTTATGGCTCAGTTATTCCGATTATTTTAGGACAGAATATCGGAACCTGTGTTACAGCTATGATTTCTTCTGTTGGAGCAAACCGGAATGCAAAGCGTACTGCTTTTGTGCATCTGTATTTTAATATTATTGGTACCGTATTGTTCCTGACATTATATAGTATTTTGAATGCAGTTATTCATTTCCCGTTTGCAAATGATACAGTTGGTGTAGCAGGAATTGCACTGATTCACAGTATCTTTAATATATTTGCAACTGTAGTTTTATTCCCGTTTACAAAGGGACTGGAGAAGTTGGCATATCTGACACTTCCGATTACCGAAGAGGAAAAGAGCAAGAAAGAGGTACAGGAGTTCCCGTTATTAGACGACCGTTTCCTTGCAACACCATCTTTTGCCATTGAGCAGTGCCACAGCATGTCCATTGAGATGGCAAACCTTTCCAAGGATTCCTTCTTAGAAGCAATCGGACTTTTGGAGAATTATACACAGGAAGTAGCGGACGACATTATTGCAAAGGAAAATCTTGTAGATAAATACGAGGACAAGCTGAGGGCTTATCTGACGAAATTAAGCAGTCAGAATCTGACTTATGCAGACAGCCAGAATGTATCTACGCTGTTACATTGTATTACAGATTTTGAGCGTATTTCGGACCATGCAGCGAATATCGTAGATTCCATTATCGAGATGACAAAGAAGGAGCTGGTTTTCTCTAAGAAAGCAGAGGAAGAAATGCATGTATTTGGAAAAGCAGTAGAAGACATTCTCTGCCGTACCATGACTGCATACACTGCCGATGATGAAGAACTGGCTAAGACCGTAGAACCGTTAGAGCAGGTTATTGATGAATTAAATAAAGCAATTAAGAAACGACATATCAAACGTCTCCGGAAAGGAAAATGTTCTATCGAGTTAGGACTGGTGCTGGCAGATATCGTTACCAACTATGAGCGTGTATCCGACCATTGTTCCAATATTGCAGTCTGCCTGATCCAGGAACAGGATAAAGAGGTAGAAGAGCATGACCTGACGGCACATATGGATGAAGAAGACAACAGAAAATTTGCAGAGCAGATAAAAGAATATACAGAAAAATACGCTTTGCCGGAAAAATAAAAAAGCCGGGAGGAAAATGCAATGGCACTTATTTATATCGTAGAAGATGATATAAACATACGGGAAATCGAACGTTATGCACTAAAAAACAGTGGTTTTGAAGTAGAGGAATTTGATAACGGAAAAGATTTCTTCCAGAGAGTGTCAGAGCAGGCACCATCCCTGATGCTGTTAGATATTATGCTGCCGGGAGAGGATGGACTGGAAATTTTAGGCCGTGTCCGGAAAAATCCGGCAACAGAAAAGACTCCTGTGATTATGGTAACGGCAAAGACCACAGAGATTGATAAAGTCCGTGGACTGGATATGGGTGCTGATGATTATATCAGTAAGCCTTTTGGCGTTATGGAGCTGATTTCCAGAGTGAAAGCATTACTCCGCCGCACCGAAAAGGAAGATGATGGTGATACATTAGCCTGTGGAAGCATAGAGATTGATAATAAGCGTCACAGCGTAACCGTTCAGGGAGAAACCTGTGAGCTTACTTTTAAAGAATTTGAACTATTAAAATACCTTATGATAAACCAGGGCATTGTATTATCCCGTGACAAGCTGATGAATCAGGTCTGGGGATTTGAATACGAAGGAGAAAGCCGTACTGTAGATATGCACATAAAGACGCTCCGGCATAAGCTTGGCGATGGCGGGCAACAGATTAAAACCGTCCGTAATGTGGGCTATGTGATGGAGCCGTAGGAGCATTCATGAAGAAAAAAATAAATATACGATTTATTATGATAGCAGCGCTTGCCATTGTGGTCACAGCGCTGTCTGCTATGTTAGTGTATTATAATATTTTAAAAGAGCAGGTATTTGGAGATTTGAAAGCCTACGCCCATGTGATAGAGCTTTTGAATATAGATGACCTTGCAGCAGGAATAGAAAAAGACCCGTATAATCCCATCGATGATGACCTTCGAATCACATTGATTGGAGCAGAAGGGGAAGTATTATATGAAAGTCTGTTAAATAAGGATGAGATGGACAATCATAATGAACGCCCGGAAATTATTGAAGCAAGGGAAAAAGGCGAAGGCGAAGCCATCCGTTACTCGGCCACTTCCGGAACCCATACCTTTTACTATGCGGAGCGTTTACAGAATGGAAATGTGCTTCGAATCGGAAGGGATTCCGTCAGTGTAAACCGTATTATGGTAAATACTTTAGTGATTGTACTGGTAATTGCACTTTGTATCCTCTTTGTCTGTATGGGAATTTCCCATTATCTGACGAAGAAGCTGGTAGAGCCTATCGAGAAGCTGGCAACGAATATTATGCTGGTGGATGAAAATAATGTATATGAAGAAATCCGGCCTTTTGTGAATACTATTAAGGAGCAGCACGTCAATATTATCAATAATGCGCAGCTTCGCCAGGAATTTACCGCGAACGTATCCCATGAATTAAAGACACCGCTGACGGCAATTTCCGGTTATGCGGAGTTAATCGGAAACGGAATGACCGGTAAAGAGGATACCATCCGTTTCTCTAATGAGATACATTCCAATGCCAACCGGCTGTTAAGCCTGATTAATGATATTATAAAGCTTTCCGAACTGGATGAAGCAGACCACCAGATGGAAATGGAAAGAATCGACCTTTATAAACTGGCAGAGAACTGTGTGCAGATGATGCAGGTGACAGCAGAGAAGCAGGGAATCAGGCTGACGTTGCAGGGAGAAAGCACCATGGCCATGGCAAACAAGGGACTGATGGATGAAGTCTTTTATAATCTTTGCAGCAATGCCATCCGCTATAATAAGCCAGGCGGAAGTGTCACAGTAACGGTAGGAACAAAGGATGAGCGTCCGTTCTTAAGTGTAGCGGATACCGGAATCGGAATTCCAAAGGAATGCCAGGAACGTGTATTTGAGCGGTTTTACCGGGTAGATAAGAGCCGTTCGAAATCCACCGGCGGAACAGGACTTGGACTTGCCATTGTAAAGCACATTGTGGCACAGCATAATGCTGCCCTTCACTTAGACAGTGAGCTGGATGAGGGAACCACCATAGAAATTGTATTTTAGGAAGAACAAGAATGGAAAGAATTGACATAAATTATCATTTGGCGTATATTTGAATAACAATCCGTGAGGGAGTAGTTCGCGTGAATACGTGATTTGTCAACAACCTCGGTCTGATGAAGGCCTGGCAAATCTTAATGAATGAGACTCATGTATGCAGCACAGGATGACTGCATACATGCAGTCTCATTTTAAATATACTATCGGAGGAAATTGTGTTTATGGTAATGTTCTTTACACTCTTACTGATGGGAGTAGGTCTTTCGATGGATGCTTTTGCAGTGTCTATTTGTAAGGGACTTTCCATGCGGAAGGTAAACAAAAAGCAATGTCTTGTAATTGGCTTATTCTTCGGAGGATTCCAGGCACTGATGCCATTTATTGGCTGGGTACTGGGAAGCCAGTTTGAACAGTATATTACAAGCATTGACCACTGGATTGCATTTATCCTGTTAGGATTTATCGGTGGAAAAATGGTAGTGGAAGCAATCCGGGAAAAGGATGAAGCAGTAGAAGTCGGGAAAATGGACCCGCCACTGGATTTCAAAGAGATGTTTATTCTGGCAATCGCAACCAGCATTGATGCCCTTGCCGTTGGAATCACATTTGCATTTCTGCAGGTGCCAATCGTTGAGGCAGTTTCCATCATCGGAATTACGACCTTTGTGATTTCTGTCATTGGTGTGTATGTAGGAAACTTCTTTGGAAACAGATATAAGAAGAAGGCGGAATTGGCTGGCGGTATAATTCTTATCTTAATCGGACTTAAGATTTTGCTGGAGCATCTTGGAATTTTGGCATTTTAAAAGAAGGAGGAATATAATATGACAACAATCTGGACATATGTATTACTGGTAGTTGGTTTTGTACTGTTAATTAAAGGAGCAGATTTCTTTGTAGAAGGAAGCTCGGGAATTGCAAAGAAATTAAAGGTGCCATCGTTGATTATCGGACTTACGATAGTGGCAATGGGAACATCCCTGCCGGAATGTGCCGTCAGTGTGGCAGCATCTATTTCCGGAAACAATGCCCTGGCAGTCAGTAATGTAGTTGGCTCAAATATCTTTAACCTGATGGTGGTTTGTGGTTTCTGTGCCGTAATTACACCACTTGCAGTAGGAAAAAGGACCTTAAAGCAGGAATTTCCGTTTTCTGTGCTTATGGCAGCCCTGCTTTTAGTGCTGGGTTACATTGGAATGAGCGTTGGCAGAATAGATGGTGTGATTTTATTGATTTTCTTTGCTCTCTTCATGTTCTGGATGGTGCGTTCTGCATTAAAGGCAAGAACAGCAGGAATTACAACAGATGCTTCTGAAGAAGCAGATGAGATTGAACGTGCAAAGCCAATCCCGGTATGGCTCTGTCTTGTATACATTGTAGGTGGAGCAGCAGCCATTGCATTTGGTGGCGACATGGTAGTAGACAGTGCGTCTGCTATTGCAGCAGCATTCGGGTTGAGCCAGAATTTAATCGGGCTTACGATAGTAGCAATGGGAACGTCATTACCGGAGCTGGTAACCTCTATTGTGGCAGCCCGTAAAAATGAAGTAGATATGGCTTTGGGAAATGTCATTGGTTCTAATATTTTCAATATCCTTTTTGTTCTTGGTATTGCCGCTGCCATAAGTCCGGTCGCCTTTATCATGGAAAATGTGATTGATATTGTAATCTTAATTGCAATGAGCATAATGGTACTGCTGTTTGCCTGGAGCAGGCAGAAAATAAACCGCATTGAAGGAGCAATTATGCTGCTTTCCTATGCGGGATATATGGTCTATATCTGTATGAGATAATATATTTGATAAGAAATAAGAAGCCCGTTTTTGCGGGCTTCTTATTGTGTTATGCGCGCAGCAAAAATGTCTGTAAGAAGCTGCCGGTGGCAGATTCTGCAGGATGCTGACTAATTTTCCGATTCTTCTAACTGGGAAAGTACATTGTTAAGCTGGAAGGTGGAGCTGTCTATCAGGTCCGGAATGGAACCTAGGTATTCCAGATGAAAGCCGGCATAGCGGAAGAAATAGGTTGTTCTTAATCCATCATCCGGGATGGCAAGCTCGATATATTCATCTGTTGTATCAAGGTCAATGAGATAATATTCATTTGTTATATCGGAGGCAGCACTGCGGGACAGTGTAAAGTTGCCATTATAAAGCATTTCAGAATAATCTGTTCCATCTACCGTCAGGGTAGAAGAAAGCATTCCCGTTTCTTCGTTGTAAGTGGTGTCATAGTAGACGGCATCCATTTCTCCGTTTCCATCCATATCTGCAGAAACAGCAGACCCCATTAAAGCGTTCAGCTGAAAATTACCGGTGTAATGATATTCAGCCTTCAGAGCATTCAGCTGCTGATAAGGAACGGAAAATAAAAGTGTATCGGAATAAGACGGTGTAATAGCACCATGATTGGCGATAAAGGTAATACCGCCTTTGGTAAAATACCAGTTGCCATCCCTTAGTACATGTTCTAAAAGGTTCGAAGATACATCGGAGCCGTCATGTTTGGCAAGCTGGCTGATTTTGCTGTAGTTCGGTAACAAAAGCTGCTGGTTAATAAAAGAAAGTGCACTGTTTATCAGGGCATTGGAATCTGTAGCAATATCAGAAAGAGTAAGTGTTTCACCATTTTCCAGATCATAATTAAACCCACCATAAGCAGCACTGTGGGTCTCCTCACTGGTAAATTCTTTTCTGCTACTCTCAAAAGAGATAATCCGGCTGTCCTGTCTGGTACAGGAAAAATCCTCATCTAAGTGATAGGCGGAAAAGGAATCCGGTGACTCAGCAAAAGAAATTCTTGCGGAAAGCAGACTTTCTAATCGGGCATCCTGGAAAGCATCCAGTTCTTCGTTTAAAGATTGTGTAATGGTTTTGGAAATCTTCGGATGACCGTCTATGGTCACCGTTGGTTTCTGATAGGAGGTATATAATAAAACAGTAGATAAATCATCGGCATGATAAGTCTCTGTTTTGGAGTTAAATGTTATTGTTACCGGGTCATTCCGGGACTGTTCTGTTGATTCTTCTGTAGCGTCCGGCTGTTCACTGCCGGAATCCGTCTGTACAGAAGACTGTTTCTTCCCACCACATCCGCAAAAGACCAGGGTGGCAATACAAATCAGGGCAATAAATCTTTGCTTCATAGATATCTCCTTGTGGTTCGCATTCGTACCTAGAGTATAGCACATTTTATCTGGAAAAATCTTTAAAAAAGAATGAAGTTTTCCGGGGAAAGCGTTAGGGGGTGAAAGAAGCGTAATGTCCGTGCTGTTCAGTGAGTCCGAATGCAACATAAGGGCGGCAAGGGGCACTAAGAATTTCGAATAAAATTAGTCTGTTTCGGCAACCGGCGCAAATTCACATCCATGTTCATCTGCGCCTCGG
>NZ_JAOQKI010000008.1:74509-154509 GCF_025567465.1 Roseburia amylophila
TGTGCCGCCGTTGCCAGATGCTATCCGAAATTCCAAGTGCCCCTTGCCGCCCTTATCATGCATCCGCACTTTGCTGAACAACACGGACATTCGGTATTCTTAGTGCCCCTTGCAGCCCTTATTTCGCATTTGGACTCGATAAACAGTGTGGAAATCCAGCATTCTTTTATTCCACAAACCATCGAGAAAACTTTATTCTTTTTTAAGATTCGCCCAATTGAAAAGCAATATCAAGAGGTATATAATCAGGTAAAGTGCGGACGCGCAGGGGAATATAGTAAGAATAGGAGGATACACAATGGATTTTTTTGACCGCATGGGAGAGAAACTGGTAACTGCAGGAAAGGATGTCACACAGAAGGCAAAAGATTTATCCGGAACTGCAAAGTTAAACTTTGACATCAAGGCAAAAGAGGATTTTATTGAAAAGCAGTATGCACAGATTGGAAAGCTTTATTATGAAGACCACAAGGAAGAAGCAGATGGTGCATATGGACAGCAGATGCAGGCAATTGCAGAGGCATTTGCAGCAATTGACCATATGAAAGAGGAAGTATTAAAGATTAAAGGAGCGCGTCAGTGCCCGCAGTGTGGCGCAACTGTGCCGGAGGACACAGAGTTCTGTGGAAAATGTGGAGCAAAACTGAATATCTTTGAAGATTAGTGGACAACTTACCCATTTGTTTTGAGAAAATCATACCAATGGGTAGGTTGTTTTATGAAAAAACATAAGATATAATAAATGGTATACCAATAGGGAAGAGAAAGGTATAGGGAGGTGCAGCAATTTATGAAGAAACGAATGATAAAGCTGACCGGTGCTTTATTAGTGATAGCCAGCTTGGTTTTTTCCGGATGCGGGAAAAGCACGCAGTTAGACGATTATGCTACCAATGAAGGCAGTGACAGCACAGAAGAAGGCACAGAAGCAGTGGCGGATAACACATCGGGTGATACCGGGGGGATACCGAAGGATGAGATTAAGGTAGGTGTCATTCATCTATCCGATCCGGCAGATGGAAGTGGTTATACATATACCCATGATCTTGGTATTCAGGGAATGCAGCAGAACTTAAATCTTTCCGATGACCAGATTGTGCGTAAAATTAATATTTCGGATACTGATGCAGATGCAACCAGAGCAGCAATACAGGAATGCATTGACGAAGGCTGTAATATTATTTTCACTACAAGTTGGGGTTATATGGAAACCACCGCAGAGATGGCAGAAGAATATCCGGATATTTATTTTTCTCATGGAACCGGATATATGAGTAATGGAAAGAATTTCAATAATTATTTTGGAAGAATTTATCAGGCACGTTACTTGAGCGGAATCGTAGCGGGTATGAATACAAAGTCCAATAAAATCGGTTATGTGGCAGCGATGGATTCAACTAATTCAGAGGTAACCGGCGGAATTGATGCATTTGCAATGGGAATTTATTCGGTCAATCAGAATGCAAAGGTCTATGTAAAAGTTACAAACAGCTGGTTTGACCCGGACGGAGAGAAGGCGGCAGCAGAGATGCTTCTTAACATGGGCTGTGATGTAATTGCACAGCATTGTGATACAGAATATCCGCAGACATTGGCACAGGAAAAAGGCGTTTACAGTATCGGTTATAATTCTGATATGAGTAAAAATGCACCGGAGGCTTGTCTTTGCAGTGTTATCTGGAACTGGAGTGCCTATTATACATCAGCAGTGCAGAGTGTTATCGACGGAACCTGGGATGGCAGCAATTATTATGGAGGAATGAATGAGAACCTGGTAGGACTTACGTCGCTTGCTGATTTCTGCGCAGATGGAACTGAGGAGAAAGTAGAGGAGGCAAAGGCAGCGATTCTTTCCGGGGAAAATGGAGTGTTTGATGGTGTAATTGAGACCAATACCGGAGAAACCGTAGGAAAAGAAGGAAAAACATTAGATGATGCGACAATTACCGGAGGAATAGACTGGTATTTTAAGACGGTTGAAGTGGTAGAGTAGGGGGAAGCAAATGAATCTAAAGAAAAAAATTCTGGCAATTACAATTGGACCGGTATTGATATTAGGAATTATCACCATACTATTTACCGTAACCATGGTGAAGAATTCCATGATGGATGAGACAAAGGATGCATTAAAGGGAACTGCTGCCGCAACGTTGGCAGCATATGACCAGAATACCGGAGATTATCTTGAGACCAGCAATGGGGATATCTGGAAGGGAAGTTACAATATTTCCAAATCAGAGAATCTGGTAGACCGGATTAAAGATAATACCGGAATGGATGTAACTTTTTTCTATGGAGATAAACGAATCATGACTTCGGCAATGGATGAGAATGGAAATCGAATCTTAAAATCCAAAGCAGGAGATGTCATTGTAGAAAAAGTATTAAATGGTGGAGAAGAATGTTTTAGTGAAGCAGTATCTATAGAAGGAACTTTAAATTATGGTTATTTTATGCCGGTATATCAGAATGGCTCCGATACAGATATTGTGGGAATGATATTCGTAGGAACCAATAAGCATGATAAAGATGCTGTTATAATGCGGCTTCTAGGATCGATTGTGGCAGCGGTGGCAGCAATTATGCTGGTCTGCCTGATTGTCAGCACGAAGCTGGCAAGCACTATCAGCAGGAATATCAGAACCAGTATTAAAGCGGTGGAGAAGATTGCAGCAGGCAATTTGAATGTGCAGGTGAATAATAAGCTGCTTAAGAGTAAGGATGAAATCGGAGACCTTTCCAGAGTTACGATTACCCTGCGTGATGCGATGCAGAGGACGATTCTTGAAATTAACCAGAATGTCCAGAAGCTGTTAGAGGCATCCTCTTTACTTGGAACAGCGGCAGATAATACCAATGGAACGATGAATAAGGTACGCTCCGCTGTAAACCGGATTGTGGAGAATTCTGCCGAACAGGCAGAAAATTCAAAGAGTACTTCTGAGCATATGCGTCTGATGGGAGAAAATATTACAGAGACTTCCGCAGAGGTAGAAGCCTTAAACAGCAATGCGGAATTCATGCATCAATCCAGTGAAAAAGCAGCAGAAACACTATCAAACCTGCAGCATATCAACAGCGAAGTAGAGCGGATTATCGGCGAAGTACAGGAACAGACCAACCGTACCAATGATTCTGTGCAGCAGATTCATAAGGCAACTGCATTTATTACATCCATAGCAGAAGAAACGGATTTACTCAGTCTGAATGCATCCATTGAGGCAGCCAGATCCGGTGAAAGCGGCAGGGGATTTGCAGTTGTTGCAGAACAGATTAAGAAATTATCCGAGCAGTCCAACCAGTCCAGCAGTGAGATAGAAGAGACTGCCATGATGTTAAGCGAGGATTCCCAGAAGGCTGTAGAGATTATGCAGAAGATGCAGGAGATCATTGTGAGCCAGAGCGAGAGCATGCAGGATACCCAGAAGGTAGTGGAAGAGGTTGTGGCACAGATAGCCAATTCCATGCAGAGTATCCAGCAGATTAAAGAGACCACAGAGCATCTTGCAAATGTGAGAAATGAGGTTCTGCAGGCAGTTGAGACTCTTTCTAATATAGCGCAGGACAGTGTATCCGGAACGAAAAAGACTTACGAAGATACGGAAGAGGTTGTAGATACCTTTAAGCAGGTATACATGAGCGCAGAGCAGCTTCGTGAGATTGCTGACCAGCTGGCAGGAAGCGTACAGTATTTCCATGTGGAATAAATATACAACCATAGCAATTCTAAAATTGTGAAAAAGTGCCTTTGAAATCGCAGACTGAAAAGTTTATCATAAAAAGAGAAAATATGCGGTGTCAGAGGTGAGAAAATGTATCCAATTGGAGCATATATTGTAAAATCAACAAATGGAGTATGCAAAATAAAGGACATTGTAAATCCGGATTTTGTAGCAGATTCCAACAAATTGTATTATCAAGCTAATCTATCAGAGGAAAAAGACGCGCCAGGAGCAGGGAAAGAAAACAACTACAGTAGATGGACGTTATTTTAATCTGGCAGAAAATCTTCTGTATTCTGAACTTGAATTAGTATTGCAGAAAAATAAAGATGAGATTTACCAGATGATAAAGGCAATTTGTGAAGCTTAAGGATATCGGATGGTCCGGTTGCAAAGGTTGACTTTTCAAATAAATTGTGTTAGTTTTACACCTAGATGATAAACGCAAGGAAGAAGAGAGTACATTTATCGGAATTGTACAGAGAGTTCCAATAAACCGCAGGGTTTAGCTGAGATGGAATCAAGGGCGATAGATGGAAGATGGCTTTGGAGTGGCGGGGCTGAATCTTAAGAGACAAAGCTTCGACAGGACCGCCTGTTATAGCGGGAAGTATTGCAGGATACTTCATGAGGCACATATTGTAAGGTATGTGTAAAATAGAAGTGGTAACACGGATAACACCCGTCTTCTTTCATTAGAAGGCGGGATTTTTTTCGCGAGTAGCGATGAAAATGCCGTGCTTGCACGAGCATTTGAGGAGCACCGCGAAAACCTGTGAAACGAAGTTTCTCAGGTCGCGAGTAGCGAAGCGGCTCGCAGGAACGCTTGAGGAGCACCAAAAGTATAAAAAGGAGAATGAAGATGAGCAGCAAAGGAAAGTTTTACATGACCACCGCGATTGCCTACACATCAGGTAAACCGCACATTGGAAACACTTATGAGATTGTACTGGCAGACGCAATCGCAAGATACAAGAGACTGGAAGGCTATGATGTATATTTCCAGACCGGTACCGATGAACATGGACAGAAGATTGAATTAAAGGCGGAGGAAAAAGGAATTACACCGAAGCAGTTCGTAGACGAAGTTGCCGGAGAAGTAAAGAGAATCTGGGATTTGATGAATACTTCTTATGATAATTTCGTGCGTACTACCGATGAAGACCATGAGACACAGGTTAAGAAGATTTTTAAGAAACTTTATGATAAAGGTGATATTTATAAGGGTTCCTATGAGGGACTTTACTGTACTCCGTGTGAGTCTTTCTGGACGGAGTCCCAGTTAGTAGATGGAAAATGTCCGGACTGTGGCCGTGAAGTGCAGCCGGCAAAAGAAGAAGCATACTTCTTTAAAATGAGCAAATATGCAGACCGCTTAATCGAGCATATCAACACTCATCCGGAATTTATTCAGCCGGTATCCCGTAAGAATGAGATGATGAACAACTTTTTACTTCCGGGACTTCAGGATTTATGTGTATCCAGAACCTCATTTTCCTGGGGAATTCCGGTAGACTTTGATCCAAAGCATGTAGTATATGTATGGCTGGATGCACTGACCAACTACATTACCAAGATCGGATATGATGCAGATGGCAATTCTTCCGATTTATTCAAAAAGAACTGGCCGGCAGATTTACATCTGATTGGAAAAGACATCATCCGTTTCCATACCATTTACTGGCCGATTTTCTTAATGGCATTAGACCTGCCACTGCCAAAGCAGGTATTTGGACATCCATGGCTCTTACAGGGCGGCGAAAAAATGAGTAAATCCAAGGGAAATGTAATCTATGCTGATGATATGGTAGACCTCTTTGGTGTAGATGCAACCCGTTATTTCGTATTGCATGAGATGCCATTTGAAAATGATGGAATCATTACCTGGGAGTTGGTTGTAGAGCGTTTCAATTCCGACCTTGCCAACATCCTTGGAAACCTGGTAAGTCGTACCATTTCCATGAGTAATAAATATTTTGACGGTGTCGTAAAGAGTACCGGAGTCACAGAAGAAGTAGATGACGATTTGAAGGCAGTCGTAACCGGCGCAAGAGATAAGATTGCAGACAAGATGTCCGGACTTCGTGTGGCAGATGCGATTACAGAAGTATTTAACGTATTCCGTCGCTGCAACAAATATATTGATGAAACAGCACCTTGGGTACTGGCAAAGGATGAAGCAAAGAAAGACCGCTTAAGCGAAGTGCTTTACAATCTGACCGAGTCCATCGCTATCGGCGCAAGCCTTTTAGCAAGCTTTCTACCGGAGACCGCAGAGAAAATCGCAGCGCAGCTGAATACAGGACTGCGTGGATTTGATGAGCTGAATCAGTTTGGACTTTATCCAAATGATAATAAAGTAACGGAGAAACCGGAGATTCTCTTCGCAAGATTAGACCCGAAGGAAGTAATGCCGAAGGTAGAAGCAATCCGCGCTGCCCAGAAAGCAGAATTCGAAGCAGAGCAGAAAGCATTAGGCAAAGAAGTTGAGACAGAAGCAAAAGCAGATGCTGCTGTCATCGACATTGAGCCAAAGGAAGAAATCACTTATGATGACTTTATGAAAATGCAGTTCCAGGTTGGGGAAATCATCGAGTGTAAGGCAGTAGAGAAATCCAAGAAATTACTGTGTTCACAGGTAAGAATCGGAAGCCAGGTAAAACAGATTGTATCCGGTATCCGCAAACAGTACACACCGGAAGAAATGGTCGGCAAGAAAGTTATGGTATTAGTAAACTTAAAACCGGCAAAACTTGCAGGTGTATTATCTGAAGGAATGTTACTTTGCGCAGAGGATGAAAATGGAGAATTAGCACTTCTGACACCGGAAAAGGATATGCCGGCAGGAGCAGAAATCTGCTAATTATAAGATTTTCAGATTAGCTATATAAAGAACCCCCGGAAGAACCATTGCAAATTGGTTTTTCCGGGGGTTCTATTATGCGTTGCGGCTACGTTTCTGGTATTTGCTGGAAACCAGATAAATACAGAATATTGCGACGAAGAAGCCAAACTGGATACCGATAAAGCGCCAGTATTTTGCGGTGGTAAGTATTTCATCTGATATGCCGCCCAGCATGGAATTGAGGCGGATATACCAGTAGGTTGGAAGAAAATGCGCCACAGCAAGAACACCTTTTCCCAAAAGGTATTGCGGAACGAAGATTCCGGAGAGGAAACTCAATCCCAGGGAGGCAACATTTGCAATCATACTGAGGGACTGCTGTTTGAGTGCAAAAGTACTTACAAGGAGCGTAAGTGCTATGGAAAACAGCAGAACCATGGCACTGTTTAAAAGAGAGTGGAGTCCGTTTATCGAGAACAGAGTGTCTGGTCCGTAGATAAAAAGTGCAGTCAGGATAAAGAGCAGCCATACAAAGAGACTGAATACGATACATCCTAAAGTAATCTGCGCATTTCTGGACTTTAAGGAAAGAGAGGAGCAGGAAATCCTTGCACCTAAATCTTTCTGGTTAAAGGTCATCAGAATCGGAGTCATACCAAGTAACAGCATATTAATGAGTACATAAGGAAGATACTGGAAGAAATAGGTAAGTCCAATCTGTGCACCATCCGTTTCCTTTTCTTCAAGCTTAAGAACCGTAGTATCGTTTCCTTTGGAAAGTGATTCACTGGATTTTGTTACTGCTTCGGAAAGAGAGAAGCCACCAGCCATAAATAAGCGGACACTGGAAAGATACTCAGTTACCTGCTGGTCTACAAAATAGCCATTGGAGTTGTCCTTTCGCATGGAAACCGGAAGGAAATCTCTGGCATCAGAATCAGTAAGCTGTTCTTCAAAACCTTCCGGGATGGTTAAAATATAGTCAACATTTTGATAATAAAGGGCATCCTGTAAGGTCATAGTATCCGTATCCTTTAAAGTGACCGGATTGTGCATGGAGGAAAGATAATCACTTAAAGCGTGGCTTGCAGTGCTGTCATCCTCGTCAATAATATAAATGTCTGCCTTTGTGGCAGTAAAAGAAGTTTCATGGTCGGATGCTCCGATTTTACTCATGGCAATTACAATAACGGTAAAAATAATATAGTATAAAAGCACAGAAGGAAATTTCTTCTTTGCAATTTTCAGAAAAGTTTTAAATACTTGCATATCTTTTCCTCCTTGTCAGTAAGAATCCACCCAAACAGAAGAGAGCGGAAATGCCAACCAGTGTCAGAATACATTGGAAATACTGGTTTAGGTTATCCTGAATGCCCAGTGTATAGAAGGCACGGGAAATCAGGGCAGCCGGTGAAATCCGGTTGATAACCGGGCAGGTATTCTCGACAATAATCCACATATTTCCAACCATAAGCCCGCTTAAGAAGCAAAGCAGCAGACTGCCGGAGACAAGAATTCCCTGTTTCGTTCCCTCGGAAAAGGCTCCGATGGCACCTACGAAAAAGCCCATGGCAGTTCCGGTCAGACAGCCGACAAATACAGTAAGGATTGCCAGTGGGAGATGGTAGGTTAAATCAATCTTAAGCACCAGTACAATAAATGCAAAGGAAACCAGATTACAGATAAACTGGAATATCACATTGGAAAAAAGCTCTGCTATAATGACCTTCATTTTATGAACCGGAGAGACATTGCGTCTTGCACCAATGGCGGAGAGATTTCCCTGGTTATTGAGGGAAACATACAGTCCGGAAAGGCTGGTAAAGAGGCATGCCATAGCCATCAGATTGTAAAAGTACTGTGTATAAGTATCGGTATTATGTTTGTTTAAAGAAACTTCTTTGGTATAAGTAACCTGCTCAGAGAGACTTTGAAGCAGTGCTTCTAAGTTCTCCGGGTGATTTTTTGCAGTATCCGCAATGGCAGAAACCGAGGAATTGTACTGCTTTACAAATGCCTGCAAAATACTCTGATTCATGCGGACGGTATCAGAGCTGGAAGAAGAAACCGTAAGGGAAAGTGTGACTGTATCAGATGCAGAATCATCTGTATACAAAATACCATCCACTGTCTGATCCTTTAACAGGGAAACGGCTTTTTCTTCTGTGCAGTAGGTTGGAACAAAGAGGGCAACTCCATCTTTTAATTCCGTTTTTTCTAAAAAGGTCTTGATATTTTTTAATGCATCCGAATTATTTTCTTCTACAACAGCAATGGAAACCGGCTTTTGTATTTCGGAACTGCTGATATTGGAAAATGCTACCTTGAACATAATGCCAAGCAGAATCGGAAAAAGCAGTATCCAGAACATCTGCTCCCTATTTCTAAGGAGAATCCGGAAATGATATTTCATGATTTGAAGCATATCTTTCTCCTCCTAGTCTCTTAATTCTTTGCCGGTAATCTCTAAGAATACGTCATTTAAGGTCGGAAGCTCGGAATACACTTTTCCGAAGGTAATCTCATGCTGCTGCAGATAATCCAGCACATGAATGAGATTGTGGCTTCCACCGCTGCATAAAACGGTCAGCATGTGATTTTCGTAAGTTACTTCATAAACATGTTTTAAAGCATGGATTTCATCGATTGCTGCATCCGGCAGGTCTAAGATATCAATGGAAATGCTTTCACTCTTCTTAATCATCTGCTTTAATTCATCCTTCGTGCCGATGGCAAGATTTTTTCCTTTGTCCATAATGGCAATCCGGGAACAAATCTGCTCCACCTCTTCCATGTAATGGGACGTGTAAATGATGGTGGCACCGTTCCGGTTCAGCTCCACGATTCCCTCAAGAATCTTATTCCGGCTCTGCGGGTCAACGGCAACGGTCGGCTCATCCATGATAATCAGCTTTGGTTTATGGGCAATGCCGCAGGCAATATTTAACCGCCTTAAAAGTCCGCCGGATAATTTCTTCGGAAAGAATTTACGGAAATCATCTAAGCCTACAAAAGCAATGGCTTCCTCTACATACTGTTTCCGGAGTGCTTTATCTTTTACATAAAGCCCACAGAAATAATCAATGTTTTCATATACCGTCAGTTCATCCACTACGGCAACGTTCTGCATAACAACGCCGATTTGCCGCTTCAGGTCATAACTATCCGGGTTCATCTTTTTTCCAAATACTTCAATGTTTCCTTTGTCATAGGAAAGCAGGGAAAGAAGGCAGTTGATGGTTGTAGTCTTGCCGGAACCGTTTGGACCGAGCAGACCGAAAATCTCACCTTCTTCAATCTCTAAGTTAAAGTGGTCTAATGCTACAAGCTCTTTATAGCGTTTCACCAGGTTTTCTATTTTTACAACTGGGGTACTCATAGGTTTCCTCCTTTTTTAGGTTGATTGGTTGTGCAGGCGATTGCGAGAGGAGAAAAGAAATTTATAAAAACTGTTTTGCTGTGTTACATCAAAAGCACTGGAGTGTTCGTCGAAACTGAATACTGCATGATGCTTGAAAAGGGGCACTAAGAATTTCGAAACATGAGTAGTTTTTTCGGCAACCGGCGCAAATTCGCATCCATGTTCATATGCGCCTCGCCGGTACATCCCTGTACCGGCGTTGCCGGATATTGGGCGAAATTCCAAGTGCCCCTAACAAGCCTCATAAGGTATCCGTATTCCGATGAACGCTCCAGCGCTTTTGCCAGACATTGGCAAGCCAGCTTCTTTATGAAATTTTCTCTTCTCGCAATCGCCTATAACTTAAGTATAGGGAAAAGAGCTGCAGAAGATAAGTGCATTCTGTCAGGAAATAAAATGACATTTGTCATATCTTAACGTTCCTGTTGTCTTTTCCTTGAAAGAATAGCCGTTGCAAGACCAAGGAAGATAAGACCTGAGATAAACATATATAGTATTTTCATATGAGGGGAAAGAGTGGCATTTCCAAAAGAAATGGTAAGTCCCATATAATCCGCATATCCGGTCTTTATTTCGGAGGGGCAATGAAACCATTGCAATTCCTGATTCATCCAGATTTCACGAATGGCGGAAGCCCCCTGAAAGGCTGGAAGAAAGCGGATGATATATTTAAGAGTCTGGGGCATATT
Organism: Roseburia amylophila; assembly: GCF_025567465.1. NCBI lineage: Bacteria > Bacillati > Bacillota > Clostridia > Lachnospirales > Lachnospiraceae > Roseburia > Roseburia amylophila. The sequence goes on from NZ_JAOQKI010000008.1 coordinate 85,187, forward strand.
GCCGTATGGAACATAAATTGCAGCAAAAAATCCAATCAGAGTACCCAAAAGCGTGGTCAGACCATTGAATGCACTATTGGTATGAATAAAAGAAGCGCATAAAAAGACAAAGGAAGCAGAGGAAAAAATAATTGCAAGAAGTGCAAAGAGAATTTCTAAAGTATCACGGGCAGCTATAAAGGAGCCATTAGCAATACCAAGATAGATGACTCCGATTATCAATGTGAGCAGGCACATGATAAAGGAGACAATAATTGCAGCAATGACATAACCTGCAACATAGTATCCGCGTTTTACGGGTGCAACAAAAAATGCAGATATCTTACCGGATTCCTCATCTCTTACCATGGTTCCCACCAGAGTCATGGAAATGCTTACGGCATTGACAACCAGGATGCCGGCAATGGTCCAGATAATGATGAGCGAAGATGCATGAACAGCTTCGTATTTCAGACCGGTTCCAAGAACCTGAATTGTGGAATCAATATTTCCCTGTCCGAGAAATGCAATCATAAGGGTTAACACAATAAGAGTAGAAAGAAGAGAAAAGAATACACTGATTCGGTCTCGGAAATAAAGTAAGATATTACGTTTTATAAATGAAATTAGTATCATAGGTTAATCCTCCAGTTTTTTTCCTGTTATTTGAATAAAAGCATCATCCATACTGCCTTGAATAATTTCAATGCCATCATAGGGAGTGGTTATCCGGGGCATGATATGCAAAGCATCTTTGGTAGTAGATAGGGGAATTGCAATTCCGTTAGGGAGACGATAAGAAGCCAGTGAAAGAGCAGCCAATTCCCGGTTCAATGGTGTAATTTTGTCAGTATAGATTTTTAAAGTATCGGAAGCATATTTATTTTTTAACTGGGATGGAGAGCCGGAAGCAATGATTTTTCCGGCATCCATAATGCAAAGTTGTTGTGCCATAGAGGCTTCTTCCATATAGTGTGTGGTGAGAAAAATTGTCATATGGCGCTTTAACCGGAGACTTTCCAGACAGTCCCACATAAGTTTTCTGGTCTGCGGGTCAAGCCCGGTAGAAGGCTCATCTAGAAATAATATTTCAGGAGTATTCATGAGTGCCCGGGCAATTTCGCAGCGTCGTTTCTGACCACCGGATAATTTACGAAAAGGTCGTGATAATAAATTTTGAATGTTAAGAATTTCGGCAATCTCATAGAGATTTTTTTGAACCGTCTTTAAATCTTTTTCATATAGAAAGCCTCTCATCAAAAGATTTTCTTTTACTGTCAGATAATCATCTAAAGTATTATTCTGAAAAACAACTCCAATTTTATTGCGGATGGCATCGGCTTCTTTTAAAGCATCGTAATCACATATTTTGACAGTTCCTGCAGTTGCTTTCAGTAAGGTACAAAGAATATGAATTGTAGTGGATTTTCCGGCACCATTTACACCGAGCAGTCCAAATAAATCTCCTTTTTTAACAGAAAAAGAAATATCATCTACTGCTTTTATATCGGAATAATATTTTTTCAAGTGTGAAATCTGTATTGCATCCATGTTATGCCTCCTGTAGATAGAGATAAATAATAGCGGTTTTATAAATGTAGTATAGTAGAGTGACCGGAGGACTGGTAAGTGCATTCTGTCAGGAAATAAAATGACATTTGTCATATCTTAGGAAAAATGATACAGTAAATGCAGTAGAACCCTAAGGAAGGGGAAGAAAAATGTTAAGAATACTGGATAAGTTACTTCTTTTTGCCATGTGCAGCTGCCTTATTTTCCAGTTAGAGGGAGACTACCGCAGAGTTGTAATCTTCATCATTGGTCTGATTGTGGCAGCGTTGACTCTTTATATTGAAAACCGGAAAGTCATTGGCGCATTGCTGATAGCAATGGCAGTATTGTGCCTAATCGAGCCGGGATTTACCTTTTTGTTGCCGCTGGTGTTTTTTGACAGCTTCTGGTTTGGCCTGTGGTGGGGTATGGGATTTGCAGTTTTATTCTTTTATGCACTGCCGGTGTACCAGCCATGGATGACAGCCATCTGGCTCTTTTTGTCATTGGCAGCGGTGCTATTGGCTTATTGCACCAGACAGGCAACGGAGCTAAAGCGGAATCTGATTCGGCTCCGGGATACCAGCACGGAGTTAAGCTTTGTGATGCGGGAGAAGAACCGCAAGCTTTTAGAGGAACAGGATACAGAAATCTATATGGCAACGCTAAAAGAGCGGAACCGGATTGCAAGAGAAATCCATGATAACGTGGGACATATGCTGTCCCGGGCAATTCTTCAGATGGGAGCACTGAGCACCGTATATGAAGAAGAGCCGCTGCATGGTCAGCTTTTAAAGGTAAATGATACCTTAAATCTTGCCATGAATAATATCCGGGAAAGTGTGCATGATCTGCATGATGATTCCGTGGATTTAAAGCAGGCATTATTAGAGGCAACCCGGGAAATGAAGCAGCATTATCATCTGGATTTAGAATACGATATGTCACAGAATGTTCCACGAAAAGTCAAATATTGTTTTATCGCAGCCGTAAAAGAAGCAATGTCAAATATTGTCAAATACAGCAACGGTGACCGGATTGAGATTGTTCTCAGGGAACATCCAGCACTGTATCAGATGACCATCGAGGACAATGGTACGGATGAGGAAAAGCAGAAAAAAGCAACGGAGCAGATGCGGGAAGAAAAGGATGACCTTAAGAGTGCAGCCGGAGGCATGGGACTTTCGAATATGCGGGAACGTGTGGAGTCGCTGGGCGGAAGCATTCATGTAAACTACGAAAAAGGTTTTAAAATATTTATATCAATTCGAAAGAAAGAGGAGGCAGTATGAGAGTCCTGATAATAGATGATGACGAAGATGTGGTATTTTCCCTGCAGACCATTCTCTGCGCCAAGGGAGTGGAGGTAGTTGGAACAGGCACCGATGGAAGCGAAGCGGTAAAATTGTATGAAGAGCTTCAGCCGGACATTTTATTAATGGATATCCAGATGAAGCCTATGAATGGGCTGGATGCGGCAGAGCAGATTCTTGCAGAAGACAAGACGGCAAGGGTGCTGTTTCTGACCACATTTTCTGATGATGAATATATTGTGGAGGCGTTACGAATCGGTGCGAAAGGCTATTGCCTGAAGCAGGATTTTGCAGCAATTGTTCCGTCGTTAAATGCAGTCATGAGCGGACAGAGCGTTTTTGGTGGAGAAATTGTGAATAAGCTTCCGGTTCTGATGCAGAATAAGGAAAGCTTTGACTATGCCAGCTATGATATCAGTGAAAAAGAGCAGGAAATCATTCACCAGGTGGCACTTGGACGCTGCAATAAAGAAATTGCAGAAGCATTATTTTTAAGTGAGGGAACCGTCCGCAACTATATCAGCAGCATATTGGAAAAGCTGTCCCTAAGAGACCGGACGCAGCTGGCGGTATTTTATTACCAGCATTTATAAAAAAAGAAAGAGGATTTTTATGATTTTTGAGACACATGCACATTATGATGATGAGAAATTCAAAGAGGACAGAGAACAGCTTGTTTCTTCTCTTCCGGAGCAGAACATAAGGCGGGTAATTAACGTAGGTGCAGACTTTGCCGGCTGCGTGGATAGCGTAGCATTGGCAGAGAAATACGATTATATTTATGCAGCAATCGGAATTCATCCAAGCAATATCGAAGATGCAACGGAAGAAAATTTAGCATGGATAAAGGGAAAGGCTTCCTGGGAGAAAACCGTTGCCATCGGAGAAATCGGGCTTGATTATTATTGGGATAAGGAGCCAACAGTGCAGCAGGCACAGCGGGAAATGTTCTGCCGTCAGCTTGCATTGGCAAAAGAGATGAGTCTTCCGGTTATCATTCATTCCAGAGATGCCGCAGAGGATACCATGAATATTATGCAGCAGGCGCATAAGGATGGCATTCCGGGTGTCATACATTGTTATTCTTATTCAAAGGAAATGGCGAAAGAATATGTGAAAATGGGATATTACATTGGTGTCGGCGGTGTAGTTACCTTTAAAAATGCAAAGAAGTTAAAGGAGACCGTAGCAGAAATCGGACTGCCTCACATTGTATTGGAAACTGACTGTCCATATATGGCACCGGAACCGCATCGTGGCACCCGGAACGATTCAAGGAATCTTATTTATGTAGTAAAAACCATCGCCGAACTGACCGGAACAACACCGGAAGAAGTGGAAGCAGTTACCTGGGAGAATGCAAAAAAATTATTTCAAAAAGTGAGGTGACCTTCCTGTCAGAAGGGAATCAGATTTTATAAATATTTTACTTGTATTATAAATATGTATTTGTTACAATCAACACAAAGCATATGTTCTGATTTTCGAGTGGCAAAAGCCAATCTAAATTTCTGGTATCAATTCAATGAATTCTATGCTTTTAAATTCTAATTACAATTTACGAACGCATAGTGCATTGAATAAGCGGAATTTCAGAATCGGAACAGGATATGTAATCCTGCTTTTCCTTGTACTATGGGAAAAGGAGGAAACATGAAAACGTTAGAAGAATTGAATTTGGTGGATGACTTTCTGGTAAACAGCCTGACCAGTCACAAAATTTATGGGGAACAGTCGGCGAGGTATATTTTGGAGTGTATTCTGCACCGGCAGATAGGAAAGCTTACGGTAGTGCCACAGCGTTTCTTCTGCGGAGAGAATATAGAAACCCACGGCATTCGGCTGGATGTATATCTGGATGAAGAGAACGGAGAAATCTTTGATATAGAAGCAGACCAGAATGATGGGAAAGAAGAAATTGTATCATTGCCACGGAGAGTCCGGTTTTACCATGCGAAGATTGATGCAGGCAATCTGACTGCAGGTGATACCTATGGGAGTCTTCGGAATGTCATCGTAATTTTTATTACAACTTATGACCCCTTTGGACTGAATCGTATGGTATATACTATCAAGAATTGTTGTATCGAAGTGCCGGAATTAGAGTATGAGGATGGTGCGCAGACGATATTTTTGTATACACGAGGAAGGGAAGGAAACCCGCCGGAGGAATTAAAACAGCTACTGCATTACATGGAGCATTCATCCATAGAGAATGCTTCCACCGAGAATCTGAAAAAGTTACACCGGATGGTAACAGCAGTCAAGCGGGATGGAGAGGTAGGTCTTGCATATATGAAGAGTTTTGAGAGAGAAGAGAGGATTCGAAGACAGGGCGAAGAAGAAGGTAAGAAAGAAGGTCTGGAAGAAGGCATTATAAAACTCAGCCGTAAACTTGGAAAAGAAGATACGGAAATTCTGTCATTCTTGCAGGAAGAACTGCAGATAGGTGAAGGACAGGCAAAACGGATACTGGAAAAATATCAGTAGTATGGAACAAAAAAAGGGCAGCACTCCTACTGGAGTAGCTGCCTGATTAATTCTAAGTGTAAGTGGATAGCCTTTTTATAAGCATCCATATCCCGGTTCTTAAGGGATAATAAAATTTGTTCATGCTCCTGCTGTGCAGTAATTCTTCCATAAGAGGTATTTCCTTCGCCATAATAAATCGATTTACTGATCAGGTTATTCAGTGTCATATAGAAGACAGGAAGCGGAAGTGTTCAGGGCAGATTCAACCATATCTACAAGATCCGTTTCATTTGGAAGCGTAACATAATTGCCTTTGCCGATTACATTCGTAACCAGTTTTTTCTCGGTAAGAATCTTGATGGCTTCCCGGATGACATTATGGCTGACTCCATATTGTGTTGCAAGAACACGCTCGGAAGGCAGAAAGTCCCTCATCGATTTCTTCTTTTTTGACATTTAATGGAGTGGCAAACCGCATACCATTTCCATTTACGTCACAGCTTAAGGTAAGCATATGGCGTTCTAAGCAGCCCTTCTTTACTTTTGCCCAGATGTCTGGTGCCGGGGAGCCATCCTTATGGGAAAATTCAATGGCAACCATAAGACCGATACCACGGACATCGGAGATGCAAGGATTTCCGCCAAAAGTGGTTCCATGGGTACCAACCGGCCATTTATCCATAATTTCCGGGGGGGGAAATCACGGCACTCATTGGAAGACCGTCGGCAATGGCTTTACCAACTGTCATAATATCAGGTACAACGTCGAAGTTCTGGCTTGCCCACATTTTGCCGGTACGTCCGTAGCCACACTGGATTTCGTCGAAAATCAGGAGAATACCATGTTTATCACAAATTTCACGGACACTCTGTACGAATTTCCTGGAAGGAACGACATAGCCGCCTTCGCCCATAACCGGCACCATATAAATGCAGGCAACATCTTCCGGATAGACAACATATTTCAATAATTTATTCAGCTCAAACAGTGCATAATCGGTACGTTCTTCTTCTGTCATACCGGCAGGACACAAATCTTTTCCAGGATATGGCGCAAAGTAGACATTATCCAGTTTATGGTTTCATCTGCATGTACTCTGCTGCCGGGTAATGTCTGCCGGGTAGAGACTGCCAGGTAAAGTCTGCCAGAAAACAATAGAAACATTTATTTACCGGATGCCAGTTCCACCGTGTCTTTCCAGAATCGTTTTGGAATATTCTGACTTTGCAGCTTCGGATTCTTTCTTGCTTCAATGGCAATGCTGTCAAAGAAACCGCACCAGAGCTTCTGGTATTCCTTCTCGGCAGGGGAAAGCCGTGTGATAACGTCCGGATTTAAATTGGATGCATCCGTAAGGAAGTATCCACTGCCGGCTTTGTGAATGGCGGCAATCTGGTGTGTTGCGTCATAAATCATAAAATGTTCCTGTGGAAGGCGGTCAGTAAAATGTTCTGCCAGAACGGAAATCACCTGATTCTTAGGGTGGATGGTAGAAAACAGGACTCCGTTTTCCAGTTCTTGAAAACGTAAAAAACCAAGCAGATGGTGGGCTTCATTTCCGGTGGAACGACTTAGTTCAAAGACTCTTGCAATATAAGGATTGCCAAGAGCCTGTAAAATCCGATGACCATCCGCTAAAGAAAATCCATATAAGAGTGTACGGTAAATGCAGTCGGCTTTGTCCGGATGCTCATTCTTTTTCTTATCATCATGGGCAAGAACCGCCTGAAGAATATCCTGATAGACCTCCATGCCAAGACGGGCAATAATGGTGCGTCCAACCTTTTCGCTCTTTTCGGAATCCGGTGTGACAGTAATATATTCAGAAAAGAGTTCGTAAGTTATTGTATCATTGATACAAAGCTTTATATTTTTGTGCCCGTATCTGCTGGCCCAGGCATCATAGATGCCGGTAAAGATGCCATCGATGGAATCTTCACAGAGAAATATATGCATAAGAAAAAGTCCTTTCCTGTTTACTGAAAAATCATGGTTATAGCAGTTTATCCGACGCATAAATCGTTGGTGGTCAGTTTAAAATCACTTAAAGCATCTTCATCGAAGAAGGAAATCTGCTTATAACTGGAATCCCGTATTTCCTTCGGAATCTGAGTTTTATCCTGCATCAGACAGCTGCAGATATAATCTTCATTTTGTGGAATGGAATACATCATACGACCGGAGCAGGTAATAAAGTAGGCAGCCCGTTTTAAGACAACTCCGATTTTCTTTAAATCGGAAAAGTCAAGGCGGCTGTGACGGCGGGCTTTTACAATACGGTTGGCAGATTTCACACCAATGCCCGGAACACGTAGTAAGGTGTTGTAATCTGCCCGGTTAATCTCTACCGGAAAGGCTTCTAAGTGGCGGAGTGCCCAATCGCATTTCGGGTCTAAGAAGATATTAAAATCCGGACGGTCTTCGCTTAATAGCTCTCCGGCAGAAAAACCATAGAAGCGAAGCAGCCAGTCTGCCTGATACAGGCGGTGTTCCCGCAGAAGGGGTGGACCACCGGGAAGGGTTGGCAGATTGGAATTGTGATTTACATTGACAAAGGCTGAGTAGAAGACTCGTTTCAACTGGAAATTCTGGTATAAGCCTTCTGCTACCTTCATAATCTGATAATCGTTTTCCGGGGTGGCACCGATAATCATCTGGGTGCTTTGGCCTGCCGGTACAAATTTCGGGGTCTTATGGTAAACCATCAGCTCATTCTGATTTTCCATAATGCCATTTTGAATCAGACGCATGGGCTTTAAGATGGTTTTGCGGGACTTATTTGGTGCAAGAGTCTTCAGTCCGTCTGCGGTCGGAAGTTCCAGATTAATGCTCATACGGTCAGCAAGAAAGCCTACTTTTTCAATGAGAACCGGGTCGGCACCGGGAATAGCTTTTACATGAATATATCCGTTAAAATGATGGCGGACACGGAGCTGGTAAAGTGTCTGATAAATCAGTTCCATAGTATAATTCGGGCTGATGAGAATACCGGAGCTTAAGAAAAGACCTTCAATATAATTTCTGCGGTAAAATTCCATGGTAAGGGTACAGACTTCGTCCGGTGTAAAGGAAGCCCTTGGCACATCATTGTTGCAGTTATTCTGGCAGTAGGCACAGCGGAAAATGCATTCATTGGTAAAAAGAATCTTAAGCAGGGAAATACAGCGTCCATCGGCAGAGAAGGTATGGCAGATTCCGGGAGCAATGGAATTACCCATGCCATGGCCGTTTCCCTTGCGGTCTACACCGCTGGAGGTACAGGCAACATCATATTTGGCGGCATCCGAAAGGATGGTCAGTTTTTCCATTAAAGACATGTTTTCTGTTATGTTCAAAGCAATCACCTTTTCTATCAAATATATGGAAGCACTTGCAAAGGAAGTAGTGGTGGAAGCCTGTCCTGTTTTAATGATTTATCAGATAAGAGCAGCATTGTTCATCAAACGCCAGATGCCGCATAATGCCTGCAAAGGGCACTAAGAATTTCTTTGTAGTATGTAGTTTTATCCGGCAACCGGCACAAATTCACATCCCTGTTCATATGTGCCTCGCTGGTACATCCTTGTACCAGCGTTGCCTGCTTTCAGATGAAATTCCAAGTGCCCCTAGCAGCCCTTATCAGGCATCTGTCCTTCGATGAACAGTGCCGCTTTTCCATAAGAAAAAGACAAGACAGGCTTCCAGCCATCCATCTTCCATTGTAAGTTTTATGAAAATCCCCAATAATAGTTGCGTAGAACTATTTTCCTCTGTTATCATAAAAAGGACTGGACAAATCAGAACGTTTGTTCTAAAATGATTGTAACACAGAAAAATGCAGTTGGCAACAAAAAAACGAACATTTATTCGAAAAAAGAAAGAGCGGTTAAATAAAGGAGCAGGCATGGCGGAATTAGGAAATCCACAGAATACAATAGAGGTACTGCAGAAGTACCGGTTTAATTTTCAGAAGAAATTCGGGCAGAATTTTTTGATAGATACTCATGTGCTGGATAAGATTATCGATGCATCCGGAGTGACGGAGGATGATTTTGTATTGGAGATTGGTCCGGGAATCGGAACCATGACACAGTATCTTTGCGAGCGGGCAAGAGAAGTGGTTGCGGTGGAGATAGATAAGAATCTGATTCCGATTTTGTCGGACACACTGAAGAATTATTCCAATGTAACAGTAATCAATGAAGATATTTTAAAGCTTGATATCTGTAAGCTGGCAGAAGAGAAGAACCAGGGAAAACCAATCAAGGTTGTAGCGAATCTGCCTTATTATATTACCACACCGATTATCATGGGACTGTTTGAAAGCCATGTGCCAATTGACAGCATTACGATTATGGTGCAGAAGGAAGTGGCAGAGCGTATGCAGGAGAAACCGGGAAGCAAGGAATATGGAGCACTTTCCCTTGCAGTACAGTATTATGCGAAGCCGGAAATCGTGGCAAATGTACCACCGAACTGTTTTATGCCAAGACCGAATGTAGGCAGTGCGGTCATCCGTCTGACCCGGCATGAGAAGCCGCCGGTAGAAGTGGAAGATGAGAAACTGATGTTCCGTATTATCCGGGCATCCTTTAACCAGCGCAGAAAGACACTGGCAAACGGACTGAATAATTCCCCAGAGATACATTTGCCGAAAGAGGTAATACAGGAAAGTATCGTAAGCCTTGGGGTTCCGGAGAACATTCGTGGAGAGGCACTGTCCTTAGAGCAGTTTGCGGAACTTTCCAATGAGATAGGACAGCGTATGAAACAGTAATATTTTACTGGTATACATCCATTTCTGTTACATATATATGTAGAACAGGAGTGGACAGGATATGAAAGAAAAAATAAAAATGATACTGTGTCTGTGTCTGATTATTGCAGGATTACCGATACTTATGACCCTGGTGTTCCAGGGGGATGAGATATTATTGGATACAGACAGCAATGAAATACAACATAAGAGCAGTCATCCCGATAAAGAAGAGAAGATGGCTGCTCTTGTGTCTATTCTGGCACGGGATATCCCGGTTACCTATGAAGAAGAAGCGATTCGTGCGCAGGCAGTTATTGTGCGGACCAATTATGAATATGCCCTGTCGCAGGGAAAAGCACCGGAGACGGGACTGAGTGTTGCAGAGCAGACCAAATTGTTTGGAAATGAAAATTATAATCGATATTATCAGAAATTAGAAAATTGCCTGATAGATACCGAGGGGGAAGTCTTAACATATCAGGGACAGGAAATTGAGGCTCCCTATTTTGCAGTCAGTGCAGAGAAAACGAGAGGGACAGAGCTTCCTTATCTCAAAAGTGCCGAATCCATATGGGACATTACATCAGAGGATTTTCTTAAGGTGGAATTCTATGATGCAGGAGAACTGGTGGATACCTGCAATCAGGCATTTCCGGAAGCAGGACTTACAGCGGAGGATTGGGTGAATACGCTGGTGGTGACAGAGCGGGAAGAAAGCGGATATGTAAAAACCATACAGGTTGGGAACAGTAGTGTCAGCGGGGAGGAATTCCGCAAGGCATTTTCCCTGAATTCCGCCTGTTTTTATATCAGGGAAATCGATGGCAGGGTACGTATTGTGACCAAAGGTTTAGGACACGGTTATGGACTTAGCATATATGGAGCAAATGAGATGGCAAAAGAGGGAAAAACTTATCAGGAGATTTTAAGCTATTATTATTCCGGAATTGAAATTACAAAAAAGTGAAATATAAAGAAGAATAAAATATAAAAAAGAATAATATATGAAAAAACTGTTCATACTTATAAAAAATAAGATATGGATGGTGAGAAAATGAAAGGAAGAAGATCATGGATGATTGCCCTGGCTGTCATGGTACTGGTAGCAGGAGCAATGACAGCAGTATATAGTTATTCCCAGAAGGAAGAAAAAAAGCAGCAGGAAAATGTTGCAGATAAGGATGCAGGAAAAGACAAAGGCAATAAAAAAGAAGATGGAGCTTCGGATGATTTTGTGGCAACGCTTCCAAAGACAGAGGAAGAAACATCGGAAAAACTGGCAGAGACAGACAGTATCATAAAACCTTCTGATAACGTAGTTGCTTCAAAGGATTCGGATGGACAGGCACAGTCCGACAGCGGGCAGACGGAAGAAGAAAATGTAACAAATGCAGCGGCTGAGGTAGAAAATGAACCTGAGACAAAGGCGGCAGCAGCCACCACAAAAACACTGCATTTTGCGGAAGAGGATGGATTAAACTGGCCATTGCAGGGTAATGTAGTCTTAAATTACAGCATGGATCAGACCGTGTATTTTGCAACGCTGGATCAGTATAAATATAATCCGGCAGTGATTATTGCCGGAGAAGTAAATGACAGGGTATCCGCAGCCGCAGAAGGAAAGATAACTGATATTTCCAACAGTGCGGTCACAGGATGTACCGTGACTATGGATTTAGGAGATGGTTATAGTGCTATTTACGGGCAGCTTAAGGAAGTGCCGTATGAAGTGGGCGACATTGTCGGCAAAGGAAAACTGGTAGGTTATATTGCGGAACCGACGAAATATTATTCCGTGGAAGGAAGTAATCTTTATTTTGCCTTGCAAAAAGATGGCGAACCGGTAGACCCGGTAAGCTTCTTTGAGTAAAAGAGCCATACTTGAAAAAAGAGCCGCATACCTATATAATAAAAGACATTAAAAAATACGAAAAAGGGTGCGCAAAAAGATGGATTTTAATGCTTACAGCAGCGAAGTATTGGAATGGTTAGAGGGTGTCCGGAAGAATCGGGGAACAGATGCCGAAAAAACATTGATGCTATGTAAAAATATAAGAGATTATGCCAGAGAGCAGGATGATGAGAAACTGTTAGGCTATGCCTATTATTACAGTGGCGAGACATATTATCTTCTGAATGATGTGGATAAACTGTTTTGCAATCTTTCCTGTTCCCTGCCATACCTGGAGCATTCCAGACAGCATGGTTTATTGGCAAGAGCCTATAATATTCTTGCCATTACGTCCATGAATCGTGGAAATGCTCCTTTTGCCATGGATTATTATCTGAATGCCAGAATGTATTGTGAAAAATATAAATTATATGATATTGGCATTATTATCAATATTAATATCGGTATGCTTTATAATAATTTTGGGGAATACCGGCAGGCAGAAAAATATTTAGAGCAGGCATATGATTTATTGCAGAAGAATAAGGAAATACCGGAATATTACAGTTATCTTCTGAATATCTATATAGGACTGGGAAACAGCTGCTTTTATCAGGAAGAGTATATGCAGGCACAGGAATATGCACTGCGGGCAAAAGAGGTGTGCAGTGGACATCTGGAAGAGTTAGAGCAGATTGCCTTTGCCTGCTTTGAAGCAAGACTCTGTAATGCCATGGGAAAGAAAGAAGAATGTGACCGGAATATAGCAATTGTGCAGAAGGTATCAGATACCAGAATGCCGATTCTTGATATTTTTGATGATCTTTATGCTTATTGTGAGATGCTGTTAGATACCAGAAAGGAAGAGGAATTCTGGAAATTAGTAGAACTTTTAGAGAAGATGGCAAGGGAAGCTAAGATTATTTATATGCAGAAGCGGATTCTGACTTTAAAAATCCGTTATTATAAGCGGCAGGAAAAGAATCGTGAATATCTGCAGGCATGCGGTTTGTTTTTTGAATTGTCCGAGATACTGGAAAAAGAAAATAAATATATCATGACCTGCATCTTAGATATGCGTTATACATTGGAAGAGACGAACCACAGCAGAAAGAAGATGGAAAAAGAAAACAGGATTCTCTTAGAGCAGTCCCAGACCGATGCACTGACCGGAATCCCGAACCGCTATCGGTTAGAACAGCATGCGCAGAAGGTATTCGAACATGCCATAGCAGAGAAAATTCCAGTGGCAGTGGAAATACTGGATATCGATTATTTTAAACAATATAATGATAACTATGGGCATCAGAAGGGTGATTTATGTATCTGCCGTGTAGCAAAGGAAATTCAGAAGTTAGCGGAAAAGGATGATATTTTCTGTGCACGGTATGGAGGGGATGAATTCATTTTAATTTATGAGGGATATTCCAGAGAAGCCGTAGTCATTCTTACAGAAAAATTAAAGCGAAGCATCCGTGACCTTAATATGGAGCACGCTTTTTCAGAGGCACAGCGCTATGTATCCATTTCCCAGGGAATCTGTTATGATATACCGGATGCGGACAGAACGATGAAGAACTTTTTGCAGAAAGCCGATGATTTACTCTATCAGGTCAAAGAAGAAAACCGGGGAGGAATCTGTATTGGAAGCTGTCGGTAAATGGAACATACATAAGAAAACTGCATAAGATAAAATGTAACGGCCAAAAATCCGCAATCGATACTTTTTTACCAGTTTATGGAATATGAGTAAGATACTTTTTTGGTCGATTGCTTTATATAGAGATAAGACTGGGCGGTGCCCGGTCTACATAGGAAGGATTACATGAAAGAGAAACATAATTACACTTATATGGTGCTCTGCCGGGATGGGAGCCTCTATACCGGCTGGACGACTGATATTGACAAGCGGATTGAAGCACATAACAGTGGAAAAGGAGCAAAGTATACCAGAAACCGGGGACCGGTGGAGCTGCGGTATTTAGAGGAATCCGGGACGAAGGAGGAGGCCATGCAGAAGGAAGCAGCCTATAAAAAGCTGACCAGAAAGCAGAAGGATGCGCTGATTTTGTCGAAGAAAAATCTGTTGCAGTAAATTGACAAGCAAAAAACAGTCTGTTATGATTAGCCGCGGTGGCTTTTTATAAAGTGACTGGAGAACAGGTTACTGACAGATGGGAAAAAGTTCCCGCAACAGGAAGGAAAAGAATGAATACAATCAGATTTGATGAATTAGATTTAAATCCGCAGATTTTAAGAGGAATTGCGGACATGGGATTTGAAGAGGCAACACCGATTCAGAGTCAGGCAATCCCGGTGGTTTTATCAGGTGTGGACGTTATCGGACAGGCTCAGACCGGAACCGGCAAGACAGCAGCTTTTGGAATTCCGATTTTACAGAAAGTAGACCCGTCTTTACGGAAAACGCAGGTTTTGATTTTATCTCCCACCAGAGAGCTCGCCATTCAGGTGGCAGACGAAATCCGTAAGCTGGCAAAATATATGCACGGTGTAAAAGTGCTGCCAGTGTATGGTGGACAGGACATTTCCCGCCAGATTAAAGCCCTAAAGGGTGGCGTACAGATTATTATCGGAACACCGGGACGATTGCTGGACCATCTTCGCAGAAAAACCATTCGCCCGGATTTTGTCCATACCATCGTCTTGGATGAAGCGGATGAAATGTTAAATATGGGATTCCGTGAGGACATAGAAACTGTATTAGAATATATTCCGGGAGAGCATCAGACCGTACTGTTTTCTGCAACCATGCCAAAGCCGATTCTTGACATTACAAGAAAATACCAGCATGATGCAGTCAATATCAAGGTTGTAAAAAAGGAACTCACCGTAGCCAACATTGACCAGTACTACTATGATGTAAAGCGCAAGGATAAAGTGGATGTCCTTACGAGACTTTTGGATTATTATAATCCGAAGCTTTCATTGGTATTCTGTAATACCAAGAAAATGGTAGATGAGCTGGCAACGGAATTATCCGGCAGAGGCTATAGTGCAGAGGGACTTCATGGAGATATGAAGCAGTCCCAGAGAGACCGGGTCATGAATAATTTCCGGAAAGGAAAGACGGATATTCTTATTGCAACGGATGTGGCAGCAAGAGGAATTGACGTAGATGATGTAGAAGCGGTATTTAATTATGACCTGCCGCAGGATGATGAATATTATGTACATCGAATCGGAAGAACCGGACGTGCAGGCCGTTGTGGTAAGGCATTTTCTTTTGTAAAAGGCAAGGAAGTCTATAAATTAAAAGATATCCAGCGTTACTGCAAGACAAAGATTTTAGCACAGCCGATTCCATCCACTGATGATGTGGCACAGATAAAAGCTGAAAATATTATGGAACAGATTGGAACTATCATTGAGGAAGAGAATCTTTCTGATATGATAGAGCTGATTGAGAAGCAGGTAAATGAAGCTGATTATACTGCCATGGATATTGCAGCAGCTTTCCTCTATCAGGCAATGGGTGCAGGGGAGAGTTCTTCTGAAAAAGAAGAATACGACTTTGCCAATACCGGTGCAGAAGAGGGAATGGTAAGACTGTTTATCAACATTGGAAAGAAAGACAAGATTAAGCCGGGAGATATTCTTGGCGCCATCGCCGGAGAGTCCGGTATGCCGGGCAGACTGGTGGGAGCCATTGATATGTTTGATAAATATACCTTTGTGGAAGTACCAAGAGAATATGGAAAAGAAGTCTTAAATGCCATGAAGCATGCGAAGATAAAGGGAAAAGCCGTTAATATGGAACCGGCAAACCAGAAATAAACAAAAAAAGAGGGACACGATTTACGTGTCCCTCGCAGTTTTTATACCCGTGAAAACATTTTCTTAAGAAGGGGGTTCAAAGGCTGTATATGGGAAGGGTTCAGACCGTTGATGTCAATGGTATAAGAGCCGTTAATCTGTCGTCCCAGACCAAATCCTAAGAGAACCGTCTTGTCAATCTGATACATATCCCCGTAGTTATACTGATTATAAATATCGTCAAGGGAAAACAGTTCATAGGTCGCACCGTTATTTTCCGGCATGGAAAATACCACGGTTTTCACACCGGTCTGTGGATTTACATAAATATCAACAACCTTGAACAACCGCAGGGATGCAGATACCACATCGGCTTTCTGGCGTTTCTCCTTTGGAATAAAGAGGTAGCGGAACAGGATAATGCCGCCGAAGATACCAAAGATAGCCAGGAAGAACATTTGAAATTTATGCATAATAGTACCCATTACGATACCATCAAGACCAAAGAGCAGAAGTCCGCTTCCAATCATGACGCCCTGCACCTGGTCATTTTCCAGATTCATCGGAATCAGAAGCAGAACAAATCCCAGCAGAAGAAATGCTGTAAAAAGCCAGACATCGCCTTTGTCACTGAGAGGAATATAGGACTTCGTCAACCAGTCATATTTGACAAGCACATAATCACCGGGGTCACTGTTATTGTAGAAAATCGGAATCTTTTCGCCTTCCATCGGAACATCCTCTTCCGTAAAGACCTCATCGGTAACCGGAGTATAAACCGTTCCGTTCACGTTATAGGTTAAAAAAGCCGAGTAGTGGTAATAAACATTATCATCGCTGTCCTCATGTTTGTATTCCTTCAGAGAGAGAACCTGTGCAGACCAGGTGGTGTAGTTCTTATACTTTGCCCCATAAGTAAAACGATGAACCACTCCAAGATACAGGGCTCCTGCAGTTAAGACCGCCATAATGGCAGCAATAATGTAGATGGTACTCTTTTTCACATATCTTTTTACAATCATAAACCTTCTCCTTCGTATATCATTGATTTACAAAATTTTTTATTTTATCCCGTTTATCGATACCTAACTTTTCCAGAATTCCTGATTGGTCCAGTTCCGGCATGCCAGCATTGCAATGGAAAACTCCAATGGAGACAGGAGATCCGTCACTGTTTTTTGCATCTTAGGATTGTGGATTTTCATCCAGCTACGACTAAATGAGATTATCTCGCCTGCCAACTGCTTATAAATCTCTGGTTCTTTTTTTCGGACACAGACCTCCAATAATCCCTGTAACAGCCCATGATACTCAATAAATGGCTCCCAAAATCTATCCGGTCTGGCCATTTCCCATGCAGAATTTACTGAGTGTATGGCTTCTTTTTGTTCTTTCAGATTAATCTGACACATTGCCTGCACACAGTTCAGATATATTATGGGTATGGGATATGTCGTATCCGCCATCAAAAAAGCTCCCTGGACAAGCCCCTTTGCCCGGGCATATTCCTGCCTTAAATAAGTTTCATGTGCCAGAAGGCTGATTGCAAACAATCTCTGTCCGATAATATCATCGTATCCCCGTTCCTTTCAATGAAAAATTTTCCTATCCAAATTTTTGATTGCTTTAATGATTCCGGATATATTTAAGTATATCACAAGTGGGGCATATAGCACATCTTTTCTTCCTGACACCACAATCATGCACACTACAATCCCAGTACTCCTTTTTTGATAACATGACCATCATTTTCTGGTAATACAATGGTTCCATATTGGAGCATTTTTGACGGAATGAAAGATGCTCTCTATATAACGTTTCCTGTAAAATGATACAGTTTGTTACATAGAGAGCATTTTTATGGGGTAATATTTATTTACAAATGTTTCTTTTTACGATAATAAACGGTACCAGCAATAATAATTTCTGAAACAATCAGCCATGCCGCCCATACCAAAGGATTATTATAATCCCCTGTTTTCGGAGACTTATCCGTAGTCTGCTTTTTATTAGTTTGAGTTGCAGGCTGGGTATTTGAGGCTGTAGCCGTTTCCTGATTTTTATTGTCTGGATTCTGGTTTACGCTTGCCTGGATGGTAAACGTAGTACTTGCAGAACCATCTGTCCACAACATTTCCAGGTTATGTGTTCCGGCAGTCAGTGTATTCAGGTAAGAGGATTTCAAAGTAACAATGGTTGAACCGGACTTCACATCATAATTATCTTTTCCAATCTGAACACCATCTACTTTGATTCCGGCAAATTTAGAGAACTCTGCATCCACCCGGATGGTAAGGCTGTTGCCACTCTGCAGTACATAGCTGCTTTCAGTTCCTTCTATAATTTTATAAGAAGTTTTGGTTTCTTCAGTTCCGGTTTTTACCGGCGGGATTTCGACTGCAGTTTTAGCATAATTACAAACTGTACACTGCTCATGCTTAGAACCTTTTTCCGTAGACGTAGCTTCCTTGTCGATTACCCAGGTAAAGCTATGTCCGGATTGATTTATTTTTTCACCACATTCACAGGTATTCCAATGATTATCCGCATCGGAATGCCATCCGGTACGGTCTGCTGTATGCTCTGCTGTTTTTGCGATTACAACATCCAAAGCAGTAATCATATTTGCTCCATTTGCATCACTGAAATAACCACCGCAGTTTGCACAGACCCAATATTGTATATTTCCCTCTGTCAGATGGGTTGCTTCTTTTCTGTCAACCTTAGACAGTGTATGTCCGCCAAGATAACTGCCGCAGATATTTGAGAGCAGGGAGTTTGTATCTGCTGCCTTAATCTGGTTGGAACCAGGTGTTCCACTATCCGCACCTACATCATTGAGTGAAGGGTTCTTCTTTTTATCAAAAGCGCAGCCAGCAGTGGTGCCATTATTATCATATCCAATGAATCCACCCGGTGCAATTGTTGGATGAGAACCTGTTACAGTACCTGCAGCATTACAGTTCTGAATATTTCCTTCGGTATTTGTACCGGAAAAGCCACCGGTTTTCGGCTCCCAGCCTGCCACCGTACTCTTTACATTACCATAGGAAACACTGTTACGAATCTTTCCTTTTTCCAGGTATCCGACAAAACCACCGGTATTCCAGTTATTTGCCTCAACATTGCCATAAGATGCACAATGCTCTATTTCCACACTGGCGTCGGACTCAAATACACATCCGGCAAACCCGCCGGTTGACCATCCTCCGGATACGCTGCCTTTGGCGGTACAGTTTTTGTAGGAGCCCTGGAAAACATTTCCGATGAATCCACCACTGATACACCTTCCTGTCACAGTAACATCCGCGGAACAATCCGAAACATGGGCACGGCTTGCATCACCAATCAGCCCTCCGGCATACATCTTGGAGTCTACCTGTCCGGTTCCCTGACAGTTTTCTACTCCAACAAAGGTAGCTCTGGAACCACCCATCGTTGTAAGCGAACCTACCAGCACTCCGGCACCGTAAATATCCGGACTGGCATTTGCATCCGTGGAATTTCCGGCATAGATGGTAGCATTTTTAATACAGAAATTTTTCAGTACTGTTTCATCAGATACAGCTACTACGACACCAAACAAGCCGGCACAGACGTTATTTCCCCGTTCATCCACATATAAGCCTGTAATGACCTGATTATTTCCATCGAAATATCCTGAAAAAGCTTTGGAACTTGCATTTCCATAACCGATAGGAATCCATCTCTTTCCGCTCAAATCAATTGGAGCGGTCAACTTAAAATATTCCCCCAAATGTGTTTGCTCAGGTACTCCAGAATTTACTTCTGATGCCAGCTTTGCAAGCTGTCCTGCCGTAGCAATCTGATATGGATCATCCTTTGTACCGCTGCCGCCAGCAAAGTCAGTTGCTGTAAAATCTGTCCATTTCTCTGTTGTAACATCTGCCCGGGAAGTTATCGGTGTCAGTGTAAACAACATACAGACTACCAAAACCAAACCTAGTAACTTTTTTCTTTTTCCCATAATTCGTCCTTTCCCTTTAATGATTTTTAGTAAGATTCAAACCGACAAAATCAAGGTTTACGATTTTATTTTACCAATTTCATTTTCCTTTGGACATGCCCGTTTTGACAGAAAAAAGTGCCTGTTTTATTGTATTTAATCTATAATTCCGGAATCGGAAATAATTCTTCCGGGGTACCAAAGTGGGCACCCAGAGGGTTCATATATTTTGTCCACTGAAGTTTCGTCTCGTCAATGTACATATTTTCCTCATCACCAATGCCATAGTTTGGAATGCCGTTATTGGTGCCCACTAAGAAATCTTTAAAAGCATCTACATCAAGGTCACCCTTCAGATAATCCATCCAGAAATTGTCATGGGCTGCAAATAAAAGATTGTCCATTCGTGGAGAAGCCCAGCCTAAGAAATCACGGGCAGCCTCATACTGGGAATCGTCTTCAAATTCAATTTCCCATTCGTAAGTATCAGACCCGTTTTTGATGCAGCGGATACCTTTTTCATCCATGGCAACCATATATAATACATCTTCCGCATCTTCGTCAGATTCATTTGTGGCATCTGTCGGAAACGTAACCTTAAGGGTATCGGATAAAAGCATATCGATAAGAGGCTGGGCTGGTGTATCATTTACAATGCTTTTCTTTGCTGTCTCTGCCATTTCCTTATCCTTAACTTCTTCTTCCTCTTCAATAGCTTCCTGTAAAGCTTCTTCCGCTTTATCAAAGGAGTCTAACAGCTTGTCCCATTCCTTCATGCTGAAAGACTGACCACCGATTTGAAAGCTCTCTTCGGTTTCACCATTTTTCATTTTGTTATAAATATTTTCTTTCCATTTTGCAATTTCTTCAGCCGGATTTACCGTAGCTGCAGAATCCTTATCCTCATTCATTTCAGAAAGCTTTTTCTGCACAAGCTGTTGAAAATGAGTCAGCCATTCGTTATCCTCAGTATTGTTATCCGGGTCAGTGGACAGAAAACCGAGGTAGTCCATTGGGGAGTTGTTGTTCCATATTGAGTTAATTGCCATAAGAGCTCCTTTCAGAAGTTGTTGTCTGGTGATTGCAAAAATATATTTGTAAAAGTAATCAGGATATTCGAAGTGTATATTGCTTTCACTATAAAATACCGTAGTTCTAAGATACATGTTTTTCTTTTGTTTATTAAGTCGGTCTTTCCAATGTTTGACAAATCACAGGACTGTTCGCCGAAGTGCGGATGCATTTTAAGAACTGTTAGGGGCACTTGGAATTTCGTCTGACAACAGGCAACGCCGGCACAGGGACGTGCCGGCGAGGCGCATATGAACACGGATGTGAATTTGCGCCGGTTGCCAGATGAAAGATTATCCTGCCGAAATTCTTAGTGCCCCTTGCAGGATTTATCCGCATCCGTACCCGACGAACAGTCCTGCGATTGTGTCAAAGCAACGGAAAGACAGCCTGACAGCAAGAAAAACATGCATCTAAGAACTGCTGGCATTTTACATCAGATAAAGCAATATGCACTTCGAAATCCTGACAAATTTACAATCCATACATTTTTACAATCATCAGAAAAAAATAAAGACACTTTATCTCAATCAATCCCTTGAAATAAAATGCCATCCATGTAATAACTTTATCGACCAATCGATTTAAATACATTAGAAGAAAATGTTGATTTCTTCAAAAAATGCAGGTAGGATAGAAGAAAAGGAGTAGGAGGATGGGCAGTATGGGAAAAATCATTTTTCTGGATGTTGACGGAACCTTGGTGGATTATGAAAATCATTTGCCGGAATCAGCGGTTCTTGCGGTGGGGAAGGCAAGAGAAAACGGACACAGAGTGTATATCTGCACAGGAAGAAGTAAAGCAGAAGTCTATGAGAATATCTGGGAAATCGGACTGGATGGAATGATAGGCGGAAACGGAAGTTATGTGGAAGATCATGGACATGTGGTTATGCACCAGATGATTACGCCGGAGCAGTGCCGCCATATTGTGGACTGGTTAAAGGAGCGCGGACTGGAATTTTATCTGGAAAGTAATGCAGGACTGTTTGCAAGTGCCGGATTTGAAGAGGCTGGAGATCCTGTGATTCAGGAATATTCCAGGCGGAAAGGCAAAGAGGGCGCAGATAAAATAAAGGTACGGGATGCATTTCCGGAAATGATTTTTGAGGGAGAGCTGTACCGGGATGATGTAAATAAAGTAAGCTTTATCTTAAATCAGTATCAGGATTATAAAGATGCTGTGGTGGAATTCCCGGATTTGCAGGCTGGAACCTGGGGCGGAGCCGGCGAAATTGCATTATTTGGAGATTTGGGTGTAAAAAATATCACCAAGGGCAATGCCATTGCGCATCTGTTAGAATATCTTCATGCAGATGTGGCAGATACCATAGCTTTTGGGGATGCCAAAGTGGATATTCCTATGTTAGAATACTGTGGCTATGGTGTTGCCATGGGAAGCGGCGGAGACGAGATAAAGGCTATGGCAGATTATGTCACCGGGGATGTGGATAAGAATGGATTGTATGATGCATTTGAAAAATTGGGGCTGCTATGAAGAAAAATAAGTAAAGAAAGTTTAGGAGGACAAAATGAGTAATAACGTAACAGAAAAGAAATGGTGGCAAAGTGCAGTAGTATATCAGATTTACCCAAAGAGTTTTCAGGACAGTAATGGAGATGGAGTCGGTGATTTAAGAGGAATTATGGAGCGGCTGGAGTACCTTGGAAAGCTTGGTATTGATGCAATCTGGTTATCACCGGTCTGCAAATCCCCGCAGGCGGACAATGGCTATGACATTTCTGATTATCAGGATATTGACCCGATGTTCGGCAGTGTGGAAGATATGGAGGCTTTAATTAAAGAAGCAAAGAAATACAACATCCGCATCATTATGGATCTGGTTTTAAATCATACCTCCAATAAACACAGATGGTTTGAGGAAGCAAAGAAGAGTAAGGACAACCCATATCATGATTACTATGTGTGGAGAGACGGGGAAGAAGGCGTAGAGCCAAACGATATGAAAGCCGTTTTCGGTGGAAGTGCATGGGAATGGGTACCGGAAATAAAGCAGTATTATTTCCATCAGTTTTTGCCGGAACAGCCGGATTTGAACTGGGAAAATCCGCAGGTGCGAAAAGAAATATATGACATGATTTTATGGTGGATGGAAAAAGGAGTTGGCGGTTTCCGTCTGGATGTAATTGACCAGATTGCAAAAGAGCCGGATAAGAAAATTACCATCAACGGCCCAAGACTTCATGAATATTTCCGTGAAATGAGCAAAGAAACTTTCCAGAAGGGAGATTTGATTACCGTAGGAGAAGCCTGGGGCGCAGACCCGGAGCGGGCAAAGCTTTACAGCAATCCGGATGGAAGCGAATTTTCCATGGTATTCCAGTTTGAACACATCGGGCTGGATCAGCAGGAAGGCAAGGATAAATGGGATCTGGCACCGCTGCCATTCTTGAAATTAAAACAGATTATGAACCGCTGGCAGACAGAGCTTTATAACTGTGGCTGGAACAGCCTTTTCTGGAACAACCACGATTTGCCGCGTATCGTATCCCGTTGGGGCAATGATAAGGAGTACCGGGTAGAGTCTGCAAAAATGCTGGCAATTTTATTACATGGAATGCAGGGAACTCCATACATTTTTGAGGGCGAAGAGCTGGGTATGACAAATGTCCGCTATAATATCGAGGATTACCGGGATGTTGAAATTCAGAATGTATACAAGGAGCGTATCGCAGCAGGCTATGATAAGGAAGATGTTATGAATTCCATTTATGCCAAGGGACGTGATAATGCCAGAACACCAATGCAGTGGGATGATACGGAAAATGCCGGATTTACAACAGGCACACCTTGGATAAAAGTAAATGACAACTATAAAACCATCAATGCCAAGAGCCAGGTAGATGACCCGGATTCCATTTTCAACTGCTACCGGAAGCTGGTAAGCTTTAGAAAAGAGTATCCTGTTTTGGTGGACGGCAGCTTCAAATTACTGTTAGCCGAGGATGAAAATATTTTTGCATATGAGCGTAAAAATGCGGATGAGACACTGCTTGTTGTCTGCAATTTCTACGGCAATACTGTGAAAATGCCTTTGACGGAAGAGACAGAGGATATGGAGCTTCTCATTTCCAACTATAAAGAGATAGAGGATTCTTCCGTGCTTCGTCCGTATGAAGCAAGAATGTACTATAAAAAATAAGAGATTTCCTATTGAAATAAATTCTTTGCATAGATGTTGGAAATCCAACAGTCAGTCACTCCGTTATCTGCTATAATATGGATAAACCCACCGAAAAGGTTTATACAAATCAGATAAAGAAAAGATAAGGAGCACAAAATGGCAGATTTATTAAAAAATATTTCCAAGAAAGAAGTTTTAAATTTAAAAGAAGAAGTAGCATATCAGGATGGACAGATTGTAAGTAAGACACTGGCACAGAATGATGCAGTAAGCGTAACCTTATTTTCCTTTGCAAAGGGCGAGGAAATCAGCACACACGCTTCCGGCGGAGATGCCTTTGTAACCTGTCTGGATGGAGTTGGAGAAGTAACCATTGATGGTGAGAAATTCCAACTGACGGAAGGACAGTCCATCGTAATGCCGGCAGGACATCCACATGCCGTATATGGAAAAGAGCAGTTTAAAATGCTTTTAGTCGTAGTATTCTAAGAAGAAGTAAGTATTAAAATACCGCCACATACATAAGACAAAGCCATCATCAGATGTGCGTATTGCCTGTGTATGTGGCGGTTTTGTGTTGCCAGATGTCCGCAAGAGCTGACGTTATATCAATAAGACATTGTTTAATAATACATCTTTGCAGCCTGTTTCCGTTCCCGGTATTCCTGTGCACTGACCGGTGTAATCATACCGCAGCTTTCGCACATAATGCCACGCTGTTTCTGGTGGCTGAAAATCGGAATATAGAAAAGGGTTGCCTGATTTAACTGTCTGCAAAGGGTATGCATGACATTATGCCGGCAGTTTGGGCAGACAGAAGTGCCAACCGGGCCTTCCCGTTTAAAAACTGTTCTTGTACCGTAGATAATTACCATGTCATAACACCTCCCTGATGAATATTTGCTTTTAACTGATTAAGAACCTGATCAAAATCTTTGCTTTTTCCACTGTGAGCGGCAACCAGAGTACGTTTACCATCTGCAGTTTCCAGTGCAATATAGCTGGTTGTTGTCGGGTCACCATTTAACATGTTACATTTGAAAACGTTCGTAATATCGTCTAAAGGAGTGACATAGAAGCCTTCCTTTGTATTGTTGTAATCCAATATGAAATGATTGGAAACAGCAACGCCAAGCTTTGGTGAAAAAATGCGTGGGCTGTTGGCAAAATCAGAGTAAATCCGCTGCAGACCGCCATTCTGTTCCAAGAGAGCAATCTTTTTCTTAACGGCCTTTTTCTTGTTGCCGCCTGCTGAAAAAATAATAATACCAAGAACTGTAAATACGGCAGCAATCACATAGAGTACAATGCTGTTTTCAACGGCTGTGTGTGTGGTATCCAGATAATGGTCACCAAAGTACTCGTCATAGTTGTAAGTAGTAATGTCCAGTCCGGTATCAGAAAGATAATCCACCAGATAATGAGCTGCCTGAGGAGGCATGCTGGTGCTTTTTCCCCGGATCGTGTGAGCAGGTAAGCTGTCGAGAACAGTGTCATCTATGTCTACACCATAGACCGGAAGGGAAGTTTCTCCCTTGGTAGCAATGATACTCCAGTAACCTTCAGAATCCTCTGCAATATAGAATTCTGTGTGATCTTTTCCATCAGAAGTAAGCTCCGCAAATGGCCCCATTACATAAGTAACTTCCATTGTTGCGTAACCATCGGTCTGTGCGTCAAACGGATCATAAGCAGTAATCCACATCAGAAGACCGAAGGCAAGGAAAACGCCACCTAATACAAAGAAAATAATCAGTGCAGCGGTGTTTTTCCCACAGACTTTCAATAAATCCTTTTTAAATTCTTCCATTTTCTTTTTTCTCCCGTGTATTTTTTTAAACCAATTCTATCATGGCATAAGAGGAAGAATTATGCAACAGATATAAGGAAGATTATTCTTTCATCACCAGCCATCTGCATTTACTGAGGGCTTTTCCGAGGCAAAGGTAAATAATATAGAAAAGGATGCCGATGAGGAAAGTGGCAGCTGCCCAGCGCAGATGCTTAAACAGGTAAATATATGGATGCTCATAGAGCAGGGTAATCCAGTCCTGTGTATTCCAGAGACTGTAAGCGAAAGCATTATCATGTAAAAGATAAACCATAAAAGTGGAAGCTCCCACAAAATTAATCATGCGGCTGCATGGAATATGGATGCGCCGGAAGATTTCAAACAGAGAAAGTCCCACAAGAATCGGAATAATGCTATAGTCTGAAAAGGAAGGAATCTTCTGGATAAAAATGTCTTTGCTTTCATTTAAAAAGTAAGTCTGAATATTGGTCTGTGTTACATTATAAGCAGAGATATAAATAAACAGGAAGGAAATTGCAATAATCAGATAGAGGCAATAAGTTCTGATTTTTCCAAATGGATTGTAAAGGTGGATAAAACCGCCCAAGGCATATAAGAAAATACCGGTCAGCAGTGTCCGGAGTCCGTTAGCCAGGGAATTTGCCATACTTCCGGTCCAGCGGAACTGGATAAATGCAAATAAGACAATCAGAAAGGTAAAATATTTCTGCTTGTCCAGTTTTGCCAGAAACTTGTTTAAAAAGAGGTAAGCGATTACCATAATGAAGAAATAGTAGCCCACAAACCAGGACATACTGTTAAATTTATTGATGTTGACCAGTTTTAAAAAGACACCGTCAGTCATGCGGTACCAGAAGGAAGATACCAGTGTCAGGGAAACTGCGGCAAAACCAAGCTGTAACAGCAATTTTTTGGAAATTTTGGCAAGATTAATTCCGTTTCCCTTTGAAACCATAAAGTATCCGGAAATCGTAATGAAAATAACATTTCCGATTTTTCCCATTGGAGCAAAGGTGGAAAGAAGCAGGAGCTTCTTATAAAAAACAGGTTCACAGAACAGTCCGTTATTCATACGCAGCATGGAAGCAGTGTCTGTTAACTGTACCTTCACGCAGTGGTCAGAAATATGAAAAATAATAATCATAAACATAGCCAGAATACGCAATAATTCAATGTTGGAACTTCTGGTTTTAGCTGGTGTCATGTTGTCTAATCTCCTAATCCTAAAATGAAATACCATGCTATTATAATACAGATAGCTTTAAGATGCCACTATTTCCGGCAAAAGCGTGTTATAATGAGCAGTGCCAGTCAGGGAAAATCTTTGATTTTCGAGAGGGCACTGCTGGAAATGTGCTAAGCAGTAAAAAATAGCCCCGGCAGAAAGGAATACACATATGGCAAAGGAAAAGATAGATGAGGGACTGATAGGAAATGAAAAAATCGAACAGGCGATTGCCGGCTTGCAGCAGGAGGCAACACCGGAGCAGTTAGCCCATACACTGACGGTAATCCGCCGGCGGATGCAGGAAGGCGGTCAGGTGATTGTGGCAGTGGAACCACCGAAGGGTGGAAGCCAGATGCTGCTACAGGCGATTGAGACAGAGGGCAGGACCTGGTGGGCAGCCTTCAGCAGCTTTGAAGAAGAATTAAAAGGCGGCGGAAGTGTGAAATCCACATTTTTAGCTGATATAGAAAAGCTTTTTCAAGGAGCATTGCAGGCAGAGGGAATCGAAGGGGTCATTTTAAATCCGTGGAACCGTACCATAATGCTGGATAAGAATCTGATACAGATTGTGCTTGGCAGCAGATAGATATGTGGATAAGTAAACGTCAGAGAAGAAAAAGAGTGGAAAGAAAAATGAATTATGTAGAATGTATTGAACAGGCAAGAGGAAGGATTGGAAATTATTGTAAGGCATGTGTAGAATGCAACGGACGCGCCTGCCGGAATCAGATGCCGGGACCCGGTGCAAAGGGAATCGGCGATACTGCCATGCGTAATTATGATAAATGGAAAGAGATTCGTGTGCAGATGGATACCATTGTGGAAAATGCTCCGGTGGATACTTCGCTGAAATTATTTGGAAAAGAGTTTAAATATCCGTTCTTTGCAGGCCCGGTAGGAGCGGTGAATCTGCATTACGGTGACTGTCTCAATGACATTTCCTATAATGATATTCTGGTATCGTCCTGTGCGGAATGCGGCATTGCAGCTTTTACAGGGGATGGTACAGACAGTAATGTCATGGTGGCAGCTACAAAGGCAATTGCCAAAGAACAGGGACTTGGAATCCCAACGGTAAAGCCGTGGAACCTTGAAATCATCAAAGAAAAAATGGCACTGGTGCACGAAGCGAAAGCCTTTGCGGTAGCCATGGATGTAGATGCAGCAGGCTTGCCGTTTCTTAAGAATTTAGAGCCGCCGGCAGGCAGTAAGACTGTGGAAGAACTGCGGGAAGTGGCAGAGCTTGCTGGGGTTCCGTTTATTGTAAAAGGAATTATGACGGTAAAAGGAGCTTTAAAAGCAAAAGAAGCCGGGGCTGCCGGAATTGTGGTATCGAACCACGGTGGCAGGGTATTAGACCAGTGCCCGGCAACAGCAGAAGTCTTAGGCGGGATTGCGGATGCAGTGAAAGGCTCCATGAAAATTCTCGTAGACGGCGGAATCCGCTGTGGAACGGATGTATTTAAGGCAATTGCCTTAGGTGCAGATGCGGTAATTATCGCAAGACCGTTTGTGACAGCGGTTTACGGTGGCGGCAGGGAAGGCGTAGCATCTTATGTTGCCAGGATAGGAACCGAATTAGAAGATACCATGAAAATGTGTGGCGTACACAGCCTGGCAGAGATTACAAGGGATTGCATATGGACAAAAGCATAGAGTGGAGCATGAAAACAAGAGAAGAAATATTAGCATACGGACTGTCTTTACCGGACACCTATCAGGAGGCACCGTTCCATGATCAGAACTGGCAGCTTGTGCGCGTAAGGGAAAGCAAAAAGGCATTTCTCTGGACTTATATGCGGAATGGATTCCTCAATCTGAACGTAAAAGCAGACCCACAGTGGAGAGATTTCTGGCGGAGTGCCTATCCGGCAGTCATTCCGGGGTATCATCAGAATAAGGAGCACTGGAATACCATAATCGTGGATGGCACAATCCCGGATAAAGATATCTGCCGCATGATAGCAGAAAGCTATGAACTGGTAACGGACAGCCCGACCAGGCGGATTTATGAAGCAGTAAAGAAAATTCCAAAAGGGCAGGTGGCAACCTATGGGCAGGTAGCGGAGCTTGCCGGAAACAAGCGGATGTCAAGAGCTGTAGGAAATGCCCTGCATAAGAATAAAGACTCGGAAAACATACCATGTTACCGGGTGGTAAATGCAAAAGGCGGGCTTTCCGGAGCCTTTGCCTTTGGCGGCGAGAATGAACAGGCACGCCGCCTGATGGCAGACGGTATAGAAGTAGTGGACGGAAAAGTAGATTTAAAACGTTTCGGAATGAAAATAGAGAAAACGGATTAAATTACTGGAACATTAGAGAACCTTTTCTCCGGTTAGCGGGTCCGTGATTTCTAACAGGGCTAAAATCAGTGCCATACGGACATATTTTCCGTTCTGTACCTGTTGGAAATATGCGGCGCGCGGGTCGGAATCCACATCAACAGAGATTTCATCGACTCGTGGAAGCGGATGTAAAACCGGCATATCGGAAGGAGCCAGTTCTAATTTTTCTTTATTTAAAATGTAGGTGTCTTTTAACCGGATATAGTCTTCCTCGTTGAAGAAACGCTCTTTTTGGACACGGGTCATATAGAGAACATCCAGCTTTGGAAGTGTTTCCTCTAAGTCAGAGACTTCCCGATAGGTGCTGTGGGAAGGCTTTAAGGTTCTTTCAATCATATAGTCCGGAATGCGGAGTTCTTCCGGAGAAATGAAATAGAATTCGTTACCCGGATAGCGTACCAGACTGTTTACCAGGGAATGAACGGTTCTTCCGAATTTTAAATCACCACAGAAGCCTACCGTCAGGTGGTCAAGCCGTCCCTTGCGCTGGCGTATGGTTAATAAGTCAATCAGGGTCTGGGTTGGGTGATAGTGTCCGCCGTCACCGGCATTAATGACCGGAATGGTTGCATACATAGAGGCGCAGAGCGGTGCTCCTTCTTTTGGATGACGCATGGCAATAATATCTGCGTAGCAGCTTACTACCCGGACGGTATCGGCAACGGTTTCTCCTTTGGTAGCACTGGACTGTTCTGCACCGGCAAATCCCAGTGTCTGACCACCAAGACTTAACATGGCGGATTCAAAGGACAGTCGGGTTCTGGTGCTTGGCTCATAAAAGAGTGTAGCAAGCTGTTTCCCTTCTGCAAGGTGGGCATAAGCCTCTTTGTGGGTACCAATCCGGTCTGCAAGATCCAGAATACGGGTTGTTTCTTCTTCCGTAAGGTCCAGTGGACTGATTAGGTGTCTCAAAGCCATTCCCCCTTTATCATGTATTCATTTCGTTCTGCACCAGTGGAAATAAACTGGATATCGCAGTCTAAAAGGCGTTCTAATGTTTCGATGTATAATCTGGCATTTTCCGGTAAATCTTCATATTTGCGGCAGGCAGAAATATCCTGTTTCCAGCCCGGAAGCATTGTTACAACCGGAGAGAAGCTATCGATATTTTCGGTAGGGTCGAAGACGGTTGTGGTCTTATGATTTCTTTCATAAGCAGTAATGACAGGGATTTCTGTCAGGGAGCTTAAAACATCAAGCTTCGTTAAGGCAATTTTATCTGCATGCTGGCATTTCAATCCATAACGGCTGGCAACGGCATCAAAAGGTCCGACTCTACGTGGACGGCCGGTGGCAGCACCGTATTCATTTCCAAATTTACGAAGGATGTTGCACCAGTCTTCGGACATGGCTCTTTCTGCTACGAAAGGTCCGGCTCCCACACAGGTGGAATATGCTTTTAGGACACCCACAACATGGTCTAGGGATTCACCCGGGATACCGGCTCCAATTGGACCATAGGCGGAAATGGTGGAGGAACTTGAGGTGTAAGGGAAAATACCATAATCGATATCACGCATGGCTCCAAGCTGGGCTTCCAAAACCACCTTTTTATGGCTGGCAAGAGCATTTTCCAAGAAGCTTCCGGTATCGCAGATATAAGGTGCAAAAAGGGAAGCCTGTTTTTCACACCAGGACAGCAATGCCGGATAAGACATCGGCTCCTGATGATAACTGCCTGCCAGTTCCAGATTTTTGGATTCCAACATGGTTTTTATCCGAACCTGGACATTTTCTTCTTTTAAATGAAGCAAATCACCAAGACGCAGTGTTTTCTTCCGGTATTTATCGCTGTATGCGTAAGCAATGCCGCGGCGGGTGGAGCCGAAGGCAGCACCGGATTTCTCAAGACGTGTTTCTTCCAGTTCATCCTGAATCCTGTGCCATGGCATGGAGATGGTGGCACGTTTGGAAAGTTTTAAATGTTCCGGGGTAATAGAAATACCGCGGCTTTCGATATCTTCAATTTCATGGGTGAGGTGCTCTAAATCAATGACCATTCCATCCCCCAGTACGCATACCACATTGGGATGCAGAATGCCGGACGGCAGAAGATTTAAGACAAATTTTTCCTGTTTGGTTACAACGGTATGACCGGCATTGTTGCCACCCTGATAACGGACAACGACATCTGCATGTTCTGCAAGCAGATCAATGACACGTCCTTTTCCTTCGTCTCCCCAGTTAATTCCTGTTACGGCTGTAAGCATATCGATTCTTCCTTTCTGTAATCATGTATAAAATAAATAATTTTAAGCGTATAAAATTTATCAGGTGCAGTACCGGAAAGTCCGGTCGGTAAGTATTCTTGCAAAAATAAGGCCCAGCGGCAGGGCGATAATAATCATTATGGCAATGGAGAACCAGGAAACCGCTTCCGTTAAGGACATAATGCCAAAGTTATAGAAGGCGCGGTAAAGATATAGTCCCGGAACCATAATTACAATGGAAGGTACGGTTAAAGAGATTCGCGGATATCCATTGTTTTTCTTAATAAAGGATGCCAGCAGACCGGCGGTCAGTGCACCGATAAAGGCAGCAGCAACGGCTGGAATTCCGGTAAAGTCAACCAGTTCCAGACGTAAGGTATTGGCAACGGAGCCAATCAGTGCAGCAGTAGCTGCCATGGGAATGGAACTGTTAAACATAATAGAGAATCCAAATACGCCGCAGAAGCTTGCAATTAACCGCAGAGCCAGCCGTGAAACATCACTGAGATTTACAGAGGTAAAGTCCTGAGGTTGAAGTCTAAGAAGCATTGCCATAATCCAGGCAAACATGGTAGCCACAAGAACAATGATGATGGAATAGGTCAGCCGCTCCAGTCCGGAACGAAGATCCAGTTTCGCAAGGTCAATGCCGCTTGTGATAAATGGAAAGCCCGGGATAATAAACAACATGGAGCAGATGTATCCGGCTTCATGGACTGCCGG
Organism: Roseburia amylophila; assembly: GCF_025567465.1. NCBI lineage: Bacteria > Bacillati > Bacillota > Clostridia > Lachnospirales > Lachnospiraceae > Roseburia > Roseburia amylophila. The sequence goes on from NZ_JAOQKI010000008.1 coordinate 117,409, forward strand.
AACATGGAAAAAAATTTCGGCAGCCTTTAAGCAGATGGCATACATAAGGCAGGCGGCGGAAATAGAGACCGCAATATTTAAAAACAGCGTAAAATGATGTTTGATTAATTTGGTTCGGATGACATTTCCGATACCGGCTGCAATAAATGCCAGAATCATTTCCACAGGGCCTCCGCCCAAAAGAAAAGTAAATGCGCAGCAGGCTAAGGCTGCCGCAAGTCCCAGTTTGGCGGGAGAATAAAGGGCGTGGATTTTTTCGATTTCATCCAGCCGCTTATGGATTTCCTCGCCGGTTAAATGGGCTTCTTCCTTTGGAAAGCTTTCTACGAATTGTTCCATGCGGTAAAGTTTGGAGGTGTTGACGCCGGTATTGGCGATGCTTAAGGACTGGGAGACACAGTCCTTTCCATCAAAGCAGTTAAATTCGATGGACATAAGACCTACATCTACCGTACAGGTAACTCCCAGTTCCTTTGACAGCTTATTCATGGAAGTACGGACACGCCAGGCTCCGGTTCCACAGGATAACATGATTAATCCCACACGTCCGATGACCGAGGCTTTTTCAATCAGTCCCGCCTGGGCAATCAGTACGTTGCTGTCATCACTGGCATAATCATGCCAGGGTATTTCCATATGATTTTTTTCCATAATATCAATATATGAAGTAGTGGAAGATGCACTCTTATTCATAAATAATCGCCTCAGCTTTGGCAATATGCCGTTCCAGATTCTTTAAAAAAATGGAATTTGGAAGGAAAATGCCGATTTCATCATATTTTTCATCATGTTCCACAAGAGAATCCTGTCCGTAGAAGACAAATGCCATTGGAAGCTCTTTCTCTAATTTCAGTACAAGGTCGAAGATTGCAGAGTAGGCTTCCGCTTCGGTCTCCTTCTGTTTTATGGTATCCGGAAGCTCCCGGATGAGAAGCACCCCATGGCTGCGTTCTAAGACAAGCTGTCCAATGGTATCTTCACCGGTATAAGCGTGGCTGTACCGGTATGCCTGGGCAAAATACATATTCTTTGGTTCCCCTAAATCGCGGTAGCTCTCAAGAAAATGCTGATAATCCTTATTGTGAATATCGCCACAATACTTTGGCAGAAGTCTGCCGGTATCATCGGTCATAATTATCGGATTTTCTTTTCCATCTGCGTTGAAACGGTAGGGAATCAGATAGGAATTTCTCAGTAAATCGAATAGGGTATTCTGGCAGATAGCCATAAGAAATGCCGATAAATCTTTATTTTGATAAGCATCAAAAAGAGCTTCTGAAAAATCCTGTGAAGAGAGAGAAGAATCAAAATCATCATTACAGAATAAATAATTGCAAAAAGTTTCCTGAAGCTTTTCGCAGGCCCAAGGGTCATGCAAAATCTTTTCAAATAAAACGTCTGCTCTTTCTTCACGAGGGAAAAATGTTGAATTTTTCATAGAAAATATGCGCTTCCTTTCTGCTTTATAGCATTCGTAAAGAGCTGCCGGTGGCAGCTCCTCGTAGGGTTTGGGTGGAGAAATGTAAAGGGGTTGTTTCCCTTAATTTCGGCTTGATTATACTATTGCATTTGGAATAAGTAAAAGCTATAATTGATATAGCAGAAATAATAAATTGATATGGTGAAAACGTATGGATATAAATTTTGAATATTATAAGATTTTTTATTATGTGGCAAAATACAGTAATTTTACCAGGGCTGCCAATGCCCTTGGCAACAGTCAGCCTAATATCACAAGGGCAATGAACGGACTGGAGCAGCAGCTTCACTGTACGCTTTTTGTCAGGACAAACCGCGGAGTACAGCTGACACCGGAAGGGGAGAAGCTGTATACCCATGTGTCGGCAGCCATGTCACATCTCTGGGCGGCAGAAGAGGAACTGGCAGACAGCAGTGGACTTGCCCATGGAAGCATTTCTATTGGAGCCAGCGAGACTGCCCTTAACATATTTCTTTTGGATAAGCTGAAAGATTTCCATATGAAATATCCGGGAATCCGGTTGAAAATTTATAATCATTCAACACCTCAGGCAATTGAGGCAGTAAAGAGCGGACAGATAGATTTTGCAGTAGTGTCTGCACCGGCAGAAGTAGAGCAGCCACTAAAAAAAGTTAATCTGCGGACATTCCGGGAGGTACTGGTGGGTGGAACAACATTTACCGCACTGGGCAGTCAGGAGCTTTCCCTAAAGGATTTAAAGGATTATCCGTTAATCTGTCTGGGAAAAGAAACCATGACATTTCAGTTTTATAATAAGCTGTTTTTGTCTTATGGGCTGGCACTGGAGCCGGATACAGAGACAGCAACCACAGATCAGATACTGCCACTGGTAAAGAGTGAGCTTGGTCTGGCTTTCATCCCGGAACCGATGGCAAGAGAGGCCATCGAAAAACATGAAATCGTACAGATTTCTCTTTCGGAGACGATTCCAAAAAGAAATATCTGTATGGTATACGACAGTCAGCATCCTTTAAATGAGGCGGCGCGTCAGTTAAGAAAAGTCATTTTAGAAAGCAGGTGAGCATATGACACTTCAGCAGTTACGCTATATTACAACCGTGGCAGATACCGGAACCATCACGGAGGCGGCGAAGAAATTATACATTTCCCAGCCCAGCCTTACCAACGCCATCCATGAGCTGGAAAAGGAGATGGGCCTTACCATTTTTAACCGGACGAATAAGGGAATCTTTATTTCCAGGGAAGGGGAAGAATTCTTAGGATATGCAAGGCAGGTATTGGAGCAGACCACCATCTTAGAGGATAAATATAAGAAAAACGGTGGCGGAAAAAAGCAGTTTTGCGTATCAACACAGCATTACTCTTTTGCGGTAAATGCCTTTGTGGATCTGGTGAAAAAATACGGGCAGGAGGAATATGATTTCAGCCTGCGGGAGACCCAGACCTATAAGTTAATTGAAGATGTAGCGCAAATGAGAAGTGAAATCGGAATCCTTTTCTTAAATGATTTCAATGAAAAAGTAATCAGGAAAATATTGAAATCGTCTGATTTGGAATTTCATTTGTTATTTGTTGCAGAACCTCATGTTTTTATCAGCAGGCAGCATCCGCTGGCAAAAAAGAAAATCATAACCAATGAGGAACTGGCAGATTATCCGTATCTTTCCTATGAGCAGGGGGAACACAATTCCTTTTATTTCTCGGAAGAGATTTTCTCCTCTTTTGAGCGGAAGAAAAATATCCGCGTCAGTGACCGGGCGACCTTGTTTAATCTTCTGATTGGTTTAAATGGTTACACAGTGTGCAGCGGAATCATTGACCAGAAATTAAATGGCGAAGATATTATTGCAGTGCCGCTGGCAGATGAAGGTGACATGAGAATCGGATATGTGACCCACCGGAAGGGAATGATAAGCCGGCTGGGGGAAACATACCTTGAGGCATTAAAGAAATATATTACAGGAGAACAAAGCGTATGAAATGGATGATAGCATCGGATATTCACGGCTCGGCATATTATTGTAACGAGTTACTTATGGCATATAAGAGGGAAAAGGCAGACCGGCTGCTGTTGCTGGGAGATATTTTATATCATGGACCAAGAAATGACCTGCCAAAAGAATATGCGCCGAAGAAAATAATTGCATTATTAAATGAGCATAAGCAGGATATTCTCTGTGTGCGTGGAAACTGCGATACGGAGGTAGACCAGATGGTATTGGAATTTCCAATACTTTCTGATTATTGCGTGGTAGCGGATGAAGAAAGGCTGATTTATGCAACCCACGGTCACCATTATAATGAAGAGAATCTGCCGCCTCTTCATAAGGGAGATATCCTGTTATGCGGACATACCCATGTCCCAAAATGCACGGAACATGAAGACTTTATCTATATGAATCCCGGTTCTGTTTCCATTCCAAAGGAAGAGAGCTGGCACGGCTATATGATTTATGACCGGGGCAGATTTGTCTGGAAAAACCTGCAGGGAGAAGAGAAAATGCAGTATCCAAAGAGAACCCTGGGATCAAGAGGCCGCTACAATGAATGCGGCAGTGACGGACAGGATATTTATGGGATAAAAGAGAAAGTAAGAAAGCATGTGCGGGGAATAGAAAAGTAATTTTGCAATCAAAAATAAGGGCTGACCATAGCTTGAAACTATGGACTACCCTTATTTTTATGTATTTTTCAGAATGAGGCACTTCAATTATAATGAGGGAAATCAGAAAAATATATTTGGAGGGTATGATGCAGACATCAGTAATTGGTTTTCCAAGAATCGGTACATTAAGAGAATTAAAATTTGCTTCTGAAAAATATTTCAGAAAAGAAATAGAAGCAGAGGAACTGCAGCAGATCGCAGAGACTTTAAGAAAAACACATTGGAGCATACAAAAAGAGGCAGGAATTGATTATATTTCCAGCAATGATTTCTCTTTTTACGATATGACTCTGGATACAGCAGTCTTATTGAATATCATTCCAAAGCGCTATAAAGAATTGGAATTGTCCGGACTGGATACCTATTTTGCAATGGCACGGGGCTATCAGGGAGCTTCCGGAGATGTAAAAGCGCTTGCCATGAAAAAATGGTTTAATACCAATTACCATTATATCGTTCCGGAAGTGGAAGATGATACCGTAATTCAGTTATCCGGAAATAAACTGGTGGATGAATATGCAGAGGCAAAGGCACTTGGAATCGAAACAAAGCCGGTTGTCATTGGAGCCTATACCATGTTGAGGCTGTGCAGATTTACCGGCAAAAAGCCGGCATTGGATTATGTAGAAGATATTATAAGTGCGTATCAGAATCTGGTAAAGAAGTGTGAGGAGAATCAGATTGCATGGGTACAGTTTGATGAGCCGGCACTTGTATGGGATATGGAAGAGAGTGACATCGCATTATTTCATAAGATTTATGACGGAATCTTATCCTGTAAAAAACACAGTCATATTTTGTTACAGACATACTTTGGTGATGTAAGGGATATTTATCAGGATTTGATTCAGATGCCTTTTGACGGAATCGGACTTGATTTTATCGAGGGAAAAGAAACCTTAAATCTTGTAAATACATACGGATTTCCACAGGATAAACAGTTATTTGCCGGACTGGTAAATGGAAAAAATATCTGGAAAAATTGTTTTGATAAAACCTTAAAGGTGCTTCAGACACTGAATGATAAGAAAATAAAGGCAGTATTATCAACATCATGTTCCCTGCTTCATGTACCTTATACCTTAAAACATGAGCACAAGATTTCACAGGAATATCTGGCATATTTTGCTTTTGCGGAAGAAAGAGACTGTAAAAATGCGGATGTAAAGAAGAGACTTTCTGAAGTAACGGAAAATGACTATGTCAGACTGCCGGAGCGAAGCACACGACAGAAATTACAGAAGAAAGTATTGGGACTGCCGGAATTTCCAACGACTACCATTGGTTCCTTCCCACAGACAAAGGATGTAAAGGCAAACCGCCAGGCATATCGCAAAGGGGAAATTTCTGAACAGGAATATATAGATTTTAACAGAAAGAAAATTGCAGAATGTGTGGCATTGCAGGAAGAAATCGGACTGGATGTGCTGGTACACGGAGAGTATGAAAGAAATGACATGGTAGAGTATTTTGGAGAAGCACTGGGAGGATTTCTGTTTACCGAAAAAGCATGGGTACAGTCCTATGGAACACGTTGTGTAAAACCACCGGTTATCTGGAGAGATGTATATCGCAAAAATCCGATTACCGTAGCATGGTCTGTATATGCCCAGTCCTTAACGAAAAAGCCAATGAAGGGAATGCTTACCGGACCGGTTACCATACTCAACTGGTCTTTCCCAAGAGAAGATATTTCCGTTCGGGAATCAATTGCACAGATTGCTCTGGCAATCCGGGATGAGGTACTGGATCTGGAGGCAAATGGCATTCAGGTCATCCAGATTGATGAAGCTGCATTAAGAGAGAAGCTTCCCCTTCGTAAATCAGACTGGTATACCGAATATCTGGATTTCGCAATTTCGGCATTCCGCCTGACCCACAGTGGCGTGAAACCGGAAACACAGATTCACACCCATATGTGTTATAGCGAGTTTACCGATATTATTGCAGCAATCGACGATATGGATGCAGATGTAATTACTTTCGAAGCATCCCGTTCCGATTTGCAGATATTGGATTCCTTAAGAGAAAACCATTTTGAAACAGAGGTTGGACCTGGTGTTTATGATATTCATTCCCCAAGAGTTCCGTCTGTGGAAGAGATTGTGAATGCACTTCATATCATGCTTACCAAAATTGAAAAAGACAAATTATGGGTCAACCCGGACTGCGGTCTGAAAACAAGAGGCACAAAGGAAACCGAAGCAAGTCTTCGAAATATGGTAGAAGCAGCAAAAGAAATAAGAAAACAGGCATAAATGAATAAGAAAGAAGGAGAAATTAAAATGGCAAATTTAACAACACCGTTCCGATACGATTATGTAGGAAGTTTTTTACGTCCGGAAAAATTAAAGAAAGCCCGTGCGGACTTTGAAGCAGGGAAAATTACCAGAGAGCAGTTAAAAGAGGTAGAGGATGCCTGTATTTTAGAACTGGTCGCAAAGATAAAGGAGCTTGGATATCATGTGATTACTGATGGGGAATTCCGCAGAGCTACCTGGCATCTGGACTTTATGTGGGGATTCGATGGAATCGAGCATAAGAAGACAGTAGATGGAAATACAACCTTTGACGGCGAAGCAGCTATGATAGATGACACTTTCATGGTGGGAAAGATTTCCGTAAAGAATCATCCATTCGTTGATCATTTCAAATTTGTAAAGGCACTGGAAGATGAGAATATCATAGCAAAGCAGACCGTTCCATCTCCAGCCCAGTTCTATGCCTATTTCACCGGCGCAGAGCTTTTAGATACAACCCTTGAAATTTATGGAACAGAAGAAGCTTTTGCAGAGGATGTCATCAAGGCATATGGAGAATTTATCGAGGAAATCTATGCAGCAGGCTGCAGAAATCTTCAGTTCGATGACTGTGTATGGGGTGGACTGGTAAATCCGAAGCTTGCCGTTGCACTGACCGGAAGAAGAGGCGAAGCATTGGAAGAATATAAGAAGGTTATTCTTGCATTAAATAATAAGGTAGTAGAAGAGGCACCGGCTGATCTGACCATCAACACCCATGTATGCCGTGGAAATTATCATTCTACTTTCTTCAGCTCCGGCGCATATGACGGAGTAGCAGATTTGTTATTCGGAGAGGAGAATGTCAATGCTTATTATCTGGAATATGATGATGAGCGTTCCGGTGGTTTCACACCGCTGGCAAAAATAACCGGCAATAAGAAGGTGGTATTAGGACTTGTTACCACCAAGACACCGAAGCTTGAAGACAAGCAGTCAGTCATTGCAAGAATAAAAGAAGCGTCCAAATATGTTCCATTAGAAAATCTCTATTTAAGTCCACAGTGTGGATTTGCCTCCTGTGAAATCGGTAACAAGCTTACGGAAGAAGAACAGTGGGCGAAACTGAAGCTTGTTAAGGAAATCGCAGAAGAGGTCTGGGGAGCTTAAAAAATCATTACCACAATTCCAAGAATTACCAGAATGACACCGGTAACCCGGTTCAGTGTCTTTGGAGTGGCCTTATTGGCAAAGACAGCGGCAATTCTTGCCCAGATTAAGGTAAATACAATGCACAGAACCCAGACGGTGACATCCGGCAGTCCGCCGATGGCAAAATGGGAAAAGGCACCGGTAAGTGCGGTAAAGGTCATAATAAATACACTGGTTCCAACAGCAGTTTTCAGTTCATATCCAAGTACAGAGGTCAGGATTAAAAGCATCATCATGCCGCCTCCGGCACCAACAAAGCCGCAGATAAAACCAATCAGCACACCGCAGATTACGGACTGGATGGCACGTTTCTTTGCAGAAACGGCGGACATGGATTCTTTCGTGGTCATAACCGGTTTTACGATAAATTTGATTCCTAACAGGAAGGTCATGAAAACGGAAAAGTTACCCATTGTGGCAGAAGGAACAAGGCTTGAAACATAGCTTCCTACTACGGTGAAAAGCAATACGCTGACCATCATAATCAGACCGTTTTTAATATCGAGGTTCTTATGCTTTCCATATGTATAGGCAGAAATGGCACTTGCCAAAACATCGGAAGAAAGCGCAATGCCGACTGCCATATATGGGTCAATGCCTAGAAAATGAATAAGCAGCGGACTGATGACAGCAGCGGCACTCATGCCGGCAAAACCGGTTCCAAGTCCGGCACCCATGCCCGCAAAAAATGTAACAAAAATCGTAGTTAATAAATCCATTTTAGGATACCTCCTCTAAAATCATATCCAGCGTTGTCTCCATCTGTGCCATTCCTTTAAAAAAGGCATCTTTCGTGGCATCATCCAGATCGGCAATCAGCCGGTCGGCAAAATCCTGCTGCAGAGCTTGTCCCTTTTTTATAACAGGGGCAGCTTTTTTCGTACATAGAAGCTGTGTCTTCCGGCGGTCGCCGGCAACCTCTTTGCGGCTGAGATAACCGTCTTTCACCAGCCGGTCTACATTGACGGAGACCAGATTTGCCTTAATCTGGCGCACTTCAACAATATCTCTGGCAGTTGAATATTCCGGATTATTTCCTAAAAACATCAAAATATCAAAAGCCGTCTGCGGCAGATGCAGTGACTGGCACAAAGGCTTACATACCGCAGTGTAGGCAGCAGACATTTTTCTTGCAAATGCAATACCTGTATTCATGTAAGAGTCCTCCTGATGAAAATACTTCAAAATGAAATAGTTCAAAAATGAAATAATTATTTTGATGGTATACTAGCACCGGAAGGAAAAAATGTAAAGTGAACTGGAAAAAATTTTATAAAAAGTTTATGATATAGTGAGCCTGCTCACTTTTGGCGAACGGCGAATATTGATCATGGGCTGGTTTTGCACATGATATAATGAACGCAAGCGGGAAGAATGCGAGGAAATACAATGAATAAGCAGGAAATTTATGAATACCTGAGTCAACAGCATATCTGGTACGAAGTGATAGAGCATAAAGCTGTTTACAATATGGAAGATTTATCAGATGTGGAAATTCCTTATCCACAGGCAGATGCCAAGAATCTTTTTGTACGTGATAATAAGAAGCAGAATTATTATCTGATTACAGTGCGAGGGAACCAGAGGGTAGATTTAAAGGCATTTCGAAAGGCAAATGGAACGCGTCCGTTAAGTTTTGCCTCGGAAGAAGATTTAATTGAGAAAATGGGACTGCAGGCGGGGTCGGTAACGCCGCTTGGAGTACTCAACGATGAAACATGCAGCGTGAAAGTATTTGTGGATGCTTATTTTCTGGAAAATGATGCATTGATTGGAGTACATCCCAACGAGAATACTGCTACTATATGGATGAAGACAGAGGATTTACTCCGTATCATCCGGGCGCATGGAAATGAAGTCCATTGTGTGTCGATGTAGAAAAAAATATTCGGAGAAATAGAGAGTTTTTAGATAATAATAGGGGAACGGAGAGAAGCAAGCCAAGTATTTTTATTTACGTGTTATGGAATGCAAAAAGGATAGACAGTTCATTAACCATCTATCCTTAAAATGCTTATTCTATGCGGTTTTAAGATTAACCAAAGTATCTCTTTAACAGACCTTCGAATGCCTTTCCATGTCTAGCCTCGTCTCTAGCCATCTCATGAACGGTATCATGGATTGCATCAAGGTTAGCAGCTTTAGCACGTTTTGCAAGGTCAAATTTACCAGCAGTAGCACCGTTTTCTGCATCTACACGCATTTCAAGGTTCTTCTTTGTACTGTCGGTTACAACTTCACCAAGCAGTTCTGCAAATTTTGCTGCATGTTCAGCCTCTTCAAAAGCTGCTTTCTCCCAGTAAAGTCCGATTTCCGGATATCCTTCTCTATGTGCAACTCTTGCCATTGCAAGGTACATTCCGACTTCAGAGCATTCTCCTTCGAAGTTTGCTCTTAAATCAGCAATAATATCCTCTGGAGCACCCTGTGCTACACCAACTACATGCTCAGCAGCCCATGTCTTATCACCTGTCTGTTCTTTGAATTTCTCAGCCGGAGCTTTACATACCGGACAGAACTCCGGAGCACTTTCACCTTCATAAACATAACCACATACTGTACAAACAAATTTTTTCATTTTAAGATCTCCTTTTCTTTTTATAAATTGTATTTATATATCAATAATAGTAATTGTTACTGATATTAAATTAGCATAATTATTTTTAAATGTCAACTACTTTTTTAAGATTTTTTGATTTTGTTTTTCTTTTTTATTTTCTGCAAAATTGGTTGATTTATCCGGCAGAGAACCGGATTTATCCAATAACTTTTTACATTCCGGACAAAGTCCGTAGAATCTGGTAATATGTCCCTCAATCAAACCGGCAAATTCTTCTGCTGCAATAACGTTAATCAGATCAATGTTTTTCATTTTTAAATCGAGGACGGAATTACAGTTTGTACAGAAGAAGTGGTAATGAGGTTTCGGATTACCATCAAAGCGGTCAGGCCCGTTTTCTGTTGAAATTTTTTGAATCTCGCCTAAATCAGCCAGGAGAGAGAGATTACGGTATACCGTTCCCAGACTGATATTGGGATATTCCTGCCGGATGTCGGAATAAACTGTTTCGGCAGTCGGATGGTCGGTACGTCCCATCAGGTTATTCTTAATACTTTCCCGTTGTCGGCTAAATTTAATCATATATTCTCCTTAATAAATAATAATAATCGTTATTGATTTTAATATAATTCTTAAAAGAAACTTTGTCAAGGAGAAGTGTAGAGTAAAAATCTGCATGTATGATAAGTATAGACTAAAAATCTGCATGGAATCTTAGAAGACGGAATATGATATAAGGAACAAAAAGATATAGGAAGGAAAGGTTATGCCGCAGTTTAAACGGTTCGTTGCATATCTTTATTATTATGAAAATGATACAAAGGAATATCTTGCCGGATTTGCCAGGGTAGAAATGCGCGGAGGAATCTGCAGATTAGAGATACATTTAAAAGGAACAGAATATGCGGGGCAGGAAGGAAAGGTAAGCCTTTTTATCCGCAGGGAAGGAAAAATTCTGGCTTTTCCGGTGGGTAATATGCGGCTGATGTCCCAAAGCTCAGATTATAGTGGAAGGATTTCTGATGGTGAGCTGGGCGATGAAACCTGTCATATACAGGATGTATGTGGAATACTGATTCAGCCGGCAGATGGTAATTTTTATGGCAGCCAGTGGGACAATGGGGAGATACATAAGGAAGAAATAGAAATGCAAGCTGCGGAAGAGCCGTCTCTTCAGACTGAGGAAGTGCCGATGCACCATATTTTCCCGGAACAGATGAGCATGGAAAAGGAAATCCAGGAAAGAAGCACGCAGGAAAAAGACACTGGGGAAAAAGAGGCCTCCATCTGGGAGCACTGGGAGAATCTGAAACAGAAAATGACGCTTCTGCATCCTTTTGAAGGAGAGAATATCACCTGCGTCCATATGGAATTGCAGGATTTACGGGAACTGCCACAGAAATACTGGTGCCTTGGAAATAACAGCTTTCTTCTGCATGGCTTCTTTAATTACCGGTATCTTTTCTTCGGAGAACAGGTGACGCCGGAAGGACGGGAGCTGTTCTTAGCAGTGCCGGGGGTTTATCAGAAGCCGGAAAAAGTAATGGCTGCTATTTTTGGTTTTCCACAGTTCCGGACGGAAAAGCCGTGCCGGCAGTTAGAGGGGACGTTTGGCTACTGGTATCGACGGATGGACGGATAAGGGCGAACCGGATATGGTCTTCCCATTTTCCCTGTATCAGGGCATATTCCCTGGCGACACCCTCTTGTTGGAAATCAAGGAATTCTAGCAGACGGATGGAAGCGGTATTTTTCGGCATGACGGCAGCTTCTATCCGGTGCAGATGAAATTCTTCAAACATAAGCTGAATACCAAAAGCAAGGGCTTCGCGGGCGTATCCTCTGTGCCAGTATGCAGGGGAAAAGCGATAGCCGGTCTCACAGGAATAGTAAGTAGAACGGTTGATATTGCGGAAGCAGACGGTGCCTATGATTTCGTCCGGATTTTCCCTGCGGAATATATAGAAGCGAATGAGGCTGTGCTTTAAGGTGAGACTCAGCTCACAGTTCATCAGGGTCCGCTGGTAGGCCAACGTATAGAACTGCTCCGGGTGTATGGTTTCATATGGCTCAAAGACATTCCGGTTCTGCTTATAAAACTGAAGAACTGCAGGGGCATCATCTTCCCCTAACAATTTCAGGATTAAGCGGTCTGTTTCATAGATAAATTTCATGTTATTAACTCCTGCAGCTGGTATAAGAATACCTTTTTGTTACGCTCAAAATATGCTATTATTATAACAGAGAAAAGAGTAAAAGTCAGGAGTAAACATGGAACCGGAGATAAAATATATGAAAGCCGCCCTGCGGGAGGCAAGGAAAGCAGAAAAATTAGAGGAAGTTCCGATTGGCTGCGTCATTGTGCAGAATGATAAAATCATTGCCCGGGGCTATAACCGGCGCAATACTGATAAAAATACACTTTCCCATGCGGAACTGACTGCCATTAAAAAGGCATCAAAGAAGACCGGGGACTGGAGGCTTGAGGACTGCGTGATGTATGTGACCTTAGAGCCCTGCCAGATGTGCGCGGGAGCCATTGTGCAGTCCCGTATGAAAAAGGTGGTAATCGGAACTATGAATCCCAAAGCAGGATGCGCCGGGTCGGTCATGAACCTTTTGCAGGTGGCAGCATTTAACCATCAGGTAGAGATAGAACGGGGTGTATTAGAGGAAGAATGTTCGGACATGCTGTCGGAATTTTTCAGGCGGTTGCGTGAGAAGAAGAAACAGCAGAAAATGATGGCAAAACCTTGACAATCCGGCACAAAATAGGCTATAATTTAGATTCCGAGCAGCCGGGGTGGCAGCGGTGCCCTGTACCAGCAATCCGCTATAGCTGGGGTGATATCCTGTCTCGGGTTTGAAATTGTAAAGCAGCCCTGAATAAGTGGCGTTGATGTCTGGGTCTTACGCAACAGGAATCTGTGAACCGGGTCAGGTCAGGAATGAAGCAGCCCTAAGCGGAAACTCCTGTGTGCCGTAAGGTCGCCTGGACTGAGTTGGCTGTTCAGGTAACGTTTGCAACGAGAATTCAAAACAGGATGCTCGGTTTTTAATGCATAAAATTAAAAATTATAATATAATAAAGATAATGGTTCTTCATAAGAAAGTCGGAGAGAAGAAAATTTAGCATGATAAAGGAGATAAAGATGAAGAAGTACGGTTTTGGCGTAGACATTGGTGGAACCACCTGTAAGATCGGATTATTTGAGACCAGCGGAAAAATGCTGGATAAGTGGGAAATCCCAACCAACAAGGCAGATAATGGCGGACATATTTTAGATGATGTGGCAGCATCCATTGACGAGAAAATGAAATCAGCATCCATTGCAAAAGAAGATGTGGAAGGAATCGGCGTAGGTGTTCCTGGCCCTGTATTAGAAGATGGCTCTGTTTCCGTATGTGTAAATCTCGGATGGGGACAGGTTCAGGTTGCCGATGAATTAAGCAGTAAGACAGGTCTTCCGGTTAAAGTAGGAAATGATGCGAATGTAGCAGCCCTTGGCGAGATGTGGCAGGGCGGTGGAAAAGGTTACACCGGAGTCGTTATGGTTACGCTTGGAACCGGTGTTGGCGGCGGAATCATTCACAATGGCAAAATTATTCCGGGCGCAAACGGAGCGGGCGGCGAAATTGGACATATTACCGTCAATACAGAGGAAAAAGATACCTGCGGATGTGGCAGACATGGCTGCTTAGAGCAGTACGCATCAGCTACCGGAATCGTCCGCATGGCGAAGAAACTTCTGGCTGAGAAAGATGCTGAGTCTTCCTTACGCGGATTTGAACCGCTGACAGCAAAGGATATCTTTGATGAGGCAAAAAAAGGAGATGCTCTGGCATTAGAGGCGGTAGAAATCTTAGGCGAGACACTTGGTATGGCGTTATCTAATATTGCCTGTGTCGTTAATCCACAGGTATTCGTAATCGGTGGCGGCGTATCCAAGGCAGGAGATATTTTAATTGATACCGTAGCAAAACATTTCAAAGAGCATGCATTTGCATCCTGCAAGGACACCAAGTTTGCATTGGCATCACTTGGAAATGATGCCGGAATGTACGGCTGCGTGCAGATGATATTAGACTAAGAATCAGATGAATCGAGAAACATGCTTTGCGAGATTCTTTCGTAAGTAAGTGAAAAGCCTCCGTCCTGGGACGGAGGCTTTTCTTACGCGAGTAGCGAGAAAAATCTGGGAGAAAAGAAGGAGCCAAGCTTGCTTGAGCGAACTTCTTTTCTACTCAGATTTGACGAGCACCGCGATAACTCGAGAAACTCGCAAAGCGTGTTTCTCGTAGTTGATTTATTGCGAGAACCAAAGGGCTCTCTTGAATCGCGAAAAAGGCACAAAGTCCAGTAAAAAGAAAGGGAGGCCTAAATAATTAAAAGATGATTAAATAATTATAATACGCGTTCTAATTCGTATTTCTTATTCAACAGCAGTACATCAGCCCTTGCACCCGGGGTCAGGCTGCCGATGGTTTTCTCCATTCCAATGCTCTTAGCAGGGTTGCAAAACGACCTTTTTTGTATACAGTTTGTCCGCCAAGTTCATAAGTACCATCTGCCATTCCGGTTGCACGCATGGCATCGCTGATTAAGATGACGCGGTTATCTCCAAACATGCGGAAAACGCTGCGAAGGCCTTTGAGGCAATTTCATAAGAAGCAGTAGAGTGTCCAAGAGAAATAGCAACTTCATCATGGAATTTTTCGATAAATTTGTCTGCTCCCGGAAGTTCCGGAGCGATGGTAATTAACTTTATTTTGCCACTGTAAGATTCTAATAAGCGGCAAAATACGTCTACACTAGGGTTGCAGAGGTAACTTTCTTTCTGGGCACCCTTCTTTGCCGGGGAAAGGAAAGGACCTTCCATATGGATACCGGCTACATAGGCGTGGTTTCCGTCATCCGGTACACCGGAAACAGTTTCAAAGATTTCCATAAGCTGGTTTTCCGGTAAAGTCATGGATGTTGCACAGAAGGATGTAACACCGCAGGAATACAGGTAAGCCGCAATATCGGAAAGTCCGTCTGTATTTGCGTCACAGAAATCATGACCCTTTGCACCATGGATATGCACATCAACCAGTCCCGGAATCACATAATTGCCTTTTGCATCCAGAATTTCCTCATGTTCGTAAACCGGTTTGTCTACGATTGTATGTGTAGCATCATCGATATATAATCCTTTGCTTTATAAATACGCATGGTATCCCTCCTTAAAAGGCAATTTCTATATTGTTTAGTCTGATTATATAATCGGAAAAATGAAAAAGCTATAAAATAGACAAAATAGCCGCTCGATGGAAATATGCAGTGGCAAATACACTTTAAGTAGAAATTATAACAAACTAACACATTATCATATTAAATACGATTAAATCATAATTTAACACAGATTAAAACAGGATTAAACCAATTTATGAGAAAAATTTAAGAAATCTTAAATTGACCCACCGCGGGGGCTGCTTTACAATGAAAATAGATTGTAAGCAATTACGGAGAACATAAGAAACAACGGAGAAAAACATTGTCTACAAGAAGAGAAAGAGAACGAAGAAAGAAATTAAAGAGAATAAGAAATGCAATTTCAGCAGCTTTTTGTGTACTGGTATTGCTGTTAGTGCTGGGAATCGTAAACCTTCTGACCGGTGTTTTGGAAAAACATCTTCCTATTATAGATGGGAATGGAGACTATACCATCAGTATACTGGAAAAACTGTCCGGAGATAAAGAGGAGAAGGAACCGGATAAGAAGGGACTGACGGTGTGCATTGATGCGGGACACGGCGGAAAGGATAATGGTTCTGACTATAAGAACCGCTATGAGAAAGATGATACTCTTGCCATGGCACTTGCCGTACAGAGTTATTTGCAGGAAAAAGATGTGAATGTGATCATGACACGAAGTGATGATACCTTCTTAAAACTGTCAGAGAGATGTGATATAGCAAATGAAGCGGAAGCAGATTATTATGTATCCCTGCACCGGAATACCGGAGAAGGATATGGAGTAGAGACATGGGTATACAGTGGAGCCAATGAAGAGACCATGGGACTTGCCGGAAATATCCAGCAGGGGTTAGCCGGAGTCGGTGTACAGCGCGACCGTGATGTGAAAAAGGGAACCCAGAAGAGCAGTTCAAAGGACTATTATGTAAACAGCCATTCCCATATGCCGTCCTGTATCATTGAAATGGGATTTATGAATAATGCCAAAGACAATCAGCTTTTTGATGATAATAAGGAAGCATATGCGGCGGCTATTGGAGATGCCATTATTGCTACTTATAAGACTTACCATGGTGACGGAACAGGTGGAAATACAGAAGCAGATACGTCCATCGGAGATACTACAACAGGTGATACAGACACAGATGGAACCTCCGGCAGCACAGAAGACAGTACCGCCACAGAAGATACGAAAAACGTTGGAGAAGTTATTACCAACCAGCAGATTGCCAATGTGGAAGCTTTGGATGGAACCTGTCAGAACTGGGGGCAGGGCGTGAATTTTGATGAAGAGAACCGGCCGATTGGAGCTGTTTCTTATCAGGAAAAATACGGAGACTATCAGGCGAATTTTATCGGAGCAGATGAAAAGAAGATTTATCTGACCTTTGACGAAGGCTACGAATATGGCTGTACGCCGCAAATCTTAGATACTTTAAAGGAAAAGGGCGTAAAGGCAACCTTTTTTGTGACAGAGCCATATGCCAAGGCACAGCCGGAGCTGGTACAGCGGATGATTGACGAGGGACATGAGATTGGTAATCACAGCGTGACCCATCCGTCCGAGGGCCTTCCATCCCAGAGCCTGGAGCAGCAGAAAAATGAAGTCATGGAGAACCATCAGTATATTAAGGATAATTTTGGCTATGATATGCACCTGTTCCGGTTCCCGGCGGGTAAATTCAGTGACCGGTCCTTAGCAGTGGTCAATAACTGCAACTACAAGAGCGTGTTCTGGAGTTTTGCATACAAGGACTATGATGTCAATAACCAGCCGGGCGAGTCAGAAGCGTTACAGAAATTAAAAGACCGGATGCATCCGGGAGCAATTTATCTTTTGCATGCGGAGTCTACCACCAATACAGCCATTCTTGGAAGATTTATTGATGCGGCGCAGGCGGCAGGCTACGAAGTGGTGGCATTTCAGTAAAGCTGAAAAAGGTATCAGTGGAGAGTACATGGATTGAGGGGAAAATGGCAAAAGAGAAATAAGATTTTCGGGTGATTGTGAGGACAGAAAATGCGGATACAAAAGAGAAAAATAATATTGCCAGTCATGGTATTACTGCTTGGGATGACTGCTTTGGGAGCTGTATTATATGGAGTAGGAAATATACAGCAAAACAATAGCAGAAAAATGGCGAATCTGAATGCAATGGTATATTCTGAGCGGGTAAAGTCTGATATTATGCAGGAAGTTGGAGTTACAAAAGCTTTAAAGCAGCTTCTGGTCAGTGAAAATGGCAGGATTAATAAATTTTCAGAGGTGGCAGAGGATATGATGATGGATTCCATCCAGAGTATCCAGCTTGCACCGGATGGTGTAGTAACAGAGGTATATCCGGAAGAGGGCAATGAAGCCGGAAAAATCGACTTGTTCAATGATGCAGACAGGGGAGAAATTTCCCGTTATGCCAGAGATAACCATATTGAAATTATGCAGGGACCGTTTCAGTTAGAGCAGGGTGGATACGGAATGGCAGTACGAAATCCGATATACCTGAAAAATGAAAACGGAGAAGAAGAATTCTGGGGATTTACCATTGTAATTATCCGTGTACCGGATGTTTTTTTTGATTCATTAAAAGCACTTTCGGATTTTGACTATGATTATACGTTATCAAAGACCGTTTCCCCATGGGATACAACATATGAAGAAGTATGTAGCTCAGGAGCAATTCTGACGGATCCGGTTGCTTATGAATTTGAAGCAGTTGGAAGTCGGTGGAAACTGGAAATCATGCCAAAGGCAGGATGGTCGAATTATGAGCACTTTTATGGACTGCTGGCTGGCGGACTGTTGATTGTTCTGCTGCTGACGGGACTTGTCTCTATGATTCTGGCTTTGGATGAGCATAAAAATAGATTTAAAAAGCTGGCTGTAACCGATGTATTGACCAGAATCAATAACAGGCATGGATTTGAGGAGCAGGTAAGACAGTATTTGAAAAAGTATCCGGAAGCTTCTTGCGTGGCAGCGCAGTTTGACATTGATGATTTCAAATTTATTAATGACATATATGGACATGAATCCGGAGACAGGGCATTACAGATATTAGCAGAAAGCATGCGGAAATCGTTCCCGGAACATGCAGTGCTTGGACGGAAAGGTGGAGATGAATTCTGCATTTTCTTAGATAATTGCACCGGCGAAGAAGTAGGGGAAAAGCTGGAGCAGTTTACAAAAAAGAAGTGTTCTTTCTGGTATGAAGGTGAAAAAGTGACATATACTATTTCCCTGGGATATGCAGAGTATCCGTTGCAGGGACAAAACTATTCACGGTTGATGCGCTGTGCAGATGCAGCACTTTATGAAGTAAAGCTTGACGGGAAAAATGGCTGTCTTCAGTACCGGGAAGGAATTGGACTTGAAATCAGAAAGCAGCTTGGATTTGCATTGAAGGATGTTTCGGAAAATCTTCCGGGAGCATTTATTATTTATAAAGCAGATAAAGAAAATGATGAAATTCTTTTTGCAAACCGTGAGATGATCCGTCTCACCGGATGCAGGAATATGACAGAACTGCAGGAGTATACAAAAGGAAGCTTCCGTAATCTGATTGAAGAAGGAGAAAGAGAGCAGGTTGAAGAAAGTATCTGGAAGCAGATAGGGGGAGGACATTCCAATGATTATGTACACTTCCATCTGCGGAAAGCAGATGGAACCTCACTGAGGGTGCTTGACCATGGCAGAATTGTGGAAAATGGACGATACGGCAGAGTGTTCTATGTACTGATGGTGGACTGGAATTCTACAAAGCGGCATTACAGGGATGTATTTTAAAGACTGTAAAATATGATAAAAAAGAAAGAGGTATAGGATGATGAAGAAAAAATTAATCACTATCGTAATGGGAATGGTATTTTGGGCTGGATTATTTGGAGGATGTGGCCAGACAGAGGTGAAGCAGGATAATGCAATCACAAATAGCAGCGAAGAGGGAAAAGAAGAAGGAACAGCAGAAGAAAAAGAATTAACAGGAACCATTGATGAGATAAAGGATTTTATGTTTGTTGTGACAGATGAGAATGATACTCCGTATAGTTTTACTTTTGAAGAAAAACCGGAGGGATTGGAAAATGTCAGCAATGGAGATACTGTAACGGTAAAATATACAGGAACAATTTCTGAGGTAGATCCGTTTGAGGGAGAGGTATTATCTGTTGAAAAGGCAAAATAAAATCAAAACAACAATGAGATTGTCAGCAGCAATGGTATTCCTGTCCATGCTGCTGTGTGCCTGTACAGAAGCATCACGGAATCAGGAGCTGCCGGCTGCAACATATATGGGAGGAAAAGACACCATTGCCGGGATTTGTGAAGAACTGGAATCAGCAGGAGCTTCCCATGTAGATACATTTCGGGAATGGACGACTGATTTCGCGGATACTGCCGGAAAAAATGCCGGACTGGAGGATAACTGGTCAGATCCCGGAAAAATGAAAGCAGATATTGGAAAATGTATGGATGGCTGGGAACAGAACCATGATTATTCGGATGCTGATTGCAGAATGACAGCGTTTCTTCTGCTGGATGGTGTGCTCCGTGCAGAATCGACAGAAGACAGCTATGAGGGTACCTACTTAATGTTTGATACAGAAGCAATAGATAATGTGGACAGGTATGAAAGCATAAAAGAGAATAAAAATATGTTCACCACACTCTATGGAGAAAAAAGTGTAACAGATGGCAGTCACCCGGAAAATACATTTTCCGATAGCTGGAAACATTATGGATTTCAAGTGGATAGTGACAGGCTCTCTCTTCTTAGCATAGTAATATATGACCCATACTCGGATGTTGTTTTTGTGGGGCATACCGGTGTTCTGATAAAGTACAGTGACTATTATTTGTTTATAGAAAAAATCGCTTTTGAACAGCCGTATCAGGCAACAAGGGTGCATAATATGGATGAATTGCTCGATATTATGTCGTTAAGACCGGAATATTTTGGAGAAGAGGGTGAAGCAGGTCCCTTTGTTTATTGTAATGGAGAATATCTCGGAACATTAAAGAAAAATATTTAAAAAAGTAAATATTTTACAACTTATGTGGAGCTGGAGTAAAAGTCAGATAGATGTAATTTGCAAAAAACCGCCGCCTCATCGTTCGAAAAAGGACGATGAAGCGGCGGATATCATATAACCAGAATGACTGTAATGGAACTGCAGCCACAGAGACGTTTTATTTATTGGCACCGTCAGCATCAATTACAGATTGAATCTGTTTCATCAGGGTATCATAGTTGTCCTGATTATCAATTCCACCGAGCATCGGATCACCCACAATATTACCATTTCTATCGACTAGAATTGTGGTAGGGAATGCCATAATATCAGAGGCATATTTACCTGCATCTGAAGCAGAGTCAATAGAAAGATTGCGGTATGCTGCCCCCTGGCTTTCCAGAACAGCTGCAGCTTCTTTGATGGCATCCTCGTTTCCGTCAAAGGTTTCTGTATTGATTCCAACTACTTCACCCCCCATGGATTTGATGGTATCATTTAATTCATTAAGCTTAGATAGTTCGGCAACACAAGGCTTACAGCCGGTAAACCAGAAATTAACGACAGTTACTGCATTTCCGGAAAACAAGCTTTCGTCGACAGAATTACCATCATAATCCTGACCGGAGAAATTCCTGAAAGGAGAGGTATCGTCAGAATTATCCTTCTGGGAGGCATCGTCAGATGCTGTATTGTCCTTTTCGATTGCTGCTATCTGTTCCTCGATTTTTCGAATTGTTTCAATATCATCTGTAAGAGTTTTTAATTCATCGTCTGTAAATGAGTCTTTATTTGATTCGACGGTGGCAGCCAGATAGTCGGCGTAATTTCCACTTGGATCAGCAGTGCTTTTATTCATCATGCCAAATGCTTTGTTCCATGCATCTTCATGCTCGGCAAAAAGCTGATTCTCCTGCTGATATAAATCATCCAGCGTAGTGTTGGAGCTGCCGGAAGCTTCAGAGCCGGCTTCGGTCTGGGTATTGCGGGAAGCTTCTGTGTTTGAAGTTCCTTTTCCACTGCAGGCTGTAAACAATAATGCTGTACAGAGGGTAAAAATAGAAATAACGGTTCTTTTTGTTTTCATGAATAAGTTCTCCTTTGAATAATTGGTAATAAGATTAATAGTTACTTTTTTTGAATATTGTGGGCTGCGGATGCCCTTTTTTCACATGGCATGCCCATAAACTGATAGTGGATGGCATCTTTAGGACAGGCTTTTATACATGCTCCGCATCGTATGCATTCCGGATGATCCGGGGTCTTAAGCACATCAACATCCATTTTACAGGCATTGGAACATTGACCGCATCCGACACATTTACTGTTTTCAACCTTAATTTTAAGAAAGCTGACCTTGTTAAACAGTGAGTAGATTGCCCCGAGAGGACAAATCCATTTGCAGAAGGGTCTGTAAAACAAAATACTTAACACAACAACTGTAATTAAAATAAGGCATTTAAAAGAAAAAAGCTTTCCCAGTGCAGATCGTATGGCAGCATTTCCCAGTGAAAGAGGTATAGCCCCTTCCAGAACGCCTTGAGGACAAATGTATTTGCAGAAGAACGGATCCCCCATTCCAATGGAGTTCGTTACAAACATTGGCAGAAGTATAACGAAAACAATAAGGATAAGATATTTCAGGTATCTTAGTGGCTTCAGCCGGGCCGTAGAAAATTTTTTCCCGGGAATTTTATGGATTAAATCCTGAAACCATCCAAACGGACACAAAAAACCACATATAAATCGCCCAAGTGTCACACCAAGTAAAATAAAAAATCCTGTTATGTAGTATGAAAATTTAAATCGCGATGAACCGACAACTGCCTGAAAAGCTCCGATAGGACAGGCTCCGGATGCAGCGGGACAGGAATAACAGTTTAATCCGGGTACACATACCGTTTTAGCACTGCCCTGATATATTTTACCCTTGAATAAATTGGGAATATGAATATTAGTAAGCAGCGTGGCAGCTGCCTGTATCCATCCACGTATTCCGGCAGCTCTTTTTGATATTATTTTTTTATTCTTATCCAATTCCGACACACTCCAGACATAATTTTATTGCTTTGCCAAGTACGGCAGCCGCTTCACCTCTGATTGCACCATAGCTGACCATAGTGATACCGGTGATAAGCAAGGCAATTTGAGATATTTTTTGGTACTTCAAGATATCGTTGCTCCTTTCAATTGTTGAATTTATTGACCTGCTGACCTGGGTATTATACAATAGTAGTTGTAAAATTTTTGTTAAGAAACAGGTGAAAGCTTTTGAGATTATTAATAGTTGAAGATGAGAAACAAATATGTGACACAATTGCAAAAAGTCTGTATGATGCCGGTTACGAGGTGGATACCTGCTATGACGGGGAAGAGGCACTGGAATGCATTCTGACGGAGGATTATGATTTGATTGTTCTGGATCTGAATCTGCCGGGTATGGATGGAATGGACATTTTAAGGGAACTTAGACAGAAAAATGAGGAGACGAAGGTCCTGATATTATCTGCAAGAGGACAGATTGCCGATAAGGTTGAGGGACTGGATGCAGGTGCAAACGATTATATGGAAAAACCGTTTCATTTGCAGGAACTTGAGGCACGTATCAGAAGCCTGACAAGAAGAAAATTTGTGCAGAAGGATATATGCCTGGAAAGCGGTGAAATTAAGTTCAATACGATAAGACGCGAGGCATATGCAAAAGGGAAAATGGTTCCCCTGACAAGAAAAGAAAATGGTATTCTGGAATATCTCCTTCTTAATCTTGGCAGACCGGTCAGCCAGGAAGAACTGATAGAGCATGTCTGGGATGCATCCGTGGATAGCTTTAGCGGCTCTATCAGAGTGCATATGTCGTCACTCAGAAGAAAACTAAAGTCCGTGCTTGGATATGATCCGGTTTTGAACAAGGTGGGAGAGGGGTATAAAATACGAGAGGAGTCCGATAAATGAGAAGAATGTCGCTGCAGTGGAGGCTTACCTGTATCATTACATTATATATTGCGGTTATATGTGGATGCCTGACTATGCTGGTCTATAAAAACGGTGTGTATTATATGGATTCCCTGCAGGAGGCTGTTGATGCACAGGGAGATGGAAATGAAAATGAATCAGACGAAATATATATCAGTATTCCGGAAGATAAGTGGGATGAATTTGCAAATGATTTTTCGGTCCAGGTATACAACAATAAGACGGATTACAAAAAAAGCAGCCTGATAATTTCAACTTTATTGGCACTTCTTGGTGGAGTGGCTACATATTTTATAAGTGGACGTGCCCTCAGGCCGATTAGAGAGTTTTCGGATAAAATCGAAGAAGTGCAGGCACAGAATCTGGCAGATTCACGGATAGAAGAAAACCAGGTGAAAGAACTGAACCAGCTTAGTGCTTCGTATAACAAAATGCTGGAACGCCTTTCGGATGCCTTTGAGATACAAAGACAATTTACTGCAAATGCAGCACATGAGCTTCGGACCCCGCTGTCTTTAATGCAGGTACAGCTTGATTTATATAATTCCACCAGACATCCGGGCAATGATACGGATACTTTACAGACGATAAAGATGGTTACGGAACAGAATGACAGACTCAGCAGGATGGTAAAGACACTTCTTGACATGAGCGAACTTCAGACTGTGGGGAGAGATGAGAAAATTGCGGTTGATGCTCTTATTGATGAAGTACTGGCAGATTTGGAACCTCTGGCACAGGAAAAAAATATAAAGCTTGCTGGAAAATGCAAGAACACAACAATGGTCGGAAGTGATATTCTTATTTACAGGCTGGTATATAATCTTGTTGAAAATGCAATAAAATATAATCATTCAGGTGGACAGGTTACAGTTACTGCGTATCAGAAGGAAAAGCATGTTTATCTGTCAGTAGAGGATACAGGAAACGGAATCCCGGAGGAACTAAGGGAGCGCGTGTTTGACCCATTCTTTCGTGTGGATAAATCCAGAAGCAGGGAACTGGGGGGCGTAGGTCTGGGACTTGCTCTGGTTCATGAAATTGTGAGAGTGCATGATGGCAGTATAACAGTTAAGTCCAGTCCGTCTGGCGGGACGATTTTTGATGTGGTTTTTTAAAGAGAATAAATATACCTGATGTGCTTTTGAACAGCCTGAAATGGGAGGAAAGAAGATGCTGGAACGAAAAAAAGTCCGTGCAGCCAATGAAGATTTACCGGTAATTATGGAAATGAATGCAGCCAGTAAAATGAAACTGGAAAAAAGAATGATAAACCTGTCCTTTATTGGAAGTGTACTCTTTGTAGTGGCAGAAGGAGTTATGGCATATATCAGCCATTCCCATGCAATACTGATGGACTGCGTATTTGATGTGACAGATTTAATAATGATAGGACCGTTTTTGGTGCTGGTGCCACTGTTATACCGGCCGGTAACAGAACGCAGACCATATGGATTTTCCCAGGTGGAATCTCTATTTCTGGTAATCAAGTATAGTGTACTTTTAGTAGTTACCATCCAGCTTTTAATCGACAGTGTGCAAAGCATCCTGCATGGCGGACATATGGTAAATGCCAGCCAGCTTGCAGGCTTTGAGTTTGGCGTGTTTGCCGGCTGTCTGATCATCTATTTCCTGCTTCATTATTTCAGTAAACGATATGCATCTGTGGTAGTAAAAGCAGAAATGTATAACTGGAAATTAGATGTGGTCAGCAGCTTTGGCGTATTCGCCGCATTCTTCGGACAGTTCCTTCTGCAGAAGACACCGTACGAATGGCTGGCACCGTACATAGACCCGGTAGTAGCAATTGTGATGGCATTAATCCTAATTGTAGAACCGGTGAAAATGATATTGCATGGACTCAGGGAGCTGGTGCTCTTTGCACCGGAGCAGGAAGTGATGGACCAGATACGTTCCATTGCAGAACAATATATGCAGACCTGTTCCTATACGATAGAATTTTTGGATGTCATCCAGACCGGACGAAAAACCTGGGTGGAAATATACATAGACAGCCCCAACGATATTATTACAATGCAGTCCCTCACCAGAATCAGAAATGGAATCCGGGAAGAATTAAAGAAAAACTTTGACCAGATTTATGTAGAACTGATACCGGATTTGCCGGAATAAAAATAATACCGGACACAGGTGCCGGAGTGTATAAAAAAGTGCCGATGGAATATTCCACCGGCACTTTTTATGAAACGGAGATGGCGGGATTCGAACCCGCGTGCCCCGGAGGGCTAACGCATTTCGAGTGCGCCCCGTTATGACCACTTCGATACATCTCCAGATAAAAAAGAGTGCATACACTTTGTTGGATTCGTGTGGTAAAGTGTTTTGCACAATAGCACATATATCATACAATATTTTCCTGCCGGATGCAAGCAGATTTCATTGACAGACTTGGAAAATGCCCGTATAATAATATTTATATTGGTTATAGTGACCATAACTAGGAGGATTAGACAAATGAATAATGAAAAAGAGTTCAAGCCGTATATTCCGGCAGACAAAGTTTTGCCGGAACTTACGCCAGTCTCTATTATTCTGGGTATTCTGCTTGCCGTAGTTTTCGGTGGGGCAAACGCATACTTAGGACTTAGAGTAGGAATGACAGTGTCGGCATCCATACCGGCAGCGGTAATTTCCATGGGAATTATCCGCGTAATTTTAAGAAGGGACTCCATTCTGGAGAATAACATGGTACAGACCATCGGTTCTGCCGGAGAGTCTCTTGCAGCAGGAGCAATCTTTACACTCCCGGCTCTGTTCATGTGGGCAGAGGAAGGTGGTACAAGCATGCCATCTTTAGTGGAAATCGCATTGATTGCATTAATCGGTGGTGTCATCGGAGTTATGTTCATGATTCCGCTTCGTAGTGCATTAATCGTACAGGAGCATGGAAAGCTTCCTTATCCGGAAGGAAAAGCCTGTGCAGAAGTACTGGTAGCCGGAGAAGAAGGCGGAGCAAAAGCAAGTACCGTATTTGCCGGTCTGGGAATTGCAGCAGCATACAAATTCATCACAGATGGTTTGAAAGTATTCCCGAGTGAAGTGACTTATGAAATCAAATCTTACAAGGGTTCCGGAGTCGGAATGGATGTACTTCCGGCACTTCTTGGAGTTGGTTATATCTGTGGAGCCAGAGTATCTTCCTACATTTTTGCGGGTGGAGTAATCGGCTGGTTCGTACTGATGCCGTTAATCGCACTCTTTGGTGCAGACCTTACCATTTTCCCGGCAAGCGTTCCGGTATCTGAACTTGGCGCATCAGGAATCTGGTCAAACTATATCCGTTACATTGGAGCAGGAGCAGTTGCAGCAGGCGGAATCATCAGCCTGGTAAAGAATCTGCCACTTATCGCAAAGACCTTCCGTCAGGCATTAAAGAGCTACGGAAGCAAAGGAAATGGTGACAACAGCCGCCTCAATAAAGATATTCCAATGAATATCGTAATTCTTACGATTGGAATCATGGCTATTATTA
Organism: Roseburia amylophila; assembly: GCF_025567465.1. NCBI lineage: Bacteria > Bacillati > Bacillota > Clostridia > Lachnospirales > Lachnospiraceae > Roseburia > Roseburia amylophila. Next base: position 144,260 of record NZ_JAOQKI010000008.1, read on the forward strand.
TGTGGCTGGTTCCGGCAGTTCCGGTAAGCCTTCTTGGAGCAATTATTATTGTAATCTTCGGATTCTTCTTTGCAACCGTATCATCCAGAATGGTTGGTATTGTAGGAAGTTCCAATAACCCGGTATCCGGAATGGCAATTGCAACACTGCTTATCACAACTATGATTTTAAAAGCAACCGGAACCATCGGAATGACTGGAATGGTAGCTTCTATTGCAATCGGTTCTGTCATCTGTATCATCGCAGCAATCGCCGGAGATACATCACAGGATTTAAAGACCGGTTATCTGGTAGGAGCAACACCTTGGAAACAGCAGGTTGGTGAAATCATCGGTGTAGCAGCATCTGCTATTGCAATCGGTGGAGTATTATATCTGTTAAATGCAGCATGGAGCTACGGTTCCTCAGCAATTCCTGCACCGCAGGCAACCTTGATGAAGATGGTAGTAGAAGGAGTTATGGGTGGAAACCTTCCTTGGGTACTGGTATTTGCAGGCGTTGGTATTGCAGTAGTAGTAGAAATCCTTGGAATTCCGGTATTGCCATTTGCAGTAGGTCTTTACCTTCCGATTTACTTAAGCACACCGATGATTGTTGGTGGATTAATCCGCTTATACTTTGATAAGAAGAAGGGTGAATCTGAGGAAGAGAAGAAACGCAAAGTGGAAAATGGAGTGCTTTACTCATCCGGTCTGATTGCCGGAGAGGGACTGGTAGGAATTCTCCTTGCAGTCTGTGCAGTCATTCCATTCAAGGGAGAGACCTTTGCAGATGCATTTAACTTATCTGCAATATTCGGTTTCAGCTTAGGAAACATTGGCGGACTGGTATTCTTTGCATTACTTGCCGTAACTTTAATCCTTTTCATCCGTGGAAAGAAGAAAAAAGAAAATTAAAAACAGAATAAAGTAGTTCTTACATCTGCCGTCTTGCGAAAAGGCGGCAGATGTTTTATACTGCTAGCGAAGATAACAGGAGGCAATATGGCAAAGAAAAAAGACAATTATTTAGATTATATCCCACGTCCGAATACATTATTTGAATGTAATAAGAACAAAGATGGCAAAATAGAAATAAAAATGCATAACAAAGGTGTGTTTAACAAAATCGCACAGGTGTTATTTAAGAAACCGAAATACAGCTATATCGAGCTGGATGAATTCGGCAGCTTCGTGTGGGAGCAGATGGATGGAAAGAAAACCATCTATGAGATTGGTACACTGGTAAAAGAAAGATTCGGTGACAAGGCAGAACCTCTTTACGAGAGACTGTCCCAGTATATCAAGATTCTGCATAACAACCATTTTATCGTATATGAGAATAAATTAAGAAAGAAGGAATCATAATGAGCGCATTAGCAGGCTTAGAACCAAAAGAGGTATTTCATTATTTTGAAGAAATCAGCAATATTCCACGTCCATCCTATAAAGAGGAGAAAATCAGCAATTATCTGGTAAACTTCGCAAAGGAACGGAACTTAGAATATTATCAGGATGAAGTAAAAAATGTCATTATCATCAAAGAGGCAGCACCGGGCTATGAAGACGTTGCACCACTGATGATTCAGGGACATATGGATATGGTGTGCGAGAAAGAACCGGGCAGCACCATCGATTTTGAAAATGACGGACTGACACTGGAAGTAAACGGAGATTATATCAGTGCAAAGGGAACAACCCTTGGCGGCGACGATGGAATTGCAGTTGCATACGCACTGGCAATCTTAGACTCTGACAGTATTGCGCATCCGCGTATCGAATTTATCTGTACCGTGTCCGAAGAGGTTGGCATGGAAGGTGCCGTAGCACTGGATGTTTCCCACTTGAAAGCAAAGAAGCTTCTGAATCTGGATTCTGAAAATGAAGGAATCATGCTGGTAAGCTGTGCCGGTGGATGCAGCACCGTATGTGAACTTCCGGCGGAATGGGAAAAGAGCGCAGGAAATCTTGTTTCTATTCATGTGGCAGGCTTAAAGGGCGGACATTCCGGCGTGGAAATTGACAAAGGAAGAGCCAACTCCAACATTTTATTGGGAAGAATTCTTTTAGAATTAAAAGATGAATATCATTATCAGATAGCAGCATTATCCGGCGGAAATAAGCAGAATGCCATTCCAAGAGAAAGTGCAGCAGAGCTTATGGTACAGGAAGATGCCACACAGCTTGTCCATAAAATAGAAGAAATTGCAGAGAAAATCACCCATGAATTTTCCACCAGTGATCCGGATATCCAGATATCCGTAGCAGTAGAAGAAAACTGTGAGAAGGAAGTATTAACAGAAGCTGCGGCAAGAAAAACAGTGCTTTTAATCAACCTGCTTCCAAATGGAATTCTTCGCATGAGTGATGACATCAAGGGACTGGTAGAGACTTCTTTAAACCTCGGCGTTCTGACTCTGGAAAAAGACAAGCTGACTCTGCAGTATGCCGTAAGAAGTGCAGTGGGAACCGCAAAAGAATATCTTTTGAAACGTATTGCTGCGCTGGTGGAAGAGTTTGGCGGAAGAGTCACCAATACCGGTAATTATCCTGCGTGGGAATACCGCAGGGATTCTGTACTCCGGGATGATATGGTCCGCATTTTCAAGGAAATGTATGGAAAAGAGCCGACCGTAGAAGCAATTCATGCCGGACTTGAGTGTGGCATTTTAGCAGGTAAGATTGACGGACTGGATGCTGTCTCCATCGGACCGGATATGATTGCCATTCATACCACAGAGGAGAAATTAAGCATTTCTTCCACAAAGAGAGTATGGGATTATATCTTAAAAGTAATTGCCTGTAAATAAATTGCTTAAGCAGGCATTATAGCTTGTACCCTAAAAAAAAATATATTATAATATATTTTGGATGTGTGGGCGTATGCACAACAATAAGCAAAGAAAGGGATGCAGCAAATGAAAAGAATAGGTATGTTGACCAGCGGCGGAGACTGTCAGGCATTAAATGCAGCAATGCGCGGCGTGGTAAAAGGATTAAGTCATAATGTGGATGAGTTGGAAATCTACGGTTTTTATAATGGTTACAAGGGATTGATTTATGGCGATTACCGCCTGCTTACATCAAAGGATTTTTCGGGAATCCTTACCAAGGGCGGAACCATCTTAGGTTCTTCCAGACAGCCATTTAAACTGATGCGTGTGCCGGATGAGAACGGGCTGGATAAGGTGGAAGCAATGAAGCAGACCTATCATAAACTGAAACTGGATTGTCTGGTAATCCTTGGCGGAAACGGAACACAGAAGACTGCCAATCTCCTTCGGGAAGAGGGATTAAATGTCATCCATCTGCCGAAGACCATCGACAATGATATCTATGGAACAGATATTACCTTTGGCTTTTACAGTGCAATCAACGTGGCGTGTGCAGCCATTGATTGTATACACACAACAGCAGCATCCCATAATCGTGTCTTTATCGTAGAAGTCATGGGACATAAAGTGGGCTGGCTGACCCTGTACGCAGGTGTTGCCAGTGGAGCAGATATCATATTACTGCCGGAAATCCCATATGATATTGATAAAGTCATCAAAGCAATAGATAAGAGAACCAGGGATGGAAAAGGCTTTACCATTCTTGCGGTAGCAGAGGGTGCTATTTCCAAGGAAGATGCAGCACTTTCCAAGAAAGAATACAAAGAGAAGCTAAAGAATTATAAATATCCGTCTGTATCCTATGAGATTGCAGACCAGATTGAGAAACGCAGTGGCACCGAAGTACGTGTAACCGTACCGGGCCATACCCAGCGTGGCGGAACCCCATGCCCATATGACCGTGCACTCTGTACACGACTTGGTGCAGCAGCAGCCCAGGCAATCATTGATGAAGATTACGGATACATGATTGCGATGATTAATGATAAGACAAAGCGTGTTCCACTGAAGGATGTGGCTGGCAAGTTAAAGACTGTTGACCCGGATTGTCAGATGATTAAAGAAGCAAAGACCATTGGAATCAGCTTTGGAGATTAAGAGAAGCGAGGATGGAATAGATGTCATACATGGCACTTTACCGTAAGTTCCGCCCACAGGAATTCGCGGATGTCAAAGGACAGGAGCATATAGTAACAACCTTAAAGAACCAGATAAAGGCAGACCGTATCGGCCATGCATATCTGTTCTGTGGAACGAGAGGAACCGGTAAGACAACCATCGCAAAAATATTTGCCAAGGCAGTCAACTGCGAACATCCCGTAGATGGAAGCCCTTGTGGAGAATGCGCAAGCTGTAAAGCAATTGCGGCAGGAAGTTCCATGAATGTTATCGAAATTGATGCGGCATCCAATAACGGCGTAGATAATATCCGTGAAATCCGGGAAGAGGTAGCATACCGCCCGACAGAAGGAAAATACAAAGTTTATATCATAGACGAGGTGCACATGCTCTCCATCGGAGCCTTTAACGCATTGTTGAAGACCCTGGAAGAGCCGCCTTCCTATGTCATTTTTATACTGGCAACTACGGAAGCCCATAAGATACCGATTACGATTCTTTCGAGATGTCAGCGGTATGATTTTCGGAGAATTTCCATTGAGACCATATCAGACCGCCTGATGGAACTGATGGAAAAGGAAAATGTGGAAGTGGAAGAACGGGCAATCCGCTATATTGCCAAAGCGGCAGACGGATCCATGCGGGATGCCTTAAGCCTTTTAGACCAGTGCATCGCCTTTTATCTGGGACAGAAGCTGACCTATGACCATGTGTTAGAGGTGCTGGGTGCAGTAGATACGGAAGTCTTTTCTAAATTACTGCGGAAAGTGCTGGCAGAAGATGTGGCAGGAGCCATTTCACAGTTAGAAGAGCTGGTCATCGAGGGAAGAGATTTAGGACAGTTTGTCAATGACTTTACCTGGTATTTAAGAAACCTGCTTTTGTTAAAAGGCTCAGACGATATGGAAGAAGTCTTAGATATGTCTTCTGAGAACATGGCACTTTTAAAAGAAGAAGCCCGGTTGGTAGAAGCAGATGTACTGATGCGGTATATCCGGATTTTCTCGGAACTGTCCAATCAGGTAAAATATTCTTCCCAGAAACGAATCTTAATTGAAATTGCAATAATTAAATTATGTAAACCTGCAATGGAGACCAACATGGATTCCATTACAGACCGGTTAGCAAAGTTAGAAAAGAAGATGGAGCAGGGAATTCCCACGGCAGCACCGGTGAATACCGCGACACAGCCGGCCGAGGCAGCAGCACCGGTCAGCCGTCCGCCAATGCCAAAAGCAATCCCGGAAGATGTGGAACAGATTGTAAAGAACTGGAATTCCATTCTGCCGAAGATGAGCGGCGTGGTGCGCACCTATCTTAAGTCGGCACATTTAAGTCTTGGCGGAGATGACCGTCTGATGATTGTATTGGATGACCCGGTTGCAGCAGGCTACGTGGAAGAGGAAGACCACAGAAATGAAATCCGACAGGTGATTTCTGATTATATAGAAAAAGAAGTGGAGATTCAGATTCAGCAGAATCAGTCGAATCGTCCGTTTGAAGAATCCTATGTGGATTTGTCACAGATAATCAATATGGATATAACCATTGAAGATGAATAAAATACAGGAGGAAATGGAAACATGGCAAAAAGAGGCGGAGGATTTCCAGGCGGAATGCCGGGAAATATGGGAAACCTTATGAAACAGGCACAGAAGATGCAGCGCCAGATGGAAGAGGCATCCAAGGAGTTAGAGGAGAAAGAAGTAACAGCCGCAGCAGGTGGCGGTGCAGTAGAAGTTACAGTCTCTGGTAAGAAAGAAGTAACCAAAGTAAAGATTGATCCGGAAGCAGTTGACCCGGATGATGTAGAAATGTTAGAAGACATGATTATGGCAGCAACCAATGAGGCACTGCGCCAGATAGAAGAATATTCCCAGCAGTCCATGTCCAAGATTACCGGCGGCATGGGTGGACTTGGCGGTGGATTCCCATTCTAATCAGCTGAAGGAGAAGAGGAAACAGAATGGACTATTACAGCAGCCAGATAAGCCGTCTGATAGAACAACTTTCCGGCTTGCCGGGAATTGGACCAAAGTCGGCGCAGAGACTGGCATTTCATATTTTGAATATGCCGGAAGAAAATGTGGAAAAATTAAGTCGTTCCATATTAGATGCAAGACAGAATATACACTACTGCAAAGAGTGCCTGACCCTGACCGATGATGAACTCTGCCCGATATGCAAAAATCCCCAGCGGGATCACAGCGTAATCATGGTAGTAGAGGACACCAGGGATCTGGCAGCTTATGAGAAAACTGGAAAATATGAAGGAGTATATCATGTACTTCATGGGGCAATATCTCCGATGCTTGGAATCGGACCGAATGACATTAAGCTCAAGGAGCTGATACATCGGCTGGAGGGTGATGTAAGAGAAGTCATTATTGCCACCAATTCAAGTTTAGAGGGAGAGACAACAGCAATGTATATCAGCAAGCTGGTGAAACCGACCGGAATCAAGGTCTCAAGAATTGCCAGCGGCGTCCCTGTGGGAGGGGATTTGGAATACATTGATGAGGTAACATTACTTCGCGCGTTAGAGGGACGTGTGGAGTTGTAATGGATACAAACAAGCTTATTCATGAGAAAGGTTAAGTAAAATGACGAATGCAGAGTTGGAAAAAAAGGCAAATGAAGTAAGACAAAGTATTGTTACGGCATTGCACAGTGCAAAATCCGGACATCCAGGCGGATCACTTTCCGCAGCAGATATTATGACATATCTGTATTTTGAAGAGATGAATGTGGATCCGAAGAATCCGAAGATGGCAGACCGCGACAGATTTGTGCTGTCGAAAGGACATGTAGCTCCGGCATTATATTCTGTACTGGCACACAAAGGATATTTTCCGGTAGAAGATCTTGTGACACTGCGTCATACAGGTTCTTATTTACAGGGACATCCGGATATGAAACATATTCCGGGTGTTGATATGTCTGCAGGTTCCTTAGGACAGGGATTGTCCTGCGCAGTAGGAATGGCACAGGCTGGTAAGATGGATGATAAGGATTACCAGGTATATGCAATGTGTGGTGATGGTGAGATTCAGGAAGGACAAATCTGGGAAGCTGCTATGTGGGCAGGCGCACATCACTTAGACAACCTGACCGTAATCGTAGATAACAATAACCTTCAGATAGATGGAACGGTAGAAGAAGTATGTTCTCCATATCCGATTGATAAGAAATTTGAAGCATTCAATTTCCATGTAATCAATATCAATGGAAATGATATGGAAGAAATCCGTAATGCCTTTGCAGAAGCAAAGAAAGTAAAAGGCATGCCGGTTGCAATCATCGCAAAGACCACCAAAGGAAAAGGAGTTTCCTTTATGGAAAATCAGGTGGGCTGGCATGGAAAAGCTCCAAATGACGAGCAGTACGAACAGGCAATGGAAGAATTGAAGAAAGCAGGTGAAGCATTATGTCAGAAGTAAAGAAGATTGCAACAAGAGAAAGCTACGGTAATGCTTTAGTAGAACTGGGCAGGGAACACACAGACCTTGTAGTATTAGATGCCGATTTGGCAGGTGCAACCAAGACGGAAATCTTCAAGAAAGCATTTCCGGAACGTTTCTTGGACTGTGGAATTGCAGAAGCAAATATGGCTGGAATCGCAGCAGGACTTTCTACCTGCGGTAAAGTTCCATTCATGAGCTCCTTTGCAATGTTTGCAGCAGGACGTGCTTATGAGCAGGTGCGTAACGCAATCGGATATCCACACCTGAATGTAAAAATCGGTGCAACCCATGCAGGAATCTCTGTAGGAGAAGACGGTGCAACCCACCAGTGCTTAGAAGACCTTGCACTGATGCGTGAAATTCCTGGAATGGTAGTGATCAATCCGAGTGATGATATTGAAGCAAAAGCTGCAGTAAAAGCGGCATATGAACATGTAGGACCGGTTTACCTCCGATTTGGCAGACTTGCAATTCCTGTATTTAACGATAACGAAGATTACAAATTCGAAATCGGAAAAGGAATCGTCTTAAAAGAAGGAAAAGATGTTACCATCTTTGCAACCGGACTGGAAGTAAGCGAGACATTAGCAGCAGAGAAAATGTTGGCAGCAGATGGCATTGATGCAGAGATTATCAACATCCATACCATTAAGCCAATCGATGCAGAATTAGTTGCTGCATCAGCCGCTAAGACAGGCAAAGTCGTAACCGTAGAAGAGCATTCCATCATCGGTGGACTTGGAAGTGCTGTATGTGAAGTCCTTTGCGAGAAAGCACCGGCCAAAGTACTCCGTATTGGCGTAAATGATACCTTTGGTGAGTCGGGCCCGGCACCGGAACTGATTGCAAAATACGGACTGGATGCAGAAAGTATCTACAAAAAGGTAAAAGCCTTTGTAAAAGAAAACTAAAAAGGACAAAAAGGAAAGCTGTCACTGAAAAAGTGGCAGCTTTTTTCGTAAAAACCTGTCAAAAACTTCATTTTTCGCCATCCATGATATGGCAAAAAATCCGCCGCCTCTGTGTTATGGTTGTCCCAAGACAAGAGGAAAGGGGCGGCAGACGTGATAGAGATTATACAACGGAAGGAAATAGAAAATTCAGCAACAGGAAATGCACCGGCAGGAAATACCGCAACAGGAAATATAGTGACAGAAAATAGAAGAACGAACGAGAAGGCGGAGGATACGGCAACGTTTCCACGAAATTTCCGCCAGATAGGGACGCCAGAGGGTGAAAAACACATTTTCATAGAAGATTATGTATACACCTATCTGCATCCGGCATTTCTCGGAATGAATGAACGGAGGGTATGCATTCTGGTGGGCAGAACCGAAACCCATGGCAAAAACACGAATATCTATGTAAATGGGGCATTTGAATTGCCGGAAATTGCATATTGTGGGACAGCTCCGGTCTTTCAGGAGAAAATCCGGACAGAAATATGCACCTTAATAAAACGCTATTTTGACGGAAGCACACTGCTGGGCTGGTTTTATGATGAGAAGGGGACAGCACCCTGCCTGACACCGGAACTGGAACGGATAATGAAAAATTTCTTTGGTGGAAACAATAGACTTCTGCTGCTGTCGGATTCTCTGGAAAAGGAAGAAACGTTATACATATATGAAGATGGAGCCGTTCATAAAAAAGAAGGCTATTATATCTATTATGAACGCAACCAGGCGATGCAGGAGTATATGATAGTATCGCGGAAAGACACATCGCAGGAAGTGAAACCGGAGGAAGTCCGGGATGAGGCATTAAAAAACTACCGGGAGCTGGTTTTAAACAGACCAAAAAAGAATTTTCAACTGCCGGCATTTCATTCATTGGTTTATGGAAGTGGTCTTCTGGTGGTCATTGCAATCATAGTTGTAGGCATCAGCATGTTCAATAATTATGAGAAAATGAAGAAATTAGAAACTGCGGTCAGTGTCATGGAACAGAAAAATGATTCATCAGGAACAGACCCTGCACCGGATACGGAAACCCAGACAAAGCTGGTCATCGAGGACCTTGCGGGACAGGTAGAACCAACGGAAAAAGAGAATGCAGAAAACTTACAGGTTGCGGACAATACGGCAGCACCAGATAACACGGCAGCACCGGATAACACGGCAGCACCAGATAACACGGCAGCACCGGATAACACGGCAGCACCGGATAATACATCTGACCAGGCAGCATCCGCAAGTACACAGCCCCAGTCCGAGGCGGAAATTATATTGCAGCAGGGCTATTATATCGTGCAGCCGGGAGACAGCATGATTTCCATCAGTAAAAAGATATATCAGGATGCTTCCCATGTGGCAGATTTGTGTGCGGCAAATGGGATTGAAAATGTCGATAATATAAAGGTTGGCGAAAAATTAATACTTCCATAAGAAAAAAATAATGCCGAAACATGGAATATAGGCTATAATCAATAGAAGAGTGAAGAGAACAGCAGGAGTTAAGAAACAGAAATGGCAGATAAAACACAGTTTCGTACCATCGAAACAGACGAAGAAGAACTGAATACCAAAATACGGAAACATCGTTTGAAAATAATAAAAATCATATTGTTGTTGCTGGCGCTGGCGGTTGTTGCAGCATTGGGGATTTTCTTTTTTCAGAAATTACGGAAATATAATAGTTACACGGTAGAAAAAAGCGTGGAACGTCAGGACACTGCTGGAAGCCAGTTTCTTGCATATGGAAATGGTTTTATCAAATATAGTAACGATGGGGCAATTTATACCGACGCCAATGATGAAGTGTACTGGAACCAGACCTATGAGATGAAAGAACCA
>NZ_JAOQKI010000009.1:0-157683 GCF_025567465.1 Roseburia amylophila
TAAACCGCCTTCAGCCCTTTATTTTCAAGGCTTGAAAGCGGTTTTCATCAACACATTTTGTCCTATAACTCGATTTTTCTCGCTACTCGCGTAAAAAAAAGCTGCCGCAATTGCGACAGCTTTTTTATCATCTTTTTGAAGTATCAGATTAGTTGTTAACCAGCTTATCTTCTTCGTTGTTCCAGCTATACAGCTTACGAATTTCTTCGCCGACTTTCTCTGATGGATGCTCAGAAGCAAGCTTTCTCATAGCTTTGAAGTGTACCTGGCGTCCTGCCGGTGACATATCAAGTAAGAAGTCTTTTGCAAAAGTACCATCCTGAATATCTGTTAAAATCTGTTTCATTGCTTTCTTTGTCTCAGCAGTAACAATCTTAGGTCCTGTGATATAATCACCATACTCAGCAGTGTTAGAGATAGAATATCTCATTCCAGCGAATCCTGACTGGTAGATTAAGTCAACAATCAGTTTCATCTCATGGATACACTCGAAGTATGCATTTCTTGGGTCATAACCAGCTTCGCAAAGTGTTTCGAAACCAGCCTGCATAAGTGCACAAACACCGCCACAAAGAACTGCCTGCTCACCGAAGAGGTCTGTCTCTGTCTCTGTACGGAAGGTTGTCTCAAGAAGTCCTGCTCTTGCTCCACCAATTCCAAGACCATATGCTAATGCCAGGTCAAGTGCTTTACCGGTTGCATCCTGCTCTACTGCTACCAGACAAGGAGTTCCTTTTCCAGCCTGATACTCAGAACGTACAGTATGTCCTGGTGCCTTAGGAGCGATCATTGTTACGTCAACATCCTTTGGAGGTTTGATACATCCGAAATGAATGTTAAATCCGTGAGCGAACATTAACATGTTTCCTGGCTCAAGATTTGGCTCGATATCGTTCTTATACATATCTGCCTGTAACTCGTCATTGATAAGAATCATAATAATATCAGCCTGTTTTGCAGCTTCTGCTGCTGTATATACTTTGAATCCCTGTTTTTCTGCTTTTGCCCAGGATTTGCTACCATTGTAAAGTCCAATAATGACATCACAGCCTGATTCCTTTAAATTTAATGCATGTGCATGTCCCTGGCTACCGTAACCAATGATGGCGATTTTCTTACCATCCAGTAAGGAAAGGTTACAATCTTCCTGATAATAAATTTTTGCTGCCATTTTTTCAGCCTCCTGTTTTAATGATTAATCTAAATATGTAACATCGGCAGACCCTCTGGTCAAACCTGTGATACCGGTTCTAGCGAGCTCTAATATCTCATAGCCCTGTAACAGATCCATAAATGCATCTAATTTATCCTGATGCCCTGTCAGTTCAATTACCATGGAATCGTTGGTGACATCAACCACCTTGCCATGGAAAATATTGGTAACGCTTAAGATTGCCTGACGCTCTGTATCCTTCGCTTTAATCTTAACCAGAATCAGTTCTCTGGTCACTGATGTACCCGGTTCTAATTTTTTAATATTCCGTACATCTTCAAGCTTTGCAAGCTGCTTTTCAATCTGCTCTAAAATCTGCTCGTCACCACTTGCTACTATAGTTATTCTGGTATATCTTGGATCTGCAGTTACACCAGATGAAAAACTATCAATGTTATATCCTCTCCGGCTGAAAAGTCCTGAGATATGACTTAATACGCCTGAGGTATTCTCTACTAAAATAGATAATGCCTGTTTTCTCATGTGAAAACCATCCTTTTTCTTTCATTCACATTACAGTTATTCTAGCATATCAGTTCTGTTTGTCAATACTAAAATGGCTTAAAGTAATAATATTTTTTCGTACAATAACCTATGGTTATATCATTAATAACAATAACATAAAACTACAAGAAACACATTTTGCAATTTGGCGGGCTGCCTGCATAAATTACGGCTGTGAATCCCTGTATTTCCGGATAATATCAATTGTCTTCTGATAATCCATTCTGACTTTCCTAAATTGCTGCAGCATCTCTTCTCCGTATATTTTATAGCGGAGCTGTTCGCACAGAATTATGCTTGATTTGCTCAGCCGTCCCAACCCGAGCGTCATGGTCTCTCCCTTTAAGGTGTGTACCAGATCAAAGGCTTTCTCATAATCCCTTTCCTGTAAAGCTTCATCAATCCGCTGTACTTCATCGCTTTCTAAGAATTTTATCAAAAAACGGTGTACCAGCTCTTCCTTCCGGAGTCTGCGCATGACCTCTGCATAATCTCCCTCCAGTTCCTTGTAGCATTGCTCTAAATCCATACTCATATTCCCTTTCTGTTGATTTTCTCATAGCATTATAGTACACCACCGTTTTTTCTTTTTCAAGCAATTCTTCCTTATTGTCTGGTGTTTCCATCCGGCTGCACCGGCGGTTCATTCTGTTGCTTTACACTTTGTTGTCCTTCCGAGAGCATAATAAGCGTCCTGATTATTTCTTTTCTTGCATATTCCAATGCCTCTTCTCCATCATATACCGTATCAACCTGGTACTTATGAAATACAAGAATATCTGTAACAGCTTCTGCCATGCTTTCTTCGTCTTCTGCATAGAGTAACTTCATAAAAACATCCTCCTTGCTGATAACCTGCCGGGCATACCATAGCTAGCTTCTTACAAGCATTTTGGAACTATAGAAAACACATTTTGCAGGAAAACAATTTCCTGTAAAATAAAAAAGCCAGGATAAAATCCTGACTATATTTTCGGGGAGTACCTCCCGAACTCCGAAGAACCCGAGAGGCATGAGTTATGAAAAATTATATTAGCTTAATAGCTAGTACTTTTACACTATATCTTATAAAAATATGTTTGTCAAGTGTTTCCCTACAATTTTTCTTAGGGACTTACTTGGGTATATTTCCGGTATATTTCCATTTGAATTTCTACAGTTTTTGATATATTTTTTCTACGTCATAATCCGGCGCCATAGTTGCTGCAATTTCATATATCTTCCTGATATTTTCCGGCTCTTCTTCCAGCATATCAGATGTTTCTTCTACGGAGTTGCCTTTTTGCAGTTTCTTAATTACCTGACGAATTAGTTGCAGTTTTTCGCCCTGCTCCAATTTATTTTCCAGTTCTTTTTCAATTTCATCTTTCATTAATTCACGCAATGCTTCACACATCTCATTTTTCCTCCTTAACAGACTATATACCTGCTTATTTGCATTTACACTTACTTGAAGTACCGAATCAATATTGCTCCGTTCATTCTTACTTTCCAAATAATATATCTGTTCCAAAAATAGTTCTGCATCCTGCATCTCTACCTGTGTAGTCAATACCCGCAGGCTGCAATGAGCTTTTCTTTCCAACTGACTTGTTACTACAACTTGTACTGGAAACGGAACTTTTCCTCTTACATAATAAATTCCAGGATACATTTTTTTCAGGATATATCCTTCTTTTTTCAGTTCCTGAAAAAGTGCCTTCGGATAAGCATTCCGAAAAAAGGATACGGTCACCTCAGATGCTGGAATTTTATTGACTGCTATCCCCTGCGCCTTATATAAGCTGGCGTATCCAATTACCTTAAAGAAGGAATCTATCGTCAATTCATCTCCCGGTCCCTTATACTCTAAAATATTGTGTCCCCTCATAATATGACCAATTTCATTTTGTAACGTCCGCTTCCAATCCATCTTTTTAATAATCACAAGATCAATCTGAAGTGGTTTCTTACTTAAATTATACTCCGGAATTAATTCCAGTACATCCAGATCTTGTCGCAGTTCCAGTTCTGTTGCTGCACAAAACGCCGGATGCCATTATAATTTTTCTGCTTTTTCTGACATTTCTTCTCCTTTCTTTTGTCTTGGAGAGTATACTTTTGCAATGTCACTTAACCGCAACAACCTTTGTCTGAAAGAATTCTCTCCGCTTCATTTAATGTGAAATAAAAGCTTTGAAAATTCCTGTTATCATATCAGGTTATGTGGTGAACCCGGCGAAATGATAGAATACCGGTATACTTCTGACTGGCTATGTGCCATTGAAATGTATATAGAAATATCAAGCTTTGATTGCATTATAACATGATGAAATGAAAATGTCAGTAAAAAAAGAAAGCATCTGCCCTCCCTTAATCGGATAAGCAGATGTTTTCCATCTCAATTTCTTTCAACTTCTATTTTTGTATCTGTTACATGCATCTTGCTCCGCACTTTGTGCAGAATTTTGCCCCGGGCATAATTTCATTTCCACACTGTGAACAGAACATTTTCTGAGCTTCCTCAACTTTGGTGCCGCATTTCGGGCAGAATTTTGTGCCTGATGCAAGTTCGGCACCGCAATTATTGCAATGCAGTGCTGAAAAGTTCTCAATCTCTTCATCCTCTTCCTCCTCAAAATCCAGCATCAATTCTGTTTTAACGCGCAATGCATCCAGTTCTTTTTTCATATCCTTTAAAAGACCTAAATAGCCTTTTACCACCTGGCTCTTTCCAATTACAAGTTCATTTACCTGCTCGTTTGCTTCAGCTATACTTATTCCTAAATATTTCTGTAATATCTTAAGTATTTTGGATTTATCTGAACCTACATCCATGATATATAATGCAGCAGCAACAGATTGATCTGTATCAAAAACAATTACTGTCTCACCACCGGCACGGTCTATCTCATCGCGCAAATATACGAGTGAGGAACAAACTCCGTCTATAATAGCAGGTTCTTCATCTGATATATCCTTAAAATTTGCACCCGAAATCTCTTTGCTGACGACATGTAAATAAGCTCTTCTTATATCATCCGAAAATAAATATTCTTTCATATTTCCGGTTGAAAAAACAATCAGTGATGCCTGCGCATCCTCGTCCCATGTCACATCAATTTCTGCATCAGCACCGAGTTCGTCCAACGCTGCTTTTAATGTCTCTGCTCTTTCTCTGGTTGTTGATATTAAAAATCCATTTTCATCCGAAATATCTTTTAAAAGTTTCAATTCCAGGTCTCTTCTGTCAAGTCCTAAGATTTCATGGTAACACTCCATGACCTGATCAGGCTGTCCGCCCAGAGAAAAAATAACAATATCTGCAATAGCTCTTGCATTTTCTTCATCTGTCCAGTTCTTCTGGATAAAAGTTGATGCTCCTGCGGCGTCTAACGCCTGTTGCAGCTCATAAAGGCTTTCTGTTGGGGATAATCTGCAGACAGTTGCATTACCTTCCATCATATTTTCATTTACCAGCATGCTTACCTGATCCGCATCTTCCGGATAATAATTCTGAATGATAGATATTACCTGTGCTGGATTTGGTCCAACATCTCTGATTATAATTTTCTTTTCCGGTATCTCCTGCTGTACTCCCATGTTTCCAAACAATGATTTCATGAATCCCATTTTCATTTCTCCTTTTCTAGTAATATTTTCCGGCTTCAATTAATAAAGGAATAATTTCTTCCGGTTTTATCTGCTGCAGTTGTTCTAATCTGCTTCCGATACGATTGATATTCTGTATATTCATTTGTTCCTCATCAAAGCGACTCTGTAAAATCTCATGTCTTTCCTGTAATTTCTGAATCTGTTCATCCATTTTATCAATATTAAGCTGTGCATCATCTTTCTGTGGATTTGCCGTAATGAACCCAAGAATAACAAAGTAAATCAAAATACCCAGAATAATTACACCAACAGACACTGCAACACGGAGAATTGTCCGGACACAGCTCCATAAAATGCGTAAAATTCCTGCAAAAAATCCATAATTCATTGCATTGGCAAATAAATGTCTCACATCAATAATCCAGCGGAACAGGGAAACCGCACACCATACCAGTACTAACGCACAGATAATACCGATTGCAATAGAAATTGCCTTGCGGACAGGGGAAGTCTGGCTCCAACGCTCTGCAAACTCTTCCTTTTTCCGTGTCAGTGTGTTTTCCTGCAATTTAGACATTTCAGTTACCTGTTGTATTTTAGAACTAATCTCATTCTGCTGTGCATTCCGCTCATTCAATGACTTTCCAAGACTTGCTAAAGCGATCTGTCTGCCGTCATTTAAAATGCCTTCCATCTCCTGAAGAATCTCTGGAGTAACATCCTCACAGCGATATATTTGCTGAATATAATCTCCTATCTCCCCCCAATTTATATGTTTCTTCTTTTTTTCACATAAAATCAGTCCATAATAGCCCTTACAGCTCCACATAAAATCATTACGGATTCCTGTAAATTCTGCTTTTGCTGCCGAAATGTTTCCCTGATTTAGTAATGTCATGGCATTTTTATAACGGTTATCAAGACCATCTCTTCCACTTCCTCCGGCAACAGCAGCAGTCAGATTGATATTTTCAATTGTTTTCTTCAAATCCTGATGAATATTTTCAATATGTTCATCTGTTTTCTGAAACTCTTTTGATAAATTATGTACCAGGAAAAGATTATCACATGCCATGCATTCATACTTTTCTTCTGTAATTTTTCTTACTGCACCACTGCCACAACTGGGACATTTTATTTCTTCCATTTTCTAGCCCTGCTCCTTTGTATTTTTCATTTTTCTAATTTCAAGCTGCTTCATGATTGCTCCGCAGATTTCCGCAAAAGCGGCTTCATCTGTTGTTGAAGAAAGCTGCAATATCAACTGTCTGATTGCCTCATTTTCTGTTGCCACTGCCGGTGAACTGACCGGATCACTGTATCGCATCTTTTCCAGCACTTTGCCAATTTCTTTGCGGTTGACCTCATCTGTAATCTGCACTCTGCAAATTTCAAGCTGCTGAATAAGTCCTTTAAACACTTCGATGGAACTCTGTTCCTGTGTCTGAACCTTTGTAATATATTTATTACTTGCTGCCATAGCAATCTCAATGATAATGAAAACTGCTAAAATCGCACTCTGTAACAAATAGGAATACACCTGATAATCCTTCGGAATTTTCAGGCAGACCTTAAAGAAAACAAAAATCTGAATTACAAGATAGACTCCGCTCAGATATACAAGCGGCATCTTTAATGCTGCCTTTTGTTTTTCCTGTTTATGAAATACCAGAAATGCAAAAATTGGCTGCATCAATATTGCAATCAGGCAAAATATGTACTTGAACATTATTTCTCCCTCCTCGTTCCGCATTTCGTACAGAAATTAGCTTCCGGCGGCATTTCATTTCCACAGTTTGCGCAGAAAATCTTCTGTTGAATCACCACTTTTTCACCACACTGGAAACAGAATTTAGCATCCTTCGGCAGACTCGTTCCACACTTGACACAGGTAATATTTCCACCTTGCGCCTGCGGCTGCACTGCTGGCTGCGGCTGTGTTGCTGCAATATCTGGCTGCATTGCTGCTGTCCCTGTCTGCGCGGCTGTTACCGGCTGTGCCTGAACTGCTGCATCCATATTGTTTTTCATCATGTCACCCATGGAAAACGCCAGTGGAATCTGTGCCATCATATTCGCCGGATTCGCTGCAAAGCCTTCATTCTGTGCAAATGTTCTGCTTACATCAAACTGCTGCTCCTGTTGCCAGGTATATCCCTGCAGTTCTCTCGCTTTGGCAAGTCCTTCTGCTTCAATTACGGTAGCATCACGATTTCCCATTGCTTCAAACCGCTTCTGTGCCATGCTGTTATCTAATTTTTTAAGCTCTTCCAAATCGTCCGGCTTAATGGTAACTGCAGACACAAAGAAATTTAAAATCCGGATGCCATAGCTTTCAAGGTCGTTTTCCACCTGACCGGCAACGTTCTCGGAAATTTCATTCAAATGCTGGTTGAAAACATTGTAGCTATATTTGCTGAGTTCTACTGCAATGCAATTTTTTACTCTTGTAACTAAAAGGTCTTTAAAAAATTTCTGAATATCTTTGGTGGTCATTGCTTTTTCGGTACCAACCAGATTAATCAGAAGCTTTCTTCCATCCTCTATTTTCAGTCCGAAAGAACCACTGGCACCGGCACTGTAACTATAGCCGTAATTCGGATCACGAACTGTCACCTGACTTGGTGTTCCCCATGCGATATCCATCATGGTCGCAAGGTTAATAAAATAAACCTCCACATGGAACGGACTTACTCCGCCCGAAACCAGATTTCTTATTTTGGAAATAAGTGGAATGTTTTTCGTTTCTAAGGTATAACGACCTGCTTTAAAAGAATCCAGTGCCTGTCCGTCACTGAAAAATACTGCCTCCTGCGACTCATGCACAATCAATTGTGACAGCGTATTAAAGTCTTCTGCGGGATGCTTATAAATAAGAGTTGAATTATCCCCTTCATATTTGATCACTTCCTGAATAGCCATCAAACTTTCTCCTTCCGTAAATTTATATAAACTCCTTTCTCGATTATACTATAAAACTTCCATTTTGGATACTTTTTTCTTCCATTTTGGATATTATTTTCTCAACGAGGTGATACCTATGTCAGAAAGAATTAATCAACACCTGCATCCACTGGTAGGTTCTAACATCCGGAGACTGCGGAAAGAACAGGGTTTGAAAGCCACCGAAGTCATTGCGAAGCTCCAATGTGATGGCATCAATGTAACTACCGGCATATTCAGCAAGGTGGAAAATGGTTATAATAACCCAACGGTAGATATGCTGATTGGATTGACCAAGATTTTTAATTGTGATTTTAATGAATTCTTTAAACAATAACAGGCAGCTAAACGGTGAATGGTTTAGTTGCCTGTTGTTGTTTTGTCATATAAAAGGGGAGCTACCAATGTTATTTTTTTTAATATGTTATTTTCTACAATGTTGTCCTGTCGTTGACTTTGCCCGATTCTGACATTATAAATGTCTTTCTTTACATCCACGCCAGCTTTCGCACCTCTAAAATCCTTTTTTTCATGTCTTTTGCCTGTATAAATCCCTGTTGCATAAGTGTTTCACACGATTTCTCAAGTGCACTTTCTATTCTGCTTAGCATATCATCATAATGCTTCATGGCAAGTTTTTCACCAATCCCGATATTTTTCAACTCCCGACAAAAGTGCTCTCGCTTGATTTTATGAATGTCATATTCACACCCAATCGAAACAGCCATCTCCGTAGTACTGCTTGGATAGATCATCGTACATACAATGTCGTAAGCTGGTGCTAATCGTATGGATGCCATATCAGATGCATAAAGAAGTGATACATTCTTAATATGATTATCGGTATTCCCTATGAGATAGTTGAATACACAGATATCCCATAGTTTTAACTGATCTTCCATTGGATTCGAGGAATATTTTTTCAAAATATCACACATTCTTTTTAGGTAACCTTCTCCATTATGCTCATATTTATGACCGGATGAAATACCCATGGCCTGCGAAAAATCCTCCTGATGCAGTCGAAACGGAACTGTTAACCCATCTATAACCCGACATTTTTCGTCAATGATCCGATCATATCTATGTGTTGCAAATAACACATCTTCATCTTTACCAGTTCCTACATTTATCACAAAGCTGTCCGGTACATCAATCCCCAGATTTTTGGCTGTCTGTAAACATAGCTGTTCATTGGTAACAATCCCGTCTAATCTGACATGACTTTGTTTCACAATATGCGTACTCGGAGCTGCTCCAATTGGTAAATACCATTCATTTGTGTCTTTCTTATAATACAATCCAACTTTACCAGAGGCTCCGGTCAGAGACAAATGCGCTTTTGCAACCAACTCTGCCGCTTCTGAAGCACCTTCTTTCGCCAATCTGCATACATCTTCCTTTGTAAGTTTCTGATAACCAGCTTTTGGAACATCCATGCCATCTTCAATAATCTGAATAGCACCCAGACATTCCCTCCCCAAAGCAGCTAAGATTGTCAGATAATCATATTCATCTGCATGAATCCATCCGGCTACACACTTCCTGGTAAAACCTTCCGGTAGAAGGCCTTCAAAAAAAAGTCTTGTTTCTTCTGCCGAAAAGTTTTGTGCCTGCAATGGAAGATGAATTGAAATAGGACAACTTGACGGATTATCCAAATACTCTTGTGCATAGGAAAATACCGCATCTTCAGATCCACTTCCTGTTATCTTACCAACATAGATCTGCTCTCCCTGCTGTTCAATAAATACATGAAAATCTCTCATTTTATTTACCTCGCTTTTCCATACACAAATCCATACCTAAAAGATTTACAATCTCAATCGCCTTTCCAATCTCACACGTTTCCTTTCCTCTTTCCAGATCAGATATAAAGCTGACACTAAATCCTGTAAATTCAGCGATATAAGCCTGTGTATATCCCAATTCTTTTCTGCGTGTACGTAATTCATTTCCAAAAGCTTCTGCATCTGCTATTTTCATGACGCCTCCTTGTCGCATAGTCGAACGGCTTATTTTAATTTTGCGCAAGCTAAAAAAGGGCGAACGGCTTATTTTTGATATATTTATCATATACTAAGCCGTTCGGCTATGTCAATACCAGATGTGATATTTCATTCCTTCATATTTCACAGTAAGCTCAATCAATACCGTTTTACGAACCTTGAGACTCCCCAATTTAAGTGCAGGTAAGCTGTTCATGCACAATCCTCGAAACATGCTGCATCGTACGCGAGCTTACATATGAACCATCTTCACGCCTGCATACAAAATTTACTTCATGCTCTGTACAAGTCTCACCTATTCTGTTTTGCGGAAGAACTGTGTTTCTTCTTAATACTTCATCCGTCACCTTAAAATCTGAATAATAATGTGAATAGTACTCGTCATAATATTTACATATGGCGACTTGAGGGCAGCGTGCAGCTATTTTTACACCAAATCCAGAAAATGAGTAAAAAAAAGAGACCCATACCAAAAAAGATATGAGTCTCCAATAAGCCTATAAAATCAAGCTTTCTATTTAGAATTTACCAGCTTTTGCTGCTTCCTCTACAGAATCAATGCACCCAGTAAATTCAAGATAAATCAAGCATGTGTGGCTTTCGGTGTGGCTTTTCGTCCAATAGCTACAACAAGGCTAAACAATTTTCCTTCTATTATAAAAGTGATACCATTCAGTCTACAATAATGAATTTTGTCTAGCTTAACACTATGTTAATAAAAAAACAAATAACTTAGTACTTATAAATACTCAAATATATTTTTTACTACTTATTAACTATAAACCAATAATATGTAGGAAGATACGCTTCTCGATAATCAGTCTCATACATATCTGATATTATACACATCTGATCCCATAACCTATGCAATTCCTGTATTTGAGTTGCATGCCGAAAAGATACTTCTCCCATACAATACGTTCCTTCCCAAATGGGTTCATCAACATTTTCCCCTCTTTCTATTGCATTATTAATTATTATATCTGCTTGTTTTGTAGAATGATGTTCTGTATAGTAATCTATCTGTTCTTTAAATAACTCTAACATTTTATCCGACCATATATCTAATCGACATATTCTATTCAAAAACATCTCAACCATTTGTTCCAGATTACAATCTGGCGTATACAATAAATCCCTCTTTTGACAATTTACTAAATTAAAGAAAGAATATAATTTTGCTCTTTTCCCATACCATTCAATCGCAAATTTTCCACTACTTATCCTATTTTCTATTGGAATATTAATAGTAACTGTTCCCTGCCTATCATAATCTGGTTTTTGAGATATTAATATTTTATCAACATAATCGTTCAAGCATACAAAATATCCCTCTCTTTCTACATTATCCACTAAGCAAAGCAATACAGGAACTGCACTTCCCATCTTTTCAACTGTAGCTAACAACGCTGTATCTAAAGGATGTTTGACCACCTTAAATATACAATTATCAGATTTTGTTTTAGAATAAACCTCCAAATCTTTTACTTCAATATCATTGGTTGTCTTAACTTGAAAAAGTACATGTTCACCCTTTGTAACATATACCCCATCATTACACTCCTCAAATAATTCAACATCTAAGTCAATTCCATAATCAGCAGTGTACTCCCTTATTACCCATTCCTTAGGAAATAAGGATCTCAATATATCAATACCTGACTCCCCAATAATCTGATTTTCAGAACGTCTTTTACCTAAAGTCTTCCAATCACGAAAATAATTTGTGTCCATATTATTACCTCTCACATCCAAAACCTATTATTATATTACCATAAAAAATAGCCAACGCATAGATTATTAACCACGCATTGACTACTTAGAAAGCGTAACTATATTAGTCGTTCTTTGAGTCAAAGTAACATCCCGTATACTCATAAAACAGCTTTGGACTTATATAGAAGTCATACTGAGTAGAACCTTCCTTCTTATACGTTAATCCAATAGGTAATAACTTGTTTATCATAGCAAGTCGTATGAACTGTGGGTCTTTCCCCATAATCTTTGCCGCTTCGGCTACTGGAATGTTCCTTCCATCAAATATTAAATCGTGTTCCATAATTTCAACCTCCTGAAAAATAATAAATTTAATTTTGATAGAATCCCAGCGACTTGGTTATCGCCTCATCTCTGACCATCCATTTCTTAGAAAACCCAATAAAATAGACCTCCTGCTGACCAAAATCAACCAGCAAGAGGTCTTGACATACCCCATTGTATGTTCAAAACAAAATTCATACCACTAACAACCATACAATTTCATTTCACATTTACCCTCTCATATACTGCTTTCTTATCAATCTTCATCGGCACACTCCTTGTAATCTAACAACTCATCATGATTAAAGTAGAACATTGAGTTGGTGCGATACTTTCCATCCTTACCCATAACAGACATATTCAGCCTGATTGGTGGCAATAATCTCTCGATTATTTCACAATCCTCAGACAAAATATCAGTGAATACATCATCGCAATGTCGTACCGCTATAATATTTCCAACAAGGAAATCCAGCGGCTCGCCATCTTCACTGAGCCAAATTCTGTTTAATGGCATACCCCGTAGCTTACCTTCATCGTTTATGATGATATCTATATCAGGCGTTAATCTAACCACCTGAATCAGACCACCTACGATTTCCTGTTTCGCTTCAAGGGTATTATCTATCTCAGTAAAGTACCCCTTGTATTGTCTTCCCTCTTCATCTACACGGATGATATACGCTTTAATCTTCTGCTTCATTGGCATCCTCGCTCTCTGCACTACCCCCGATAACCACAAGATTTGATATGTTGAAGTATTGACCAAAATCATCAGCCATCGCAAGAAGTCTGCCCTCAGTTTTTACCCTCTTCACGTTTCCATTACCCTTATTGGCTTCATACTCCTCATTTACTGTATTCGCAAAGCTGTCTATGAAACCACGATACTGCTCTGGAGTAATGCTATTCTCCAATGCCAGCTTTCCAATAACTGCCACCATAGGTACTGCCGATTTCTTCAGGAACTTACACTTGTCTGAGAATGCCCCTGAAAGATAGTCAAACAGCTCCTCAATTACCACACGCTTTTCTGGAGAGAATCTACCCCTGATATGGCTGCAATACTTTAACACCTCAGTATTGGATATTGCCTTATACTCGTAATTTTCGCTACGATTATCCAGCAACAGCATGGTCTGGAGTAATACCTCAAGATCGCCCTCTCTCCGCCACTGTGCCTGAGTAAGACAAATTGCCTTGGTAAAGAAATCCTTTTCCAGAATATCCCTTGTCCATCTTGCAAGCTCCGTACCCATAACAGACCTTGACCTTTGAATTTGGGTAAGTGGCGTTGGAGAGTTTAAGCGGTAGAAAATATCTTCTACCTCTTCCTCTGTCGCATCTTCGATTACGGAGATACTATATCTGTAACCAGATATAATATCCTTCAGCTCATCTGAAAGTTCATCAAAGCTCCTGCCTGCGATTTCATAAACCTCGCCATCCAGCTCTACGTCTGGAGTACCGCCATGTAACGCATACTCCCAAGACATAAAACTGAATGTGTTAAGCAATCTCTGCTTGCCCTCGATGCAATCATATATGGTGGCATCGTCATTCTTATATTTAAGCAGGAACACTGGCGGTATTGGGTAGCCTGCCAAGATACTATGGATGAGCAGGCTCTTTTGTAGAATACCCCATTGACCGCTGGAACGCTGAATCGCATTGTCAAATACAAGCTGACCATTGGCATACCACTTCTGCAATGTTTTCACGCCACTCGGCAATGTACTTCTAATCATAAACCACTACCTCCTGACTACTCGTC
The DNA here is from genome assembly GCF_025567465.1 of Roseburia amylophila. NCBI lineage: Bacteria > Bacillati > Bacillota > Clostridia > Lachnospirales > Lachnospiraceae > Roseburia > Roseburia amylophila. Next base: position 14,078 of record NZ_JAOQKI010000009.1, read on the forward strand.
ATAATCTCCCCACTCTTCATCGTCGCCTTCCTCTTCGTAATCTTCATAGTCCCACATATCTTCCTCAGCATTTGTCTTTGGCTTAACAAGCTCTCCACATGGCTGTGTAGCTAGATTTGAAAATATTGGATTTACCAGAATATTGCTACACTCTGTGATACCCCATCCTGTAGGACAATAATAAGAAAATGATGCTGGAATCTTGTCCTGACAATTGTTTACAATCTTCATACCAACGGTATCAGAGAAATCGTAATACCCCTTGATAAGTAACTCACGCATGAGATCCTTGCTGTTTATCTGATTTCTAACATTTTTACATGTCTCACCAAAACAACTCAGACATTTATTCATTTCAGACACTGCAAATAAATTTTGCGATATTAAGAATTCATCAACTGAGTAATCACCTTATACTGAACATAACAACACAGGAACTAACCCCCAACTCACACAGTCTACAGGGTTTGTGACTTGTTGCTTGTGACTTGCTTGCGACTTTTACATGTCTTATGGACATAAAAATAGGGCTATCCAGACCGAATTACCTAGTCTGAATAGCCCGAAAAGTCTAGCTTTTAAGCCTTTTATTTAGAATTTACCAGCTTTTGCTGCTTCCTCAACGGAAACGGCAACTGCTACTGTAGCACCAACCATTGGGTTGTTACCCATTCCGATTAAGCCCATCATCTCAACGTGAGCTGGTACGGAAGAAGAACCTGCGAACTGTGCATCAGAGTGCATACGTCCCATAGTATCTGTCATACCATAAGAAGCAGGACCTGCAGCCATGTTATCTGGGTGAAGAGTACGTCCTGTACCACCGCCGGATGCTACAGAGAAGTATTTCTTACCCTGCTCGATACATTCTTTCTTGTATGTACCTGCAACCGGATGCTGGAAACGTGTTGGGTTGGTAGAGTTACCGGTAATGGAAACACCTACGTTCTCATGATGCATGATTGCAACACCTTCCTGAACATCATCAGCACCGTAACATTTTACAGTTGCACGAAGTCCGTTAGAATATGCTTTTTCATATACAACGTTAAGTTTAGCTGCTTTGTAATCATACTGTGTCTCAACAAATGTAAATCCGTTGATACGTGAAATAATCTGTGCAGCATCTTTTCCAAGTCCGTTTAAGATAACACGAAGTGGTTTCTGACGTACTTTGTTTGCTTTCTCAGCGATTCCGATTGCACCTTCAGCAGCTGCAAAGGACTCGTGTCCAGCTAAGAAACAGAAGCACTCTGTCTCTTCCTCTAATAACATTTTTCCAAGGTTACCATGTCCAAGACCTACTTTTCTGTGGTCAGCAACAGAACCTGGAATACAGAATGCCTGAAGACCTTCACCGATTGCTGCAGCAGCATCAGCAGCTCTTTTGCATCCTTTTTTGATTGCGATTGCTGCACCTATAGTGTAAGCCCAGCAAGCGTTCTCGAAACAGATAGGCTGGATTTTCTTTACCTGATCATATACATCAAGTCCAGCATCTTTTGTAATTTTTTCAGCTTCTTCAATAGAGCTGATACCATAGCTGTTTAATACAGCGTTTATCTGGTCAATTCTTCTTTCATATCCTTCAAATAATGCCATTATCTTCGTCTCTCCTTTCTTACTCTTCTCTTGGGTCAATGATCTTAACAGCATCAGCTACACGACCATACTGGCCTTTTGCTTTTTCCCATGCAGTGTTAGGGTCATCACCTTTTTTGATAAAGTCTGTCATTTTTCCAAGAGAAACGAACTGATATCCGATAACTTCGTTGTTCTCGTCAAGAGCGATGCCTGTTACATAACCTTCAGCCATCTCTAAGTAACGAACACCTTTCTCCTTTGTTGCGTACATAGTACCAACCTGGGAACGAAGTCCTTTTCCTAAATCTTCCAGACCAGCACCTACTGCAAGTCCGTCATCAGAGAATGCACTCTGAGTACGTCCGTAAACGATCTGTAAGAATAATTCTCTCATTGCTGTATTGATTGCGTCACAAACAAGGTCAGTATTTAATGCTTCAAGAATTGTTTTTCCCTGAAGAACCTCTGCTGCCATTGCTGCTGAATGTGTCATACCTGAGCATCCGATTGTCTCAACCAGTGCTTCTTCAATCACACCATTCTTTACATTTAATGAAAGCTTGCAGGCACCCTGCTGTGGTGCACACCAGCCTACACCGTGTGTAAATCCTGAAATATCTTCAATTTTTTTGGAATGAACCCATTTTCCTTCTTCTGGAATTGGAGCTGGCTCATGTTTTGCGCCCTTGGCAACAGGACACATGTTTTCGATTTCCTTCGTGTAAATCATTATAAGACTCCTTTCGATATGAAATATATATCATGTTAAACTTTGTTATACATTTAACACACCGCCCTCATTTTCTCACATTTTTTTACATTAGTCCAGTCTTTTTTACAGGAAATGCACCTTAATTTTCTCAATATGTTAATCTAATGCCTCCATCCGCTCAAATGCAAAGGATGCTCCAATTGCTCCAACCAGTGTCAGCAGGAATATAACGACTATCATCATAATAAATCCTGCAGTCACAGAAATGAACGCTCCCGTTGCTACTGCCACAATGATTCCGACACATAATACCAGTCCCTGGAACAGCATCCGAAGAATCGTTCTGCCCAGTTCTCCAAACATTTTCCCTATCACGACATCTGCCAGCATATTCATATAAAGCTTATTAGCATTCAGGCACATATATAAAATGACGGTCAAAATCATGTAAGACACCGGAAGTCCCATTACGATACTGCCCGGCAGCGTAATCAGAAGTCCGTCAATCAGCGCACGGATATGCTCCATTTTGGTGGCATACCACATTTTCTTAAAATTGCTGTCCGGAATCAGATAGGTGTATGGATTTGCCAGTTCCTTAGACCACTTCGTCTTATAACCGCTGAAAATAAAGATAACATAGGCAATGACGCCCGGAATTACAAACATTTTAAAAGGCTGGCTGGAAATTTTATTATAATAAGAGACAACCGCAATTGCCACACCTATGACCAGAAACAGCACCGAATTCCAGCCAAAGATAAAGAAACGGTTTTTACGGTATTCTAATACCTGCCGGTAGAAAATTGCTTTGGCGTAAGTTCCCTTATAAGCCATCTTTACATTCCGTAAATACTTTTTCTTGCCATTTCCCACTACAACCTCGCCCTTTTTCGAGCGTTTCATCCGGTCATCATAATCTTCTGCAAATTTTGCAGCATCTTCATAGAATTCTCCGGTACACTTCATCTTTTTCGCATAAAGTACCAGCAAAACAGTACTGATTAAAAGAAGTACGGTTGCCACCACATTGATTCCTGCAGGGCCTATGATAATAAGCTGAATCAATGCAATTTCCCAGCCTATAATCGGAATCAGCTGTACCACCGGAAGCTGGATTAAGTCCACAAACACAGATAACTGCATGCCTTTCACCGAAACAAAGTAGATTGCCACCAGTGCAAAAGCTGCCATTACTCCATACATAATATAAGTAAGTACGGTAAAGAACTGTTTGGGAAGTGTTTCATTTCCATAGCAGATAATCATTAACGCTCCCTCTAAAATATTTTCCAGTACACCAGCATAAAGGAAATATAAAATCATCTTATATGGTGTAACACCAAATACACCAATTCCAAGTACAAGTATAAATAGTTCAACAATAAAATTCGTTAAGAACTGCTTCTTTCCGGCATGAAGAATAACTTTCTTCGGTTCTTCCGGTGCAGCAAATACAAAATGTACTTCTGACGGACGGAACAACAGTCCTTTTCTCTTGATATACGAAATCAGGTTTGCCGGAACAATCATAACCATCAGTACTGATAAAACAGTTGCAATTCCTTCCGGGCTGTTTAATCCGAAGTCGACAGACATGGAACCAAGTCCATACAACACCAGTGCTGCATATAAAATAACAAATACCAGCGCAATATAAGTCTGTGGCCGTCTTAAACTCCGCTTCACTTTATTCTTAATGGTCCGGGAAAAAACAAAGGAAAGACTACTCATGTTCTTCACCACCAGTCTTTGGTTCTGTCACTTCAAAGAACAGTTCTTCTATGTCTTTATCCGCAATTTCATTTTTGTTAAATGTTGCTATAATTTTCCCTTGTTCCATTACAAACATCACATCCCACAAATCTTTTACCATTTCAAGCATATGGGTACTGATAAGAATGGTACAGCCTTTCTCTTTTAACTCCAGTACAACTTCTTTTAATTCTTTTATAGCTGCCGGGTCAAGTCCCACCATCGGTTCATCCAACATCACAACCTTTGGATGAATAGCAAGTGCACAACAGATACTGACCTTCTGCATCATTCCTTTGGACAATTCATTTCCCAGCTTCTCCTGTTTATCCAGAAGTTCAAAACGTGTCAGCAGTGCATCGATTTCTTCCTCTGTAATGTCGCTGTTATATGCCCGCTTCACATATTCGATATGCTCCCGCACCGTCAGTGCTTCAAACATTGCCGGAATCTCCGGTACATAGCCAAATATTTTCTTCGCTTCCAGGCTTCTTGCTTTCATTCCATTAATACCAACACCGCCTTCATAGCGAAGGAGTCCTGCAATACTCTTTATAATGGTTGATTTTCCGGCACCATTTGGTCCAAGCAGGATACCGACCTGACCATCCTGCACCATAAAGCTGACATGATCTACTGCCACATTCTTTCCATATTTCTTAGTAAGCTCTTGTACTTCTAACATTTTCACCCTCCAAAATTCACGAGAAACACTCTTTGTAAGCTTCCCGTATATACTGCGAGAAACACTCTTTTCGAAGTTCTCGTCCAACTAAAAAGCAGCTGTATGTATTACTTAATTAATACAGTAATGCATACAGCTGTTTTTGTCAACCATTCATTTCTTAATTTTCTATTGTCATTTTTCTGCAAGCAGCTACCGCAGGTAACTTCTGTAGGTAAATTTCCATCCGTCTAGTCTTCTGCTTTACTTACAATTTCATTCTTATTCTTATAAATAGAATGCGCCGGAACTACTCCACGTACCGGGGAAAGCGGATAAATATTGGTATGTGGCCCGATGACTGTTCCCGGATTCAATACGGAATTACAGCCAACCTCTACAAAATCTCCCAGCATGGCACCAAATTTCTTGCGTCCGGTTTCCATCTTCTCATCAGCAGATTTTACTACCACCAGTGTCTTATCGGATTTTACATTGGATGTGATGGAACCTGCTCCCATGTGTGACTTGTATCCCAAAATAGAATCTCCCACATAATTATAGTGTGGTACCTGCACGGAATTAAAAAGAATGACATTCTTTAACTCGGTAGAATTGCCTACCACCGTTCCTTTTCCGACAATTGCATTACCACGAATGAATGCACAGTGTCGTATTTCAGCATTTTCATCAATAATTAAAGGACCATTTAAACATGCTGTCGGTGCCACGGCAGCGGATTTTGCCACCCAGATATCCTCACCCTTCTGTTCATAAACATCCGGATTCAATGTTTTTCCCAGTTCTTTGATATAATCTCCGATTCCGGCAAGTGCCTCCCACGGATAAGTAAATTGTGCAAGATAATCCTTTGCGATTGTCTCCTCTAATGTATACATATTACTGATTTTGCACTGTTCCATCTTTCTCTTCCTCTCTTTCTTCTTCCGGTTTCCGGTCAAAATCAAAACGGATTTCATCCTCTTCAAACTTCAGACAGGTATCAAATACATTTCCTGCTTTCGAAGTAAATCCGGTTATTTTTTTAGCGGTATATCCTTTTGTAAAAAGCTCTTCTAACACTTCTTCAGCCAGTTCCACCTTTGCTACATAACGGTTCACCCGGAATCCGCAGTCACATTCATAGTACCACTGGCTTTTCTTTAACAATGCCCCACACTTTGGACATTTTACTTTTGTCTCTTCCGGTTTCGGACGCTCCGGAAAGTCAAATTCAATGCGTCCATCCTCGGTAAGCTTCAATGGTGCATCAAATTTCTTGCCATTCTTAGATTTAAATCCTGTTATAATTTCTGTCTTTCCTGTTAGTAAAAGTGCTTTTACCTGAGTTTCCTTTAATTTTACTCCGGCTATTTTACCGATTGAGAAACGGCAGCTGTCCTCTTTGTTTCTGTCATAATTGGCACAGCCATAGCCAAATGGCGTCTGCACAATATCACCCTGACACAGTGGACATTTTACATCTTTTACCTTCTTTGCTTCCACATGCTCAAAATCAAATTTCAGGACTTTCTTTCCGTTCTCATCTTCTCCAAGCATCAGGCAGGCATCAAATTTCTTCTTATTCTTTGAAGTAAATCCACGAATCGTTCCGGTTCTTCCATTGGTCAGAAGCTCCTTCACCTGGGCGGTGTTTAAATCTTTCCCGGCTATTTTTCCAATGGCAAACCGGCAGCCAGCCTCATCTTCCGCTTTATAATTGGCACAGCCATAACCAAATGGCTTTATTTCTATTGCTCCGCCACACAACGGACAACTTACGCCCTCTATGGTCTCCGGCTCATTCTGTGAAAAATCAAAGGTTATATTCGGTTTTCCTTCTTCATCCTTTGTCATCACAAGGCAGGCAGAAAACTTCTTCTTATTCTTCGAAGTAAATCCTTTTAAGACTCCGGTTCTGCCTTCGCTCAATAACTGCTTTACTTCTTCATCGTTAAGCTCTCTTCCGGCGATAGAACCAATAGCGAAACGGCAGCCACTGCCATCTTTATTATAATTTGAGCAACCATAACCAAAAGGTGTAGTCTCAATCTCACCGCCACAGACCGGACAGGTTGCTCCGATTTTAACCTTTGCCTTCATATCTTTGGCATTGCTGCCAGCCAATGGCCGGATCTGCCCGGCAATCTGGCTGGTGAGATTCTCATTTATCATGGAAACTGTTTCTTTCCGGATAAATTCTTCTAACTTCTCCCGGTAATCTTCCATCGGAACGGTTCCCTGGGTAATGCCATCCAAGCCCTTTTCCCAGGAAGCGGTCATCTTGGGATTCAAAAGCGCCGGAACAGTCATATTCACCACTTCATAAACCATCTCGCCTAAGGCTTCCGGCGTCAGCACCTGTGTTTTCTTATTTAAAGCAAGATAGCCGATACGCACCAGCTTCTTGATGATTTCTGCCCTTGTAGCAGAGGTTCCAATTCCGGAGCCTTTAATCTGTTCTCTTAATTCCTCTTCCTCGATTAACTGTCCCGCATTTTCCATGGCAAGCACCATGGAACCTGAAGTATAACGCTTTGGTGGAGAAGTCTTTCCCTCTTTTACCAGAAATTCTTTTACTTCTGCGGTATCTCCTTCTTTGAGACTATCTGCAAGTTTTAGTAATGCTGCGCTGTTCTTCGGATTGTTTTCTTCTCCGTCACCATCTTCCTTTTCCCGTTTTTCTTTGGTATCCGGTCTTCCGGCAATTTCAAGATATCCGGGAACCTTTAATACTTTTGCTCCGGCAAAGAAAGATTCCTTTTCAATTCCGATGGTCAGCTTTACCGTCTGATACTGTGCCGGCGGATAGAAAATACTTAAGAAACGCCGCACGATCAGTTCGTAGACCCGCTTCTGCAATTCCGTCAGCGACTTATATTCATTGACCTGTCCGGTTGGAACAATAGCATAATGGTCTGTAATCTTACTGTCATCGGTATAACTGCTCTTTCCGATATTTTTATATAAACCATGCTCCACAATATTTTGCACAAAGGGAGCAACCGGCTCAAAGGAACGGAGTCCTCTGATATTCTTACTGATTTCTTTTGCAACGGCAGAAGATAACACTCTGGCATCCGTTCTCGGATAAGTAGTCAGCTTTCTTTCATATAAGTCCTGTGCTACCTGCAGCGTCTCGTCCGGGCTGATTTTAAACCTTTTCGAGCACTCTGCCTGAAGCTCCGCCAGGTTAAATAAAAGCGGTGCACGTTTCTTTGAAATTCCTTTATCTACTGTTTTTACAATCGCTGTTTTATTAGTTAAATCTTTAATTAATTTTTCTGCATGTACTTTTTCTTTGAATCCATTCTCTTTATAAAGCAACGGAGATGCATAATAAGAAGAACCTTCTACCGCTTTCCATTCACCTTCTATCTCTGCATCAAAGAAATTTCCCACCACCCGGTAAAATGGTGTCTCTACAAAATTACGGATTTCCCGCTCCCGGATTACAACCATGCCAAGTACACAGGTCATGACACGGCCAACTGCAATTGCAGTATAGGACTTGGTTCCTGCAGCATCATTTAAAAGATTTCCATATTTTACAGACATGACACGGGAAAAATTAATTCCCATGGCATAGTCTTCAATGGTACGCATAATCCCGGAATTAGCAAGATTATCATAATCCGACATTGGTCTTGCTTCCGCAATTCCTCTTTTAATTTCTTCCTCCGTCTGCGAATCTATCCATACCCGCAGCTCTTTCATACCTTCACGGACTCCACCGAACCGCCGGATATTCTCTTCAATGGTCTGTCCTTCTTTTCCGGCATCGCCTGCCCAGTAAACGGTATCAATATCTTCCCGGTGTAAGAGCTTATGTACGATGTCATACTGTTTGCTTACAGATGGTATGACATTATATTTATAATCTTTCGGAAGAAATGGAAGGTCTTCTAACTTCCACTTCTTATATTTTATATCATATTCTTCCGGATATACCATTTCCACCAGATGACCAACACACCAGGTAATGGCATAGTGACTGTCTTCGATATATCCGTCATTTCTGCCGGATACGCCAAGAATTCGTGCAAATTCCCGGGCAACACTTGGTTTCTCCGTGATAATTAACGACTTACCCAACCGTTATTTCCTCCAATTTCTGTGCCTAATCTATTATTTTAACTTTTTATCATTTTTTGACTTTTCCGGCACTTTATAATTCCTTCATATCGATCAGGACAAATCTTTTATCTTCTTCTGCCATCTGCTTTAAATCCTCTGCAAATTCCTGTGCGGAAAACATATAAAGATATTTTGCAGAAATTTTTGCCTGCTTCAGATTATCAAGCAATGCTTCACCTGCCGTGCGGGTCATATAAGGCTCTGACCAGTTACAGATTCCGACAATACTCTCACGAACACTGTTCTGGGCGACAATATCGATATTGCCCTTCTTTCCAACCCAGGTTCCAATCCGGTGAATGTCAATCGGAAGTTTACCAATACGATTTAATAAAGTCAGATATTCCCGGCAGACCTTGACAAAATAACGGTTCATATAGTCATCTAAATCTTTTTCAATATAAGTATCATAAAATTCTTCCGGTGCCATCATATATAAGTCCGATAAATGTGGATAGACAAAACGGAACCAGAAATTCACATAAGTATTGGCAATGCGGTAAACACCCTTTTTCGTATTCTCCCAGCCACCGGTATCAAAGGAAACCACCTTTTCCACCACATCAAATGCCATCAGATTCTTCATGTAGACACTGATTTTTGCTCTGGAGAAGCCTGTCTTTAAAAAGAGGTCATTCAGCTTATTATTTCCCGAAGCCAATGCCGCAAGTATTGTATTATATACAGAAAGTTCTCTTAATTCAATGCTGATATAATTTTCTGCCTCATGGAACAGGAAGCCATCCGGAGACAAAATATGCCGGCAGACATTTTCCTTAATACTCTTTTTGGAGTTCCAGCGTGTAAGATAACCCGGCACACCTCCAATAATTCCATAGACCTGCACTGCCTGACTGGTTCCATATTCCGGGAAATGTCGAACCACATCAAGAAATGTCGCATCCTCCATGCGGATGGCTGCGTCTACCTTCTTTAAGTATTCACCATATTTTTCTCTGCAGTCTTCCTCTACCCATACCAGTGAAGAGCTGGTCAGAATAATCATAACAGGACCCGGATATAATTTCTTTGCTTTCAGTTTCAGAATGCTGTTCATAAAGCCGACATCTTTTCTGGCAATATACTGGAATTCATCAATGACAACCACAAGCTTGGTCGGGTCTCCACTCTTGATGCGGTTAAAGAATTCATCATAACTATAGCGTGTCAGACGAATCCCGTATTTTGCTTCCACTTCCTGCCCCATCTGTAAAACCTGTTCCCTTTCGGATGCCTGTCTGGCGCGATAGTAAAAAAACTTTTTCTCCTTACAGAATTCTTTTATTAACTGCTCTTTCTGGCAGTTATCTCTTCCATATAAAAGAACAATCTGATTGCCGGACTGTCCATATACCTCTTCTAATTTCTTTAATTCGGATGTCTGAATCATCATTGGTAATATCCTCCAGAATTTCTAATTTTAAGAAGTCACTCTAACAGAAATAATATCACATTTTAATTTTTCTATCAACGCCAAAACGATAAAAAAGAATGTGCCTTGGCACATTCTTTTCTGTCTTCATTTTGTTACATATTTTGCTGCTTATTTTGCAGTAATGTAACCCTGTGCTTTTAAAAGTTCTGCACAAAGAACAGCTCCACCAGCCGCACCACGTACGGTATTGTGGGATAATCCTACGAATTTCCAATCATATACGGTGTCCTCACGAAGACGTCCAACACTGATTCCCATACCGTTTTCATAGTTAACATCCATAGAAACCTGTGGTCTGTTGTCTTCTTCTAAGTACTGAATAAACTGCTTTGGTGCACTTGGAAGATTTAATTCCTGTGGAACACCCTTGAAGTTTACTAATTTTTCGATTAACTGCTCTTTTGTAGGGTTCTTTTTGAACTTAACAAATACAGCTGCTGTATGTCCGTTTAATACCGGAACACGGATACACTGGCAGGTAATAACCGGTGATGCAGCAGGTACAATGACACCATCTTTGATTTCACCCCAGATACGAAGCGGCTCTTTTTCGGATTTTTCTTCCTCACCACCGATGTATGGGATAATATTTCCAACCATTTCCGGCCAGTCCTTAAAGGTTTTTCCGGCACCGGAAATTGCCTGATAGGTAGTTGCTACTACTTCATATGGTTCAAACTCTTTCCATGCTGTAAGAACAGGAGCATAACTCTGGATGGAGCAGTTTGGTTTTACTGCAACGAATCCTCTCTTGGTTCCCAGTCTCTTGCGCTGGAATTCGATTACTTTCATATGTTCCGGATTGATTTCAGGTACTACCATAGGAACATCCGGTGTCCATCTGTGTGCACTGTTGTTCGAAACAACAGGAGTCTCTGTCTTAGCATATGCTTCTTCAATTGCTTTGATTTCATCTTTGGTCATATCTACGGCACTGAATACGAAATCAACTTCTGCTGCAACATTTTCTACTTCATTTACATTCTTTACTACAATATTTTTAACGGCTTCCGGCATTGGAGTATCCATTTTCCAACGATCTCCAACTGCTTCTGCATAGGTCTTTCCTGCACTTCTTGGGCTTGCTGCAATTGTAGTTACCTCAAACCATGGATGATTCTCCAGAAGAGAGATAAATCTCTGACCTACCATTCCTGTTCCACCTAAAATACCGACTTTTAATTTGCTGCTCATTTCTTTTTCTCCTCACATTTTTATGTTCGTCTATCGCGAACAGTTGTCTTTCTGATAAATATACTATCCTATTTATACAAAAAATGCAATTCACAATTTATCAAAAATTACTAAGTGAATTGCATTTTTCTTATACATATGTACCAATTTTTTCAGAATAAGCTACTTATTTTCTACGCCTCTTCCGGCAGATTCAGCTCATCCTGCCAGTCCTTTGCCAGATATTCCTTATGCAATGCAATGACTTTTTCCATTGCGTCTTTACCTGGTGCACCAACAGTCAGACGTTTATTGACACAGGTTTCCATGGAAATTGCTTCATAAATATCCTCTTCAAATACCGGGCAGATTGCCTTTAACTCATCCAGTGACATATCATCAATGGCTATCTTCTTATCCAGACAATAAAGCACGATTCTTCCTACAATACCGTGGGCATCACGGAAAGGAACGCCATGATTTACCAGATAATCGGCTGCATCTGTCGCATTGGTAAATCCCTTGTTGGCACTGTCATGCATTTTTTCTTTATTGAATTTCATGGTTGCAAGCATGCCCTTAAAGAGTGCCAGACAACCTTTTGCAGTATCCATGGCGTCAAAGGAAAGTTCTTTATCTTCCTGCATATCTTTATTATACGCAAGGGGAATTCCTTTCATCGTAGTAAGCAATGACATCAGTGCTCCATATACTCTTCCGGTCTTTCCACGTACCAATTCTGCAATATCCGGATTCTTCTTCTGTGGCATAATACTGCTTCCGGTACTGTATGCATCATCAATCTCTACAAACTGGTATTCATTGGAATTCCAGATGATAACTTCTTCGGAGAAACGGCTTAAATGCATCATAATCGTAGATAATGCAGATAAAAATTCGATTAAATAGTCACGGTCTGATACACCATCCATACTGTTTAAGGTTGGTCCATAGAACCCAAGTAATTCTGCGGTATATTCACGGTCTAATGGATAAGTAGTTCCTGCCAGGGCACCGGAACCTAACGGACAGTAATTCATTCTCTGAAAAATATCCTGCAGGCGGAGTCTGTCACGGCGGAACATCTCAAAATAAGCTCCCATATGATGTGCCAGTGTAATCGGCTGTGCTTTCTGAAGATGGGTAAATCCCGGCATAATCGTCTCGGTATTTTCTTCCATAATCTTAAGAATGGTCTCAAGAAGTTCTTTTACCAGCTTGTCAGTATGCAATACTTCCTGTCTGGTATAAAGACGCATGTCCAGTGCAACCTGATCATTTCTGCTTCGTCCGGTATGTAATTTCTTACCGGTATCTCCCAGACGGTCAATGAGCTTTGCCTCTACAAAGCTGTGAATGTCTTCGTATTCATCGGTAATAATAAGCTTTCCTCCTTCTACTTCTTTTAAGATTTCTTTTAAACAGTCTACAATATCCTGCATTTCTTTCTCTGTTAAAATGCCCTGTTTTCCAAGCATTTTCACATGTGCAATGCTGCCTTCCATATCCTGTTTATAGAATTTCTGATCAAATGATATAGACGCATTAAAATTGTAAACGAGCTTGTCTGTCTCTTTGGTAAAGCGTCCGCCCCATAACTGTGCCACTCTTTTATCCTCTCTTTCCATACGGATGTCCGTACTTATTCTAAACTAAAATCCATAACTAACTTCTGAAAGTATACCTTATTTTTCATAAAATGACAACCGGAAGAAATCACTCCTGTACTGTCTGCTCACTTTCCTGCGCCGCACGTTCTCTTTTCTGTTCTTCCCGCTCCCGCTTCGAAAATACACAACCACAATAATCCTGCCGGTACATGCCATACTCTGCCGAAATTACGGTAGAACGCTTATAGCCATCCCGTTTCTTAAAATCCGAATATAAATAACGAATATCATATTCTTCTGCCAGCCTTCCGCCAATCTCATTTAACTTTGCAGCATTCTTCATGGGACTGATAGACAGCGTTGTCGTAAAATAATCACAATTTAATTTTTTCGCATACTCTGCCGCTTCCCGCAGTCTTAATTCATAGCAGTGGAAACACCGTTCGCCACCCTCCCGGATATTTTCATAACCTTTTACTGTTTCATAAAAACGCTCCGGTTCAAAGTTTCCTTCCACAAAGGAGACCGCATATTTCGTTGGAAATTCTTTAATAAAGCGTTTCTGCTCCGCTGCTCTGTGATAATATTCATCCTCAGGATAAATATTGGGATTATAGTACAACACCGTAATATAAAAATAGTTGGAAAGATACTCTAATACATAAGAACTGCAGGGTGCACAGCAGCTATGAAGCAAAAGTTTCGGAACTTCTCCTCTTTCTTCTAATCCGGCAATCGTTTCATCTAATATTTTCTGGTAATTTTCTTTCATCGCATTTACCTTTCCCATTCTAAACTTCTGTCGATTCTGTTCCTATTATAATCTATCCTTTTCTTCTGTCAATCCGGGTGACCAATCTCATTTTTTCACATATATTATCCTATAAACTTCTATCAGGTGAATACCATGTGCTCCATCCTTGAATTGTCCAATATAGATTATATTTATCATACGAAAGACGGCGAAACCAAGGCTCTGTCCAATATCAGTTTTACTTTATCCAACGGAGAATTTGTTGCTATTGTAGGTCCCAGTGGATGTGGCAAATCAACACTTTTATCCCTTATCTGCGGTCTCCTTGTCCCATCCGGCGGCAGCATTTCCTTCATGGGACACCCCCTGCAGTCAAAGGATATTTTAAATATGGGATACATGCTCCAGAAAGACCATCTCTTAGAGTGGCGTACCATCGCATCCAATGTCCAATTAGGGCTGGAAATCCAGCACAAAATGACACCGGAAAATCTTGCTTATGCCAGCCGGCTGTTAGAAACTTATGGACTTGCCGATTTTGCTGCAAAACGTCCTTCTGAGCTTTCCGGCGGCATGCGGCAGCGGGCTGCCCTGATTCGGACCCTGGTACTTCGCCCGGAGCTGCTTCTCTTAGATGAACCCTTCTCGGCATTAGATTATCAGACCCGCCTTAATGTCAGCAATGACATCGGTACCATTCTGCGGCAGGAACATAAAACCGCCATTCTTGTAACCCATGATTTATCCGAAGCAATTTCCATGGGAGACCGTGTTATTGTCTTAAGCCACCGGCCGGGCACAATCCGCTCCATTATACCCATATCCTTTGAGCCTGGTCTTACGCCTTTAGAGAAACGGAATGACAGCCATTTTAAATCCTATTTTAACTTAATATGGAAGGAATTTAATCAAAATGAATAACCCATCCTCTGCACAGCTTATGTACTTACGGCAATGCCGCAGGCATCAGCTTAAAATAAAAATCTTTCGCGTTCTGATTCTTGTTGTCTTTTTATTGCAATGGGAGCTTTGTGCCAGATATGGAAAAATCGACCCCTTTATTTTCAGCAGTCCCACCAGACTTATCATCTGCTTCTACCAAATGATTACCAGTCAGAAGCTCCTTTATCACATTGGAATCACCCTGTTTGAAACCTTAAGCAGCTTTTTCTTTGTTATTATTTTAACATTACTGATTGCTGCAATCCTCTGGTTTTCCAAAACCTTATCCGAAACCTTAGAGCCTTATCTTGTGGTTTTAAATTCCCTGCCAAAATCTGCGCTGGCTCCGCTGCTGATTGTATGGCTGGGAGGCAATTACAAGACCATTATCATCACCGGTATGTCCGTAGCTATCTTTGGCTCTATTCTGAGTCTTTACACTGCTTTTTGTGATATGGATAAAGAAAAGATTCTTCTGATAAAGACATTAGGCGGCACCCGTAATGATGTTATGTTTAAAATTATGCTGCCGGGCTGTATTCCCACCCTGCTTTCTATTATGAAAGTCAACATCGGTCTTTGTCTAGTTGGTGTTATCATCGGTGAATTTATTGCAGCAAAAAAAGGCTTAGGCTATCTTATTATTTATGGCAGCCAGGTTTTTAAATTAGACTGGGTCATCTTATCGATTCTGATTCTCTGTCTCATTGCCATGCTGCTCTATCAGCTGATTGGAAGTTTTGAGAAGCTCTGCTTAAAGAGGAACTAAAGAAAGGCGGTATGAATTGCACCTGCTCTTCATACTGCCTTTCTCTTTCTTACTTTACAGGAAATTGCTTATGAATTTTTATGCTTCTTCGATTTCTTCAAAGTCACAGTAATCTGCTCCTGCTTCAGAAGCAAACTTAAAACTTACTTTCTCGCCCTGATATTCCACGGTAAAATCACCTTCCATATCAAGGAAAGAATGTGCCTGGGCTATATTATCCAAGAATTCTGCCATATCTGCCGGAAAGTCTTTTGCATCTGCCTCTACGCTGCACTCTTCTTCTAAGATTTCCTGCTCCACAAAGAGACGCAGGGTAAAATCATCCAAATCACTTTCATCATCAAAGTCTACACCCTGAAAATAATGATTGCCGCAATTTTTAAATAAGTTCTTTACATAAGAGGTACTGGATAAAATTCTCGACTGGGATACATCCTCTGCCTCAAGATAAATATGATAGGTTATCTTCACCTGATTTTCTGCCATGGTATCTTACCTTCCTTCTTCTGCCTTAATCTGCTCTAAGAACAGCATTTCTAATTTATAATCCCGGTCCGGTTCCAACTTTTCCATATTCTTCTTTGGAATGAAGCCGCCAGCCATTGCCGGATGTCCGCCACCGTTTCCATAATCTGCTAATGCCTTTGCTACAACTCTTCCGGCATCTACATGATTGAATGCACTCCGGACAGAAAACTTAATGCCATCAGAACGGATTGCATAAATCACGGAAATATTAACTACATCAAGAGATAAAATAAAGTCTGAAATAATTGCAATCAGCGCATCCGGACAATCAAACGGAATCGATGCAAATCCCACATCATCATAAATGTGGATATTATCGATTGCTGCACCATATGCCTTTAAATCAGAAAACTCCATTACATTTACATACATGGATTTTAACTCTTCCACATCTGCCATTGGATAGATGTATGCAAACATATCCACATCAAGCTTTGTTGTACCACGAACAAAGTCATCCGTATCCATCTTGATGCCATATGCCAGTGCTGCCGCCACATCCCGGCTCATTGGTGTATTGGTAAGATAAAAATACTCTGCAATCATTGTGGCACAGGCTCCTACACGGCGCACATCTTTATAAGCATATTCACAGGCAATTACTGTCGGATGATGGTCAATACATGCCACCTCATCCCCGATAAAATCGGTCAGATTCGTATTATATTTCTGGGAGTCTACGGTAACAATATAGTCCTCTTTCTTCATATCATCCAAATCTTCTTTAGACAAAATATCAATATGAAATGTATCAAACATCTTTCTTGTACTCAGGCGTTCAATCTTGCCATCATAACAGATATCTGCTTTAATCCCATGGTAATTTAAAAAATGCTGTAAGCCAAAGGCACTGGCAATCGCATCCGGATCTGGAAAATTATGTGTCTGAATATAAGTTCTGTGTCCTCTTAATAACTCTACTAATTGTAAGGGATCCATGTTTTATCTCCTGGTATGATTTCTTCTTATTTTAATATAGAAAGCGGATTATTTTCCTTCTGGAATTTTAAGGCAAACAAAGCTGCCCCATAGCATAAAATTCCAATCAGCATAAATATCACTTTACCGGAAATTATTCCAACGACAATCTCTGCTGCTGCAACAATTCCATGCAGCCAGACAGGAAGGTTATGCAGACATGCAGCAAGTCCCGCTTCAATCAACACTACAATACATACGCTCACTACCGGCATCTTCCATACCAGTATACCCAGAACAATTTCCAATACGGCAAAAACCACAAATACACATAACATAATCAGCGCGCTGTTTTCCTTTAATTCTGCAATCGTAAACTGACTGTTCTTCTTTGCATAATTTTTCTTTGCGCTGTTGATTTTCTTCTTCATATTCTTCTTACTGTCCTCAGTTTTCTTTCCCCCTGAAACAAATTCCTTCACTTCCATGAAAAAAACTTCCTCCTTGTAATGATTTCCCTTTTCATAAGCCGGTTCATCTTTCTCCGGTTCTTACACATCTACGCTCATTATACCAAGTAACCATTGAAAGAACAACTTTTTTCAAAAAAACATTGCAAATTTATTTTTTTCTATATATAATATTATAGTATGATTTTAATAAATAAAGGGTTGTCTGAGAAAAATATTTTATTTCGCATATAGCCAGATTATTCTGCTTCCGTGGCTCAGTTGGTAGAGCGGCGCATTCGTAATGCGTAGGTCAGGGGTTCGAGTCCCCTCGGGAGCTTTTTTTGTTGTCTAAAAATAATCTAAAAATAGTATTGACATTTCTCTTTCAATTTCTCATAATACTCCTTAGTGAGTTTATTATTATTAAACTTCAAATACATTATTAGCTTCATTTTGTAAAAACTATGTAAAATCACTTTTCATGGAAAGGAAGTACAAAATGGATATTGGAAATAAAATCAAGGAGCTGCGGATTCTCTACGGTCTCACCCAGCAGGAACTGGCTGACCGTCTGGAATTATCCAAAGGATTTATCTCCCAGTTAGAGCGTAATCTTACGTCTCCTTCCGTGGGTACACTTTTAGATATTATCCAGTGTCTCGGCACTACGCCGGCAGAATTTTTTGCAGATGATGAACCTGCACAGCTTGTCTTTAAAAATGAAGATTATTTTGAAAAAGAAGATGCGGAACACAGGAGCTTAATCGAATGGATGGTTCCCGGTGCCCAGAAAGATATGATGGAACCGGTACGACTGACGCTGAAGCCCGGCGGCACATCAGACATCTATCTTCCACATGAGGGAGAAGAATTCGGCTATGTACTTAAGGGCTCCATTAAAATCATATATGGTACCCGTACTTATACTGCAAGACAGGGGGAGTCTTTTTATCTTAAGTCCAATAAAAAGCACCATATCGAAAATACCGGCAGGAAAGATGCCGTTCTTATCTGGGTTACAAACCCGCCAAGTTTTTAGGAGGTTATGATGGGCAAGAAATTAATACAATTAGAAAATATTACCAAAACTTATGACGGAAATATGATTTTGGATGACTTAAATCTTTATGTAAAGGAAAACGAATTCTTAACACTGCTGGGACCTTCCGGCTGTGGAAAGACTACTACCCTGCGTCTTATCGGTGGTTTTGAGACACCGGACACCGGACGTATTATTTTTGATGGAAAAGATATTACTTCTCTTCCGCCAAATGAGCGTAAATTAAATACCGTATTCCAGAAATACGCACTTTTTACCCATATGAGCATTGCAGATAATATTGCTTTTGGTTTAAAAATCAGCAAAAAAAGCAAGGCTTATATTCAGGATAAAATCAAATATGCCTTAAAGCTTGTAAACTTAGACGGTTATGAAAACCGCAGCATTGATTCCTTAAGCGGTGGCCAGCAGCAGCGTATTGCCATTGCCCGTGCCATTGTAAATGAACCAAAGGTGCTCCTTTTAGACGAGCCTTTGGGCGCACTGGATTTAAAAATGCGTCAGGACATGCAGTACGAACTGATTCGTCTGAAAAATGAACTTGGCATTACTTTTATCTATGTTACCCACGACCAGGAAGAAGCCCTTACCATGTCAGACACCATTGCTGTCATGAATCAGGGCTATATCCAGCAGATTGGTACTCCGGAAGATATTTATAATGAGCCGGAAAATGCATTCGTTGCCGACTTTATCGGAGACAGCAATATCATTGACGGTGTCATGATTGAGGATAAATTAGTCAGCTTCTTAGGCATCAAGCACGAATGTGTCGACACCGGTTTTGGTAATAATAAACCGGTAGACGTAGTCATCCGCCCGGAAGATATTGATATTGTAGAAGCCGGCACCGGTTTTATGGATGGTGATATTACTTCTGTTATCTTCAAGGGTGTCCACTATGAAATCGAAATTATGGCCGGCGGCTATGAATGGCTTGTTCATACCACCAAATATTTTGAAACCGGAAGCCATGTAGGAATGAAGGTAATTCCTTTCAATATCCAGATTATGCATAAACCGGAATCCAGTGACGAAAAGGCGGTGGAACTCGATGCATAATGCCAGAAAAAGACTTTTAGCCGGACCTTATCTGGTCTGGATTATTGGATTTACTGTACTTCCGATTCTGATGATATTATACTACGCATTCACCAACAGTGACGGTGGTTTTACCTGGGCAAATATTGCTGCAATTGCAGACCCGGTACATATAAAAGCACTCCTGCTTTCCTTGAAGCTTGGTATCTTATGTACGGTTGTCTGTCTCCTGCTCTCCTACCCGCTTGCCATGATATTAAACAGTCTTCATATCAAGCATCAGAGCTTTGTGGTATTTATCTTCGTCCTGCCAATGTGGATGAATTTTATGCTACGCATTTTAGCATGGCAGATGTTGCTTTCCAATAATGGAATTATCAATGGATTCCTTTCCATTTTTGGCATCCCGAAACTTCATATGTTAAATACACAGGGAGCCGTTGTATTTGGCATGATTTATGATTTTCTTCCATTTATGATTATGCCGATTTACAATTCCATAGTACGTATCCGCAAGGAAACAATAGATGCGGCAAGGGATTTAGGTGCCAACAGTTTTATCACCTTCTTCCGTATCATTCTGCCGCTTACTGTGCCTGGCATTGTCAGCGGAATTATTATGGTATTCGTACCGGCACTTACCTCCTTTGTTATTTCAGACCTTTTAGGCGGAGGTAAAGTACTTCTCATTGGAAATGTTATTGAGCAGTCCTTCATGCAGGGTTCCTACTGGAATTTAGGTTCCGGACTTTCCATTGTACTTATGCTTTTTGTATTAATCAGTATGGCATTTATGAATCGTGCCGGTGAATCAGGAGGGCATGCAGTATGGTAAAGAAAAGTTTATCAAAAATTTATCTTGCAATTATTTTCCTGTTTCTGTATCTTCCGATTGGAGTTCTGATTGTACTTTCCTTCAACAACTCCCTTTCCCGTGTAAAATGGGGCGGATTTACGACAGAATGGTATCGCAATCTTGTTTCTGACCCGACTATTATGAATGCCTTTTATACCACGATTCTGATTACCGTTGCATCTTCTGTGATTGCTACAATAATCGGAACCATGGCAGCAATCGGAATCAGTGCCATGCGGAAAAGGAACCGTCAGATTATGCTTGGTGCAACTAACATTCCACTTCTGAATGCAGATATTGTAACCGGTATTTCCCTGATGCTGCTTTTTGTCCGCTTTACAGCGCTTGGAACATCAACCGTATTGATTGCACATATTACCTTTGACATTCCATATGTCATTTTAAATGTACTGCCTAAGCTTTCCAACACCTCCTCCCATACCTATGAGGCTGCCAGAGACTTAGGCGCAACACCACTTTATGCATTTTTCAAAATTGTATGGCCGGATATCAAGCCTGGTGTATTCTCCGGTTTTCTGATGGCTGTGACAATGTCCTTAGACGATTTTTCCATCACCTACTTTACCAAAGGTGCCGGTGTCAATACATTGTCCACCATGATTTATACCCAGCTGCGTAAAGGTATTATTCCGGAAATGTATGCACTGTCTACGATTTTATTCTTCCTTGCTCTGGTGCTTCTTCTGATTATGAATTACCGCAGTGTCAAGGATGCGAAAGGAAGGTCTTAAGAAATGAAGAAATTCTTATTTTCATTTATGCTTATTGCTGGTCTCCTTACTCTTTCCGGCTGTGGACAGAAAGAGGATGAAAATGCACTTGTTATTTTAAATTATGGAAAATATATAGAGCCGGATGTTATCCAGCAATTTGAAAAAGAAACCGGTATTACCATCAAATACGAAGAATACGAAAGTCCGGAGGAAATGTATACCAAATATAAGGCAGGTTCCATCAAATATGATTTAATCTGTACCTCCGACTATATGATTCAAAAGCTGATTCATGAAGGCGAAGTCTTAGAAATGGATTATGATAATATTCCACTTTACGAAAATATCGACCCGACCTATGTGGAATTTTCCAAGGCCTTTGACCCGGAAACGAAATACACACTACCTTATTTCTTCGGTACACTGGGTATTCTCTACAATAAAACCATGGTAGATGAAGCTGATATGGACAGCTGGAATGTTCTCTGGAATCCGAAATATAAGGGACAGATTATCATGGAAAATTCCGTCCGCGATACCTTCGTTCCTGCACTCCGGCTTTTGGACTATTCCATCAATACTACGGATGAAGATGAATTAAACGAAGCACTTTCCATGCTTTGTGACCAGAAAGATTTAGTCTACTCCTATCTGGTAGATTCTTCTGCCGATGAAATGATTGCCGGAAATGCTGCAATGGCTCTTATTTATTCCGGAGAGGCTGCCTATGCACAGGATTATAATGATGATCTTGATTATGTGGTTCCGAAAGAAGGTTCTAATATGTGGATGGACTCCTGGTTCATTCCTAAAACCTGCCAGCATAAGGATGCTGCAGAACAGTTTTTAAATTATCTCTGTCGTGAAGATATCGGTATGGAAAACTTTGACTATGTCTGGTATGCTACACCAAACAACGCTGTTTATGACGAACTGGATGAAGAAGTTCAGGAAAGTACTACTATTTTTTCTGATCAGGAAACTTTAGAAAACTGTGAAATTTTTAACAGTCTTGATGTCCCGGCTACAGAAACTTATGACTATCTCTGGAAGAAATTAAAATCTTACTAAAATATTCTGGTCTCTAAAAGATTAGAAATTTTTTAGAAAAATTTCATATTACGTTTCTTGTTATTCAAGGCACAAGATGATATATTAAAAGTCCATTGGAATAATCCATGGACTTTCTTTTCTATTTATTCATTTTTACCATTTCTAACCAGGAGGTCTTTATGACATATCAACAATTTCTTACTGAAATCCAGTTACAAATTCATTCTCTGTTTGATACAGATGTTACGATTCAGCTGCATAAAATCCAAAAAAATAATGGCGTTACTTTGGATGGACTCACTATTCTGCAAAAGGGCTGCAACATTTCTCCCACTATTTATCTCAATGATTATTACAAAGAATATCAGGCAGGAAAAAGCATACATAACATTATTTTACATATCCGGGAAATTTACCGGGCTTACCGTCCCAGCAGTTCTGTCGATGTAGCATTCTTTACTAATTTTGAAAATGTACGGCACCGCATCCTCTTTAAACTGATTCACTATCAGAAAAATGAGGAACTCCTCAAAGAAATCCCTCATTTTCGTTATCTTGATTTTGCAGTTGTTTTCTATTGTCTTTTATCTAGCTCAAGTCAGGGAAACGCCACTATTCTGATTCGTTCCACTCATCTTTCCTACTGGAACGTCTCCGCAGATGCGTTATATTCTTATGCCTTAGAGAATACACCGGCACAGCTTCCTGCTGATTTTGAACCATTAATGCCATTACTCAATAAGCTTATGCCAATGCCCTTTCCTGCGGATATCATGGAAGAAGAATCTGAAACACCGCTTTATGTATTAACCAATAAAGCCAGACTCTATGGTGCTTCCTGCATTCTCTATCCAAATCTTTTAGATTCCATTGCAGATAAGCTCACATGTGACTTCTATCTGATTCCAAGCAGTATTCATGAATTTCTGATTCTTCCTGTTCTGCCCGGAACCTGTATACAAGATTTAAATGCTATGATTCATGAAGTAAATTCCACTCAGGTTGAGGAAGAAGAAATCTTATCCGATCACGCTTATTTCTATTCCCGTTCCGAAAAGCTTCTTACTTCTATGTCAGAAGAAAGGACTACAATCTAGCATATAATTTTTCATATTCCTTTGCAGAACTGGACCAGGAGAAATTCTGCTCCATGCCACGTCTTGCGATATCCAGCCACCCGGTCCGGTTCTCATGGAATACCTGATATGCATAAAGAAGACTGTCACGCATTTCATGAGCATTATAATTGGAAAAAGTAAAACCGGTTCCGGTATGCTGATACTCATTATATGGCTCTACGGTATCCTTTAAGCCACCGGTCTCGCGAACCACAGGTACTGTTCCATAACGAAGACTCATCAACTGGCTCAGACCGCAGGGTTCAAATAAAGATGGCATCAAAAAAGCATCTGATGCTGCATAAATTCTATGCGCAGCTTCTTCGGAATACATAATATTTGCCTTCAGTCTGTCCGGATACCTGCTCTCATAATAGCGGAACATATTCTCATAACGTTCCTCTCCGGTTCCTAATGCAACAATCGCAAATTTTCCGGAAGAAAGCAGTTCATCCATCATATAATCTACCAGTGAAAATCCCTTCTGCTCTGTCATTCTTGAAACAATTCCAACTAACATCACATCATCCGAATACGGAAGATTCATATCCTTTAAAAGTGCCTGCTTGTTTTTCCGCTTGCCCTCTTCCAAATCATTGGCATCATATAAATAAGCAATCTTTGGATCCGCTTTCGGATTATATTCATTATAATCGATTCCATTAATAATACCGCTTAATTTATAGCTGTTACTGCGAATGAGACCATCCAAGCCTTCGCCACCATCCGGAGTTGTTATCTCATAAGCATATGTAGGACTTACCGTTGTTACAGCATCTGCATATACAATACCACCTTTCAGATAATTTCCCTCTCCATACGACTCTAATTTGTCCGGTGTAAAAAGAGCATCCGGCAATCCGGTAATATCTTTTACTGCCTTTAGATTCCAGCGCCCCTGGAACTGTAGATTGTGTATCGTAAATACCGTTTTCATATTCTGGTAAAATACATTTTTCTTATAGATATTCTCCAGATATACCGGAACCAGTCCCGTCTGCCAGTCATGGCAATGAATAATATCCGGCTGGTAATTCATATGCGGCAATGCTTCTAATACTGCCTTTGAGAAAAATGCAAATTTTTCTACATCTTCGTAAATATTATTATATGGTCTGTCTCCCGCAAAATAGAATTCATTATCAATAAAATAATACTGGATTCCATCTTCCTTTGCCTCCAGTATTCCTACATATTGTTTTCGCCAGCCCAAATCTACATAAAAATGCAATATATGATGCATTTTCTTACGCATATCCTCACGGATACACATATACTTCGGCAGCATGACACTGACTTCATATTCGTTTTTTGAAAAATATTTTGGCAGTGAACCTGCAACGTCTGCAAGGCCGCCTGTTTTGATAAATGGAACTGCCTCTGATGTAACAAATAATACCCGCTTCATTTCTGTTACCCCCAAATCTGATACCCTTTTTACAAATACGCTGCGCTTTCTTTCGCAGTGCATCTCGAAAACCCTTGGTTTTCTCGATGTACGGGCATTCGCCCTATTTACGCTCACACTCGCAAATCCGCTGCGCTTTCTTTCGCAGTGCATCTTCGAAAGCCTACGGCTTTCTCGATGTACGGGCATTCGCCCTATCAGCCGACAGAAATACGCGATACTTTGTGCAAGCACAGTATCGCGTATTTCTGTCGGCTGCACTGCTCATTGCTTACGCTCATTATACCACGTTATGGGGGAGCAGAAAATACCTAAACTGTCTGATTCAGATACTATATTTTGCTGCCGTTTTGTAGAAACCACCCTTTTAATACGCTTTATATTCCAGGCGGATTCTGTCTGCAATCAGTGCTATAAATTCTGAATTCGTCGGTTTACCTTTTCCATTGTTTATCGTATACCCAAACAGCTCATCAATCGTGTCCATTTTGCCACGGCTCCATGCCACCTCTATTGCGTGGCGGATAGCACGTTCTACGCGGCTGGCTGTTGTCTGATATTTTTTTGCGATTGTCGGATAAAGTATTTTTGTAATGGAATTAAGCATTTCAATATCATTTACCGACATAATAATTGCTTCACGCAAATACTGATATCCTTTGATATGTGCCGGAACTCCTATTTCATGTATAATATTTGTCACTTTACTTTCCAGATCCTCCGGCTTTGTCGAAGGCTTTTTCTCATATGCTCCGACTTTTTTTGATTCCACAGCATTCATTCCCCGGAGCACTCTTGTACTTTTTATCCGATTGATAATCATATCATTATCGAAGGGCTTCATAATGTAATAATCCGCCCCCAGATTAAATGCATCTTCTGTAATCCGGTCCTGTCCTACCGCACTGATAATAATAAAACTAGGACATTTTCTTATGGATTTATCTTTTTTTACTTTTTCTAACAGTGCAAGTCCGTCAAGTTTTGGCATAACTATATCCAATAAAACAACATCCGGCTGTTTATGTTTGATAATCTCATATGCTTCGACCCCGTTCTTCGCCGTACCAACCACCTGCAAATCCTTATCGCTGGCTACGATTTCATCTAAAAGCTGTACCATTCTCTCGTTATCATCTGCAATTGCTACATTTAATTTTTCCATTTCAAACCTCCTGCCGTTTCCACTCTTTTGTACAAAGATGAAACTACTTGTATTTAAACACAACTTTTCTGTCGTTTCAAGCTAAAGCGTTCATCTTATTTCGACATCAATATTGCCCGGAAGACAACGGCTGCCTTCTTCCCCTTATACATTTTGTATCATAATTATATCCTGACATAAATTATGTCGAAACATGTCGTTAAATTATAAACTGTTTTTTCTTATGGATTCGACGTTTTCTCTATCTCTAACATATCCTCAATAAAAATACCATACCCCTTCTTTGCATCATCGACGAACACATGGGTAACTGCACCTATCAGCCTTCCGTTCTGAATCACCGGGCTGCCGCTCATTCCCTGTACAATACCTCCGGTGCTCTCTAACAGTGCCGCATCCTCTACTTCAAATAAAATACTTTTGTTCTCCTTATTCTTCCGATAATTAACTTCCGTAATTCTTATCTTATAATGCGCTATCGTTCCGTCGATATCACTGATAATTTCTGCTTCTCCAGGTTCAATATCCTGCTTATAACCAACCGGATAAGCTACGGCATTTTCCAGCAAATTATTTTTTTCATGTAATGTTCCATAGATTCCTCGTTCGCAGTTCTCCTCAATATCTCCCATACAATATTTTTCTTCATAATTAATGACTCCTGATAATTCACCCGGTTTACCGGATTCTCCTTTTACGATTCCCACCAGTCTGCTGTTATAAAGTTTTCCCGTCCCCACTTCCAGCATACTTCCGGTATCCATGTCTGTTACCGCATGTCCCAGTGCCCCATAGCTTCCATCCTGGCTGATATAGGTAAGTGTTCCGATTCCTGCCAGATCATCCCTTACCCAGACTCCTAATTTATACGTTTCTTCTTTTGACAATTTCGGCTGTATATATAATTCTAATGTTTCTCCATTTCGACGTATCCGAAGCACTAAAGATTTCCCTTCACATTTATCGACAGCATCCATTAACGCCTCCTTATTTTCAAGCTTTTTTCCATCTACTGCACAAATATAATCTCCACTCTTTAAAACATTCTGTGCCGGTGCATACAGTACTCCATCCATCCCTTCAAAATTTCCCGTTCCGATGACAAAGATGCCATCCGTCTGCACATAAATACCAATATTTTCCCCGCTGGCATAGACCTCCTGTTCCACTACAATATCTGCCTGCACCTCTTTTATTGGTATAATTCCAAAGAGCTTCGCTCGTAAAACAACCGTATCTGAAGCCATATCTATTTCATTTCTTTCGGCACCGGCCTTGTCCATGCTGCTTTGCAGCTGCTGATTTTCCATTACAGATGTATCGATAAATCTCTTTCCGGAATCCCGGCATTCGAAGGTCACCGGCATGGAAATGTCCAGTTTACTTAAATCACCATCGATAAGTTTTACTTCATCCGGAACCATATTTAACATAAGCTGGTAAGCAAATACCAGCCAGACAATCACTATAATCTGCCATATATTTTTTATGCTTTTTCTTATTAATCTCATCCGCATTATATTTTCCTCACTACAGGCATAATAACTACAGGAAACTCTCTTTACAGCTTTCCCGCGTAAAATAAAAACAGGATATTCATTGAATATCCTGTTTTTATTATGTGTATTATTGTTTGATTCAATCGTTTATTTTTTAGCATTTTGTGCCAGATTAAGCATTTCTCTTGCACTTTCCAATACGGTGTCTGTAATCCTCACTCCACCAAGCATTCTTGCTAATTCAGTTACCTGCTCATCCTCGGTGAGTCTTCGTATGGTAGAAATGGTTGTCTCATTTTCTACGGATTTTTCAATACTGAAATGGGCATCTGCCATTGCAGCAATCTGCGGCAGATGTGTGATGCAGATTACCTGATGATGTTCTGCAATCATATGCATTTTTTCAGATACCATCTGCGCCGTCCTTCCACTGATTCCTGTATCAATTTCGTCAAAAATCAAGGTTTCTATTTCATCATTTTTAGCAAGCACTGTTTTTAATGCCAGCATAATTCTTGATAATTCTCCACCGGATGCTACGCTGCCAAGTGGTTTTAATGGCTCTCCCGGGTTGGTTGCAATGACAAATTCCACTTCATCAAAGCCATCTGCTCCAAAAGTCTCTTTCTGTTCAAATTTCATTTCAAAACGAACATCTAAGAAGTTCAAATCTACTAACTGCTCCCTGATTTTTTCTGCCAGTTCCTTCGCATATTTTTTGCGGATTGCAGATGCTTTTTCTGACTGCTTCTGCAATGTTTCTTTTAATGCATTTTCCTGTTGCATAAGCTTCTTATGATATATATCATAATTCTGCAGCTTCTCTGCTTTTTCCTTTTTTTTCTCTAAGGATGCTAAAATTTCATCTATCGTATGACCGTATTTTGCCTTCAGATGATTGATTTCATCCAGACGCTGCTCTGTCCCGGCAAAAATCTCATCATCAAATTCAGCCTCATCCATATAGTCTGCAATTTCCCGGTTCAAATCATTCAAAAGATTATCAATTTCCAAAAGTTCATCTGCCATCCCACGAATTGCATCATCATAATCTGCCACAGATGACAATTCTCTATGAGCTCTTCCGGTCAGCTCCGATGCACTGCCGTCTTCCATGCTGAGTAATCCATGGGCTGCATGAATTGCTTCCATGATTTTCTTTCCGTTCAGAAGCTTCCGGTATTTTGTTTCTAAAACTTCATCTTCGTCAGCTGTTAATGCAGCTTCTTCAATTTCATGGATTTCATATTCTAAAAGAGATAATTCCCGCATCCGGCTCTCTTCATCCAGAGAAGCTTCTTCTAACTCTTTCGTAACTTCACGGTACTTTTTATAAGTTTCTTTCAACTCACTTTTGATGTCCGACAGTTCATTTCTTGCATAATCATCAAGGATTTCTAAATGCTTCTGTTTCTTAAGCAGCGACTGGTGTTCATGCTGTCCATGAATATCTATCAGCAACGCAGAAACTGCTTTCATCTTTGATGCCGGAACACTTTCCCCATTGATTTTGGCGATGCTTCTTCCTCCGGAAATCTTTCTGCTTAAAATCAGCATATCATCCTCCGGATAAACATCAAGCCCGGAAAGTGCTTTCTTTAAAGCATCTGATTCTACATCAAAAATCAGCTCCACAAAAGCATTCTCCTCATTATCCCTTAACATCTCTTTGGATACCTTTTCTCCCAGAGCCAGATTAATGGAACCAATGATAATTGATTTTCCGGCTCCCGTCTCTCCGGTCAGGATATTTAACCCTTTTTCAAAATCGACTTCCGCCTCATCAATGAGTGCCAGGTTCTTAACATGCAGGTTTCTTAACATATTTTCTCCTTCTACTCTCTCTCGTCTTTCACTCTAATCTTCCATAATCCGGCGAAGACGTCCCATTAACGCCGTGGTATCCTCTACGGTACGGACAGCGCACATAATTGTATCATCTCCAGCAATGCTTCCTACTATTTCATGACAATCCATGGCATCCAATGCTGCCGCAACTGCCATTGCCATTCCGGATACCGTCTTAATCACAAGAATATTCTGTGCCATATCCATAGATACAAAACCATCCCGGAATACACGGACATACTTTTCTGTCATGTCTTCTTTATTTTCAGATAAAGCTACATATTTCTGACGGCCATTGCTCAATGCTACCTTAGTCAGTTTTAACTCTCTGATATCCCGTGAAACCGTTGCCTGTGTCACATGATATCCTTCCTGCTCCAACTTTGCAGATAATTCTTCCTGTGTGCCTATCTCATTCTTCTGAATTAATTCCAGAATCTTTGCATGTCGTCCTATCTTCATTACAGTCCCTCCTGTTATGTATAATTCTGCATCTTTTTCCGCAAAATTTCTAGGAAACTAATCTTACTCAAACGAATAATCCCTACGGATTCTTCTGCCTTATGCACTACAATCTTGTCACCAACCTTAAGTTCCACTCCGGAATCTCCATCGAAGCTCACTTCCACCTGCTCATCCCGCTGGCTTCTCCGCATGCCTACTTCAATGGTAATTTCATCTTCCGGTCCGATTACAATGCTCTTGGAATTCAACGTATGTGCATTGATTGGTGTCAACAGCAAAAGGTTGGCTTTCGGGTCCACAATAGGGCCACCTGCCGACATACTGTAACCGGTGGAACCGGTTGGTGTTGCCACAATGATTCCATCCGCCTTAAAATTATAGAGATACTCTCCATTTACATAAACATTCAGATTCACAATCTGAAGTGCTCCCGTACGATGGATGACCACATCATTTAACGCAACCCTCTGAATCTTCTCTCCGCCACTTTGTACGGTATAGCCATCTAAAAGCATTCTCTGCTCTATGGTATAACGGTCAGCTATCAATTCATCAATTGCCGGGAATATCGTATTCTCTTCTACCTCACACAGATATCCAAGCTTTCCTAAATTAATTCCCAGCAGCGGAATATTTTTCTTTACCAGATTGCGTGCCGCACGAATTAATGTTCCATCTCCACCAATAACAAGCACTGCCTCGGTTTCTGTTGGAATTTCTTTTTCCACTGATTCCGCTTTTTCTTCCTCAAAGCTGGCAAAATAATCACAGGTTCCACCCTTACGCCTGATGTAATCTATAATCTGATTGGTAAAAATAAGTTCACTGTCTTTTTGTGCGTTTACAATTATGAAAAAATGCTTCATATATCTAGGACAATGATGTATGTGCCTCCTCTACAATGGCATCCACATCAATGGTCTCCTCCTTCTTGCTCTCGCTGTTTTTCTCAATATATACCAGATATTCAATATTTCCCTCCGGACCCTTAATCGGTGAATAGGAAAGATTATGAACGGAAAATCCATTTTTCAACGCAAAATCAATTACCTTATGGATGACTTCCTCATGTACCTTTGGGTCACGGACAACACCTTTTTTTCCTACCTTTTCCCTTCCGGCCTCAAACTGTGGCTTAATCAGGCAGACCATTCTTCCGCCGTCCCTCAGCAGCTCCCTTGCCGGTACCAGTACCTTGGTAAGAGAAATAAAAGATACATCAACAGATGCAAAATCAAGGACATCTGCAATATCTTCCGGCGTCACATAACGGATATTGGTTTTCTCCATGCAGACAACCCTTGGGTCATTTCTTAATTTCCAGGCAAACTGTCCATATCCTACATCTACAGAATATACCTTCACTGCACCATTTTGCAACATACAGTCAGTAAATCCGCCGGTGGATGCGCCGATATCCATGCAGACCATTCCCTCTAAAGAAATATCAAATTCCTTCATTGCTTTCTCTAACTTCAGTCCACCACGGCTGACATATTTTAATGTATTTCCCCGGACTTCAATCTCTGCCTCTGTATCAAAATTTGTTCCTGCTTTATCCTCTCTCTGTCCATCCACAAAGACATTTCCTTCCATAATCATAGTCTTTGCTTTTTCCCTGGATTCTGCCAGCCCTTTTTGTACCAAGAGAACATCCAATCTTTCTTTCATCGTTCTTACTGTGCCTTTCTGTCTATAATCTTACCGATAATTCCATCTGCATCAATTCCTGTTTCTTTGCGGAGAAGTTCTACATTTCCATGCTCTACATACACATCCGGTATTGCAATATTTAAAACCTCCATGGAACCATCTCCACTTGTATTCATAAATTCCAATACATGCTCTCCAAAGCCTCCGGATTGCACATTTTCTTCCAGCGTAACCAGAAGCTTATGATTCTTCTGCAGCTTAAGAAGCAGTTCTTCATCAAAAGGCTTCACAAATCTTGCATTGACAAGAGAGCAGGAATAACCTTTTTCTTTTAATCGTTCCCTTACGGTAAGTGCTGTCTTTACCATGCTTCCTACTGCCAAAAGTAAAATTTCACTTTCTTCATAAAGAACTTCTGCCTTACCATATTCTAACGGTGCCCGATATTCCTTTAATTCATCAAAGGCTTCGCCTCTCGGATATCGTACTGCAATCGGTCCGGAAAAATCCACGGCATATTTTATCATATCTGATAATTCCCACTTATTCTTAGGTGCTAAAATTGTCATATTCGGCAGACAGGAAAGATAAGATAAATCAAAGATTCCCTGATGAGTCTCTCCATCACTGCCCACAAGTCCTGCACGGTCAATGGCAAATACTACATGCAATTCCTGTATACAGACATCATGCAGAATCTGGTCATATGCTCTTTGCAGGAAAGAAGAATAAACCGCTACAATCGGCTTTAAACCGGCTGCTGCCAATCCTGCAGCAAAAGTCACTGCATGTTCTTCTGCAATTCCCACATCAAAGAAACGTTCCGGGAACATATTCCGGAATCTTTTTAGTCCGGTTCCATCTGCCATTGCTGCTGTAATGGCAACCACTTTTTCATCCCGGTCGCCCAATTTACGCATAACCGTAGAAAAAATATCGGTATAATTGGCTTTTACCCGTTTTACAAGAGGCAGTCCTGTCTCAACATCAAAGGCTTCCGTTCCATGAAAACGTGCCGGATGGCGTTCTGCCGGAAGGTATCCTTTTCCTTTTTCCGTAATCACATGTACCAGAACCGGTCCTTCCACCTTAGAGGCTTCTTTGAATAATTTCACCATGGCAGGAATATTATGACCATCTACCGGTCCTAAATAAAGGATTCCCATATTTTCAAAGAGCATGCCCGGAATCACAAGCTGCTTGATTCCATTTTTGGTCTTACGGATTTTCTCAACAATACGTTCCCCATATTTCGGAATGCTGTTCAGGGAATTCGTAATACCATTCTTTAATCCCTGATAAGATTCTGCGGTACGAAGTCCGCTTAAATATCTGGATACACCGCCGACATTTTCCGATATAGACATCTTATTGTCATTTAAAACAATAATCAGATTTGACTTTAATTTGGATGCATTATTCAATGCCTCATAAGCCATTCCGCCGGTCAATGCACCATCTCCGATAACAGAGATGACTTTGTACTTTTCTCCGGTAATCTCCCTTGCCATTGCATAGCCTAATCCTGCGGATATGGAAGTCGAACTGTGTCCCGTATCAAAGCAGTCGCAATCACTTTCATGACGTTTGGGGAATCCGCTCATGCCGCCGTATTTTCTCAGTTCATCAAAACCGGCTTTTCTTCCTGTCAGTAATTTATGGGTATAAGACTGATGTCCTACATCCCAGATAATTTTATCCTCTGGTAAATCAAAAGCAAGATGCAGTGCCATGGTAAGCTCTACCACGCCAAGATTGGAGGCAAGATGCCCACCGGTTTTTGATATTTTATCAATCAAAAAAGAGCGGATTTCCTCTGCCAGAATCGGAAGTTCGTTTTTATTTATCCTTTTTATATCGTTTTCATGCTCAATCTTTTCCAGCACCATGTATCTTTACTCCTTTGGTTTCTGAAGTTCTTATTTCTCCCTATGAATCAAATATTCCACCAGATGAATCAGAAATTCATTTTTTACCACCAGTGATTCTAATAAATTCACTGCATGTTTTGAATATCGTTTCACATCTTCCTGTGCTTTTTTCAATCCCTCATATGTAACATAAGTTGCCTTTTCGTTTTTGGCATCACTGCCAACCGGTTTTCCAAGCACTTCCTGATTACCGGTAACATCTAAAATATCATCCTGGATCTGGAATGCCAGACCAATCTCTGATGCCGCCTCTTCGATAATCTTCTGCTCGCTTTTCGTGGCTCCTGCAAGAATCGCACCGATTAACATAGATGCTTCAATCAAAGCACTGGTTTTTAATTTATAAATAAAATCTAACTGGTCTCTGGTGACAGACTGTGTTTGATCCGTTTCAACATCTACGGTCTGTCCCCCTACCATGCCATAAATTCCAGCTTTCTGTGATAATACAAGCAATGCCTTTGCCACATTAGGCGTCTGTTCCGTCTGTAATGCTGTCAATGCTGTCTCATAGGCAAAATTCAAAAGACCATCCCCGGCAAGAATTGCCATGGCTTCTCCATAGACAATATGTGTTGTCTTTCGTCCCCGTCGGTATTCATCATTATCCATTGCCGGCAGATCATCATGAATTAAAGAATAAGTATGAATCATCTCAATGGCTGCCATGAATGGTTCAATTACCTCTGATTTTCCGCCAAACATGCGGTAAGTCTCTAACATCAGCATGGGTCTTAACCGCTTTCCTCCTGCAAGAAAACTATAATTCATGGCTTCAATTACCTGCTTCTGATAGCCTTCTTCCTCCGGAAGATATTTTTTTATAATATTTTCAATCTGTTCTGTCCGCTTTGTAAGCTCTGCTGTCATATCCATTAAAATTCCTCCAGCATTCCCTGTTCATTCAGCACTAACATTTTCTTTTCAATCGAATCTATCCTCTCACTGCAGTGTTTCAGCTTCTTCATGCCCTGCTCATAACAGACAAAGGATTCATCCAGAGAAATGTCTTCCTCCATATGTGCAATCAACTGCTCCACTTCTGCAAATAAATCCTCTAAATTCTCATTTTCTTTTTTTCCCATTATATTATCTGTCTCATTTTCATTGATTGTATGATCTGTCATCTTCCGATTTCCTCCTGGCATATGATTTCTTCTACTCTTGCCTTAACAGTTCCGTCTTTTACACTGATCTGCAATTGTTCTCCTTTCGAAACCTGTGAAACACTTTTTAAACCATTCTGCCGGCTGTCAGAAACATATGCATATCCCTGTCCCAATCGTTTCAATGGCGAAATATCATCGAAATGCTGGGCTAACATCCGAAGTCGTGCCCTATTCTTATCTAACTGCTGTGTCATGCCATGCTCTAAGCGAAGCTGCAATTCCTCCAGATACTGTTTTTGACTGTTCAGACGATATACAGGACTCTGTTGCATTAATCTTGCCTTCAGTGTCTCCATGCGTCCCTGTATCACAGCAATTTTACTCTTCATGCTGCGCATCAGATGTACCCGGTCAGTCCGTATCCGCTGTAACATCTGATTCCTGTCATATACCGCAAGTTCTGCTGCTGCAGACGGAGTCGGTGCCCGCAAGTCTGCCACATAATCCGCAATGGTGTAATCCACTTCATGTCCCACTGCAGAAATAACCGGTGTTTCACATTCAAAAATTGCCCTTGCAACAATTTCTTCGTTGAATGCCCATAAATCCTCTATGGAGCCACCACCACGCCCCACAATGATAATGTCCAAATGCATGGCATCCAATGCATGAATCCCATTTACAATGCTTTCTTTGGCACCCTCACCCTGTACCAGTGCCGGATATAGAATAAGCTGCACATAAGGATTTCTTCGTGCAGCAATATTACGGATATCCTGTATTGCAGCCCCGGTAGGTGCTGTAACAATTCCAATACGTCCGGCATACTGCGGAATCGGTTTTTTATACTCTTCCGCAAACATGCCCATTTCCTCAAGTTCCTGTTTCAATTGAAGAAATCTGGCATATAAATCCCCTGCACCGGCAAGTGTAATTTCTTTTGCATATATCTGATATCTGCCGTCCCGTTCAAATACTTCAATAGAACCTGTTACCTCGACTTTGTCGCCATCCTTCATACGAAAGGATAACCCACCCCGGTTACCGGCAAACATAATTGCACTGATGGCACTGTTATTTTCCTTTAAAGTAAAATAAATATGACCGGAGGAATGATATTTACAATTCGATACCTCACCCTTCACACATACCTGATGCAGGACAAAATCCTGGGCAAACATATTCCTGATGTATCGGTTAATCTGGGTTACCCCATATACTTTCTTCATCATGCGATTTTTGCCAATACTCCGTTGATAAATGCCGGTGAATCATCTGTTCCATATTTTTTTGCCAGTTCTACTGCTTCATTGATGGCTACTTCGGTTGGAATATCCTCTTCATATTTTATCTCATATACAGCAAGACGAATCAGGGTCAGATCAACTTTGCCCATACGGGTTGTTTTCCAGCCTTTGGATGATTCATTGATAATCTTATCGATTTCCTCTAAAACAGCAATAATCTTATTAAATTTATCTTCAATATAGCGCTCATCCGGCTTCTCAATCGGTTCATTCTCTTCGATAAACAGATTCATCTGCTCTTCGTATTCCTTCTCACTATAAAATTCCACACGGAATAACATTTTAAATATCTGTTCTCTGATTTTTCTCCTGCTCATGTTGTATCCTTTCAATATTGGTCTTCCATGTAACTATAAAAAAGAATGCTTTAACAGCATTCTTTATTATACTACATCTGCGGTTATCACAAAAGTATTATTTCGTATTTTTCATGTCAACCGTAGCAATTCTGACATTAACAATTGCTACGGATAATCCTGTCATAGTCTCAATTGCAGATTTTACTTTCTCCTGTACTTTCTCAGATACTTCTGGAATAGAATAGCCATAAGAAATATTTAAAGCTACTTCTACGCTGACTGTTTTCTCTGCCACCTCTACCTTAACACCCTTAGATAAATTCTTCATTCCAAGTTTGCTCACCAGTTCATTGGTAATATTACCAGCCATGGATGCAACTCCTTCTACTTCTGTTGCTGCAAGTCCTGCAATAATAGCAACGACCTCATCTGCCACATGTACTTCCCCAAGGTTATCTTCTTTTATTTTAACAACTTTTCTATTATCTGCCATCGTTTTGCCTCCTACAAAAATATTATGTGGTTATTATATCAGATAATTCATTTTTTGAAAACCTTTCCGCATAATATTGTGCATTTTCCCTGCGTAAAAGTTCTAAGAAATCTCTGTCCGGAATCGGCTTGGAATAAAAATATCCCTGCAGATAATCACAGTGCTGTTCTGTCAGATAATCTACATATTCCTGGTTTTCTACTCCTTCTACCACAATCTCAAGCCCAAGTTCTTTAATCATGCGGATAGTATTACGCAATGCAATCATTGCCTTTTCATTTTTAAATGCTTCCCACAGAATGGTTTTATCAATTTTTACGATACGGAATGGAAACCGGAACAGATAATCCGTATTGGAATATCCTGAGCCATAATCATCCAAAGAAAACTCAATGC
This sequence comes from Roseburia amylophila, assembly GCF_025567465.1. Lineage (NCBI taxonomy): Bacteria > Bacillati > Bacillota > Clostridia > Lachnospirales > Lachnospiraceae > Roseburia > Roseburia amylophila. The sequence goes on from NZ_JAOQKI010000009.1 coordinate 50,946, forward strand.
CCTGCTTATGCAGTATCTTGATATTGTTTTCCAACATATCACTATGGGCTGCCGCTGTCTCAGTAATCTCAAGATTGATCTGGGCTGGTGCTACATGATACTTCTTCATTATTTCCGTCAACCTCTCGGCAAGATTTTCCTGCATACACTGCACCACAGACAGATTTATTTCTATATACTGTAAGCCATAGTCTGTAAGCTGCTTTTCCTGGATAAAACGACAGACTGTCTCAAATACAAATTCTCCAATCTGCATAATCATTCCGCTCTTTTCTGCAATTGGAATAAATTCTTCCGGAGAAATGTAGCCCATACTCTGATCTTTCAGCCGGATCAGTGCTTCCGCAGATACGATTCTGTTTTCTGTCACCGAATAAATCGGCTGGTAAAAGACTTCGAAACCTTTATGGTCTACTGCATCATTCAAAAGTTTCCGGATACGAAGTTCCCTCTTTGGCCGGTCAATATCCATCTCAGCAGTCTTTAATACTACATTTCCATTTTCAGATGATAATGAACGCATATACTGGATATAGTCAATTAATCCATTCAGATTATTCGCATCACGCGGACACACAATACTGCTGATATGAATCCGGAATTTTGTCTCTACACTGCCGGAATGCCATGGCTGTTCAAACCGGTCCAGAATCTGCCGGATCAGTAAGGAAGAATCAATATCCTTCTTCTTCCGGTCTAACGCCAGCACATATACGCTCTGTGAAAACTGGTAAATACGGGAATTGTCGATAAGCTTACGAAAAAATGCCACCATTTCCTTCAGGAATTCATTAACAGAATCATTTCCCAATGTCTGCCGCATCACCTTTAAATTATGCACTTTAATGACAAGCATCGGAAAACGCTCACTTCCTAACAGGCGTTCCTCTGACTCTTTTAAAAATGCCCTCCGGTTCATAATTTCAAGCTCCGGCACCGTATATTCCTGTGGCCTTTCCGAAGAAATCAGATATAAAAGTACGCACATTGCCATTCCAAAAAACTGAAACCGGAAACCCGGAAATGCAATATGAAGCACCAGTGTAAACACACTTACAACTGCAAATACAGTCGTAGAGAATAATACTTCAAAGCTGAGCCGTTTTCGGAAACGAACCAGAAACACTTCCCCCATCAGATAAAAATAAATCATACAAAGGTAGAATAACATAATTCCATTCTGTCTCTGATAGCTGCCATCCGTTCCCACTTTAAACAGATATGGTATAAATAACTGTACTACCAGCAATGCGATTACAATCCAGGCCGGTACAAACAACCATCCCTTTTCCTTCCGGATAAAGCGTTCCACTCTTCCTGTCAGGCACAGAATATACAAAAGATATGCTGCCGCTGCCACAACCTGTCCTAAAATACAGATATAGAGCAGGACTGTAGTTCCTGTTTTTCCGAAAGTAATTTCCTTCCAGAACAGTAAAAAGTCGCTGGTAGACACGACAAGCAGAGCATACAACATTACGCGGTATACCCTGCTTTGAAAATTGTCACTATATTTTCTTAAATGATACGCAACTAATGCAGTCAGAAGAACAAATGCAGCCGCAATATCGTAGTATACTAAATGCTCCATTCTTATCCCTCACACTCTGCATAAATATTATCTGAAAGATATTTTACATCACTGAACGGTTCCTGCTCTGTTGTTTCTTCTGCCATTCCTGCCGCCTTTATCTTCGTCAGTTTGTCGATATAAAAATCCACAGCCTTCTTTGACTCTTCGAAAGTATATAACGCCGCCGGGGAATTCCATTCCCTGATATAAACCTTGTTGTAGTCAATATAAGCAATCATGGCAAAATCGCCGTCTTCCGGGTTTAGAAATGTCTTCTGCATGGATGCATGCATATCACAGCCACGGATGATTTTATCCTCTTTGTTTTTCTTCTGCCCGGTTACAACTTTTGCAGACTTCTCTCCGGATTCCGTTTTATTTCCGGATGCCTTCTTTTTCTTCTGGTCTTCTTCCACCATCCGGTCTATGGCATCTGCTGCACGATTCATTGCTTCGAAAATATCAAGTTGTCCCTCTACACCTTTTTTCTCCGTTTTCATTGTGCCCCCTGTATTTTCTTAAGCCTTTTTCCAAAAAGAAATCTGCTTATTTTCCCACAATTTTTCTGGTATTGATATAATCATATGGTGTCTGCTGATACACATAATAATTCAGCCAGTTTGCATATAACATATTACCGTGTGAACGCCACTGCAGTAATGGTTTTGCATTGATATCATTGTCCGGATAATAATTCTCCGGCATGGCAATATCCATCCCTTTCTGCAGATCACGCTTATATTCCTCATCCAATGTATAACGGTCATATTCCGGATGTCCCATTACAAAAATTTTGCGTCCCTCATTGGCAATTGCCAGAAATACACCTGCTTTTTCTGATTCTGCAAGAATGGTAATATCCTTTACTTTCTCAATATCCTCTTTACGGATTCCGGAATGTCTCGAATGCGGTGCCATAAAGCGGTCATCAAATCCCCTTACCAGTGGTACTTTGCGGTTCTTTACCTGATGTTCGAAAATTCCAAACATTTTCTCATCCAGCATATATTTTGGGATACCATAGTGATAATAGAGGGCAGCCTGTGCGCCCCAGCATAAATGCAGGGTTGATGTTACGTGGGTCTTAGACCACTCCATAATATCACAGACTTCCTTCCAGTAATCCACCTCTTCGTATTCCATGGTTTCTACCGGTGCACCGGTTATAATCAGTCCGTCCAGATTCTCATCCCAGATTTCATCCATTGTCTGATAAAAATGATTCAGATGACTCATGGATGTATTCTTTGATTCATGGGATGATACCGTTAAAAAGGTAACATCAACCTGTAATGGTGTATTTGCAAGTGAACGCAGCAATTGCAGTTCCGTTTCTTCTTTTAATGGCATCAGATTCAGTATTCCAATCCGGATTGGGCGGATATCCTGATGTTCTGCTCTTCCCTCATCCATAACAAACACATTTTCCCGTTCCAGAATCTCTCTGGACGGTAAATCGCTCATTATCTTAATCGGCATATTATCTAACCTCTTTTCATCATATACACATATCTCATCTCATAATACCTTAATTTTACGAATACTTCAATATGCAATTCACTTTCCGAAACGTTCCACAAACATATCTTCAGAAATAATCGGAATGCCAAGACTCTTTGCTTTCTGATTCTTTGATGATGTGGATTCAATATCATTATTCACAAGATAATCTGTCTTCTTAGAAACACTGCCGGTAACAGAGCCGTTCTGGCTCTCCACATACTCTTTAAATTCGGTACGGTTTTTAAACTGATGGACATCACCGGTAATGACAAAGGTAAGTCCTTCACAGGTTCCTCCCTCTGTCACCTTCGGCTCTACTTCCGCAATGTTTAATATTTCTTCTAATGCAGCTACCGTATGACGGTTTTGATTCTGTCTGTACCAGTCCAGCATAGAAGTCGAACGCTCCGGTCCGATTCCGTCAATATCCTCAAATCCTTCCCCTGCATGCAGTTTCTGAAAGAAACCTCCTGTGCCAAGGGCAGCAATCATTTTCTTTCCTGCATCGGTGCCAATCTGCGGAATGCATAGTGCATAAATAAAATGTACCGGATCAACGTTTTTGCTCTTTTCAATTGCCTGCAGCATATTGTTACAGGATTTCTCGCCAAATCCGTCTAAAGAGCGGATTTCATCCGCATGATTTTTAAGTGTATAAATATCTTCAAAATAATGGATATATCCTAAGTTCATAAACTTTAGCATGGTCTGTATGGACAGTCCGTCAATGTCCATGCCGGGCTTGCTGACAAAGCGGCTGAATTTTTTTACATGCTTTGCGGTACAGTCCGGATTCGTACAATGTAAAGTCTTTGTTCCGCTGTGTTCACTGATTCTGATTTCTGTTCTGGCATGGCATACCGGACAGAATTCCGGAATCGTAAAAGTTCCTTCCTTTTTCTTTACGCCGATACATTTTGGAATAATCTTATTTGCTTTAATAATATCAAGTGTTGTCTTCCCATCTTCTCCGATTCCAAGACGTTCCATCTCACTGATATTACAAAGGGAGGCTCGGCTTACGGTGGTTCCCTCCAGTGCAACCGGCTCAAATACTGCTACCGGAGAAATGGTAGATGCCGCACAGGACCACTCTACATATTTTAATGTGGTCTCCGCAGAGACATCCTGCCATTTAAACGCATAACCGGCTCTTGACGCATGATGCCCGGTAACACTACCTGTCTGGGCATAATCATTATCTTCATAACAGATAACCAGTCCATCTACCGGAATATCCATTTCACCATCTTCTACCTTCTTTGTCCAGCGTTCTACAACTTCCTCCAACCCTTTCGCATCGGTCAATTCATGTGCTACTGTCGTAAATCCAAGCTTCTCAAGATAATCCATCCGTTCTCCCCAGGATGACATTGTTTCATCCAGATGCACCAGTGTAAATGCATAAAAATGAATATGGCGTTCCTTTACTTTATCAAGATTGCTCTTATCCAGACCTAAAGTGCCGGATGCAAGATTTCTCGGGTTGGCATATTTTTCATCATCATCTTCAATGGTATCATTGATTAATTCAAAATCTGTATAGGTAATAGCCGCTTCGCCACGGACTACCAGATGTCCCTTATATTTTACAGTCTTTGGAATCCCTTCAATGGCATCCTTCATAAATGTGATATTGCTGCCGACGGTTCCATTTCCTCTTGTTAAAATCTTAACAAGTTTTCCATTATCATAAGTTACTACCAATGTTAATCCATCCAGTTTCCAGGATAACCAGACTGGTCTTTCTCCCGCCCACACCTGTAAATCAGAAATCCGTTTCGTCTTGGCAAGGGAAAGTGCCGGATATTCATGTGCTTCCCGTTCACCATTGCTTTCCTCAAATCCGGCATTCTGTGTCGGACTTTCCGGCAGAATATATCCTGTTTTTTCTTCTAACCGGGTCAGTTCGTCAAACATGCCATCCCATTCATAGTTTGACATAATTTCATCCTGTCCATTGTAATATGCTTCGGACGCCTCATTTAACGTTTTTACCAGTTCCTCGATTCTCTTCTTCTCATCCATGGATATGCTCCTTACCCTCAATCTATTTTGGCATTACTGTTGTATTGCTGGAATTTAAAATGCGCCGGTTCAGCTCAGTCCACTCTTCCGCCGTTACTCTGCGGTACTTTCCTTTTTTGAGACTGCCCAGTTCTATATTCATAATGCGGACTCTCTTTAATTTTACTACTTTATATCCGCAATACTCACACATCCGGCGGATCTGCCGGTTATACCCCTGGGTTAATATGATTCGGAATTTACGCACATCTAGTTTTTCTACTGCACATGGTCTTGTAACCACACCAAGTTCTTCCAGTGGAACTCCCCCGGACATTTTCTTTAAAAATGTCTCCGTTATGTCATGATTTACGGTAACTTCATATTCCTTTTCATGCATATTCCCGGCACGCATCATCTTATTTACAATATCCCCATTATTTGTCAATAATATAAGTCCCTGGGAATCTTTATCCAGTCTTCCTACCGGATAAATACGTTTCGGATAATGAATATAATCAACAATATTGTCTTTTTCGTCTTTTGCAGCAGTGCAGACAATGCCCACCGGCTTATTAAATGCAAGAAGAATCATTTCCTCTTCTTTTTTTATTTCTTTTCCATCTACGCGCACTCGCTGTCCCGGCATCACCTTACAGCCAACAGAAAGAACTTTTCCATCTACCGTAATGCGTCCCTGCTCAATCAGACGGTCAGCTTCTCTCCGGGAACAATATCCTGCTTCACTTAAAAATTTATTGATTCTGACTCCGTTTTCTTCCATCGATATTTTCACCCTGTGTAAATTTTCTCACTGCCCGCGGAACAAAGAATGTGCCAAGGCACATTCTCGCGCCTGCGGCAGTCGCTTGCAACATCTACCTTATACGCCGCAGTGTGCATCCTCGCGGAGCGTTTTTTACTTTACAGAAAAGCAATTTCCTGTAAAGTAAAAATAACGGAGGTCCTAAGACCTCCATCTGTTTATTATTTTAAGAACTCTGTCTTAACATATCCTTCTTTATCTTTCCAGGTGACTTTTGTCCACCCTTCTGCATAGCTCATCTGAACAGTAACAGAATCTCCTGCATAAGCAACTCCAACCTTGGATGCGGTCTCACTCATAGAGGAACGGATATTAACCGTATTGGTTAATGTAATCTTAGTGCCCGCTGCAATTCCGCTGGTGTCTGCCGCCGGCTCCTGTGCCGGTGCTTCTGTTGAAACATAGTCACTCTTTACATATGCCGGTGTACCATTGTAATCAATGCTGCTCCATCCATCTTCTGTCGTACCGGTTCTTGTCAGTGCAGTTCCCTTTTCAACTGTTCCAAGTAATGCTCCGGACTCATTCGGTTCCTGTCTGACATTTACTTTATCCAGTGTATATACCGTCTCCGTTGTCACTTCCGGCTCAGCTGGTGTCTCTGGTTCCACCGGTGCCTCTGGTTCCGCCGGTGTCTCTGGTTCCGCCGGTGTCTCCTCTGTTGCCGGCTGCTGCTGTGCCTGTGCCTGTGCGATTGCTGTTGCCCATGCATTATATGCATCAGCAACTGTAACCGTTACCATATTAGAAAGATTTTCATCTGAAGCAATTGCTTTTTCATAATTTGCCTGTACTTCTGCCTGTAATGCAATGACATCTTCCTGTGTTTCAAAACTACTGATTAAGTTTTCCACATTATTATCGGTCGGCTGTTCTTTATAATGACGGTTAAAGCTGCTGTATAAGTTATCAATATAAAGTGCTCCCTGCTCATTCTTCTTTACATAAAAGAACTCCATACCAGGTGCTGTAGTATCTACTCCTGCGAATTTCAAATCCAGCGTTACACAGACAAGATAAGAATCTGCTTCTAATCCTGACTTGGTATAACATTTGATATTCTGATAACTCTCTGCATACTGCGACATCATGGTAATCAGGCTCTGTTCATTCTCGGAAACAGGTGTTGCATAGGTCTGTAATGTTGCCAGATCACCTGCCGCATATGCATTGTAATAATTCTGCATCAGGGTATTGATTTCCGGAACGGCATCTACCTGAAAGCTCTCTGATTCGGTACTCTGTTCCGTAGAAAGCCCATTATCTTTATCTTTATTTCCACTGCTGAATTTTATCATTACTACTGCCAATACAACAAATAATATTACTGCAGTAAAATATTTCCAGTTCTTCTGAAAGAAACTACTTATATCATTCTTTGATATCTTACTCATTTTTTCTTTGATTTCTGACGCTTTCATATCTGTCCTCCTAACCTTACCCATAACCCCCAAAAAAGCATGCTTTGTGAGCTGCCCGTGTAAATAATGAAAAACGTTTCTTATAAGTTTTGCGGGACATAAATCCCGCAAAAAAAATGTGTTAATATAAATTATAAAATGCACCCGGCGGGAATCGAACCCGCATTATCAGAGTCGGAGTCTGACGTTCTATCCATTAGACTACGGTTGCAGCTTATTTATACTAACACATCTATATAAAAAAATCAAAGGTTTTATTTAAGAAGCTTCTTCAAACTGGGAATTATAAAGCTGTGCATAGAAACCATTCTTCTGTAACAGTTCTTCATGATTTCCCTGTTCAATAATATCACCATCTTTCATAACGAGAATCAGATCAGCATCACGAATGGTAGACAGACGATGGGCAATAATAAAACTTGTTCTTCCTTTCATCAGGTTATCCATAGCCTTCTGGATTCTGTGCTCTGTTCTGGTATCAACAGAAGAAGTTGCTTCATCTAAAATCAATACCCGGTTGTCTGCTAAAATGGCACGGGCTATGGTAAGCAACTGTTTCTGTCCCTGGGATACATTGCTGGCGTCCTCATTTAATTCCATATTATAACCACCCGGCAGTGTCTGGATGAAATGATGGGCATGGGCTGCTTTTGCTGCTGCAATAACTTCTTCGTCCGTGGCATCCAGTCTTCCGTAACGGATATTTTCCATAATAGTACCTTTAAATAACCAGGTATCCTGAAGTACCATGCCGAAGGCATCTCTTAGCTCCCGGCGGTTATAGTTTCTGATATCGTTACCATCTAATCTGATGCTTCCACTGTTGACATCATAAAAACGCATCAGCAGCTTCACCATGGTAGTCTTACCTGCTCCGGTTGGTCCTACAATGGCAATCTTCTGTCCCGGTTCTACCTTTGCTGAGAAATCATTAATGATAATCTGATCCGGATTGTATCCGAAATGCACATGGGAGAATTCTACTTCTCCACGAACATCCTTTAATTCCACTGCATTTTCTGTGGTCTGGTCTTCTTCCTCTTCACCTAAGAATTCAAAAACACGTTCCGAAGCTGCGGTCATGGACTGTACCTGGTTAATGACCTGTGCAATCTGCTGGATTGGCTGGGTGAAGCTCTTTACATACTGGATAAATGCCTGAATATCACCAATTCCGATTGTTCCGTTAATTGCAAGCATTCCACCGGAAATTGCCACGCCTGCATAGCCAAGGTTACCGACGAATACCATAACCGGCTGCATCATTCCGGATAAAAACTGGGATTTCCAGGCAGACTCATATAATACATGGTTTGTATCATTAAACCGTTTTATGGTTTCCTTTTCTTTATTAAATGCCTGGATAACTAAATGTCCGGAATAAGTCTCTTCCACCTGTCCATTAATATGTCCCAAGTACTCCTGCTGGGTACGGAAATATTTCTGTGAAAATTTTGCAATTGCCGAAACCATCAACGCTGAAATCGGAAGAATTACTAATGCAATCAGTGTCATCAGTGGTGAAATAGAAAGCATCATCACAAGCACTCCGATAATGGTTGCCACGCTGGTAATAATCTGTGTCACACTCTGGTTTAAGCTCTGTCCCAAAGTATCCACATCATTGGTAATACGGGAAAGAACTTCCCCATAAGTTCTGCTTTCAAAATATTTCATCGGCATACGGTTGATTTTTTCAGAAATCTCTTTACGCATACGATAGCAGATTTTCTGTGTGATTCCAGTCATAATAAACCCCTGAAAAAAGCTGAATACCGCACTGATAATATATAAGCCAAGAGTAAATAATAATATCTTTCCAATCAGTGTAAAATCAATTCCGCCGGTTCCTGCTACTTTATTCATCAGACCGTCTGCCAATGCCGTAGTAGCTTTACCCATTACCTTTGGTCCTAATACAGAAAATACGGTAGAACAGATTGCAAGTATCATAACTGCAACAATTCCAATTTTATATTTTCCAATATAAGAAAGAATTTTCCGGAAAGAGCCCTTAAAATCTTTTGCTTTTTCACCCGGCATCATTCCACCGCCCATTGGTCCTCCCGGACCTCTACGACGTGGTGCACGATAACTTTGCTCATTACTCATGTTATTTTTCCTCCTTTCCCTCTTCTAATCCCAATTCCTTTGCGGATAACTGTGACTGTGCAATCTGCTGATATACTTCACAATCCCGTAATAATTCTTCATGAGTACCTTTTCCGACAATCTTACCTTCATCCAATACAAGAATCTGGTCGGCATGTAAAATGGTACTGATTCGCTGTGCCACGATAATTACACTGCTTTCTTTTGTTTTTGACTCCAATGCTTTACGCAGTGCCGCATCGGTCTTCATATCAAGTGCAGAGAAACTGTCATCAAAGATATAAACATTCGGATTCTTTGCGATTGCTCTGGCGATGGATAATCTCTGCTTCTGTCCACCGGAAACATTCGTTCCACCCTGTGCAATCCCACTGTCATATTTTTCCGGCTTTTCATTAATAAATTCTGTTGCCTGTGCAATCTCTGCAGCCTCTTTCATTTCTGCTTCCGTAGCTTCCGGTCTGCCAAATTTCAGATTGGATGCAATGGTTCCTGAAAACAGAATTCCCTTCTGTGGTACGAATCCGATTTCATCTCTTAATTCAGCTAAGCTTAAATTCCGGATATCCACACCATCTAAGGTAATCTTACCGGCTGTTACATCATAGAATCTCGGAATCAGATTAACCAGCGTTGACTTTCCACAGCCGGTACTTCCGATAATCGCTGTTGTCTTTCCCGGTTCTGCTGTAAAATCAATATCTTCCAATACATCTTCATCCGCACCCGGATAACGGAAGTTTACATGATGGAATTCCACTTTTCCGGTATGTTTTTCAATTGTTTCTTTTTCTGCCTTTTCTATAATAGAAGAATTTGTAGTAATAACTTCATCAATCCGGTCTGCTGCAACACCGGCACGCGGCAGCATAATAGACATCATGGTAAGCATCAGGAATGCCATAACAATCTGCATGGTATAAGTAATAAATGCGGTCATTGCCCCAACCTGAAGCTGTCCGGCATCAATACGATGTGCCGATACCCAGACAATCAGTATGGTTACTCCATACATAATAAACATCATGCCCGGCATCATAAAAGTCATGACACGGTTGGTAAATAACTGTGTTCTGGTAAGATTCCGGTTTGCTTCATCAAACCGCTCTTCTTCCTTTTTTTCTCTTCCAAAAGCGCGGATTACAGAAAGTCCCGTAAGAATCTCTCTGGATACTAAGTTCAGGGCATCCACTAACTTCTGCATTATTTTGAACTTCGGAAGTGTAATGGACATCAACACCATAACCAGTCCGGAAATTACCAGTACTGCCATTACGATAATCCATTCCATATGTGCTCCGGTCTTTAATACTTTATAAATTCCACCAATTCCGATGATTGGTGCATATAAAAGCATTCGAAGCATAATTGCTGTTACAAACTGAATCTGCTGAATATCATTGGTGCTTCTTGTAATTAAGGAAGCGGTAGAGAATTTATCCATCTCAGTATTGGAAAAGCCTACTACCTTACCAAAGATTTTCTCTCTTAAGTCTCTTCCGACTCCTGCGCCGACTCTGGATGCAAGATATCCGACTACCACTGCAACTGCCAGCATGAGTAATGACATAGCTGCCATCTTTCCACCCTCTGACCAGAGATAATTCTTCTGGATATGCTCCACATCAAGTCCTGCCTTTTCGTCACAGGATGCTGCATATGCTGTTCCCATGGCATGTAAGGTACTGCTCCCCACAGAATCTATCATATTTTCCATATATTCTCTGGACTGTGCTATACCATCCTGCGTCATTGCACCGCTTGCAATCAGCTGCTTCATCATCGGACGCATATCCACATAAGTTACCATTTCGCCATCATCATTTTCCGCTTCATATGTGGTCAGTTCCATCTGCATCATCTGTCCGATTTCTTCAATGGACATCTCATCCAGGCTTTCTTTGGTAATCTGGTTCTGCGGATTCTGCTCCAATGCTTCCGCAATCGTATTCTTAAAATCCGTTTCACTCATATTTGCCATACGGTAAGTCAGTACGATTGGTGTCAGTAGTTCATCATCCAATGTTTCTAATGTCTCTTTATCCGCAGTACATACATAAGTATCGTCTTTTTTTTCATAGACCGCTTCAAAAGTATCCTTTTCACCATCTGTCATAAAAAGTTCTGCCAGCTGATATTCTTCCTCCGGCATCTTTTCCGGCAAAATATGTTTGATTCCCTTATTCTGGATTCCTACATCAATGATATCGGATGTATATTGTGGCAACGACAAATCGCAATAAGCCTGTACTCCAAGGAGGAGAAATATTACCACGATGATATGCCAGTACGGGAGCATATTTTTAAATAGTTTCCGCATCTTTCCTGTTCCTTCCTTTTCTATATTATTTATAAAATATTTCTATTTTAATTGCTATTTCAACTGTCTTCTCTTTTCAATCTCAAGCTCTGCTATCTGCTCTAATTTATTCAGATAGCCAATCAGCCGGTTCATATCTTCTTCTCCCATTTTCTCCGTAACCGACTTTAATAATTCACTCAAAATCCGGTTGCATTCATTTAAAACCTCTTTTCCTTCCTCAGTTACTCTCACATAAACATTCCGCCGGTCACCCTCACACACCATACGTTCAACATATTTTTTCTCTTCCAGGGAACGAAGTGTCCGGGACACCGCCGGTGCTGCCACACGCATATAACGTACCACTTCCGATACCGTAACCTTTGCATCTATCGATTTGCTATCCGGCTCTTTGGCATCTGTCTCTTTGGTAGCCATCTCTTTTTCTTTGCGGCAATGCTCGATGGTCTTTAAGGTTCCCATTTCCACGGATGAGACCCCCGGCAGAATGGATGAGATTTTCAAACGATGAAAACGATTAAATATGGAAAATATTTCATTTCCACAACCCTGCATCATTTTCACCTCCCTTTCTTTACATTTTATATTTTCTATTTATTTAACATTGTTAACTATTAACATGTGAAAACAATAATAGCACCATGATTAAGATAGGTCAATTAAAAAAGTATAAAATTATTATTAAATCATATCATTGACAGTTAAAAACGAATCTTATAATATAAAAAAAGCAAGTTTTTTTTACTAAAGGAGACTAAAAATATGAGTTTTAATTTTTTAAACCAATTACCAAGTCCGGAAGAAATCAAAAAAGAGTATCCGCTTCCGGAGAAACTGGCACAGATAAAAAAAGAACGGGATGCTGCAATTCGTAAAGTCTTAACCGGCGAAGATAACCGTTTCTTAGTTATCATCGGACCTTGTTCCGCTGACAGCGAAGAACCTGTCTGCGACTACGTCAGCCGCCTGACCAAAATTGCAGAAGATGTCAAAGACCGTCTGATTATTATCCCTCGTGTCTACACCAATAAGCCAAGAACAACCGGCGAAGGCTATAAAGGTATTGCTACCCAGCCTGACCCTGAGAAAGCTCCTGATATGGTTGCCGGACTGATTGCAATGCGTAAGCTGCACATCCGTACCATTGAAGAAAGTGGTCTGACCCCTGCCGACGAAATGCTTTATCCGGAAAACTGGAGTTACATTGACGACCTGCTCTCCTACGTTGCTATCGGTGCACGTTCCGTAGAAGACCAGCAGCATCGTCTTGTAGTCAGTGGGTTTGATGTTGCATCCGGAATGAAGAACCCGACCAGTGGTGATTTCTCCGTTATGCTCAATTCCGTATATGCTGCCCAGCATCCACATCATTTCGTATATCGCGGATATGAAGTAGAGACTCCTGGTAACGACTTAACTCACGTTGTTCTCCGTGGTGCTGTAAGCAAACATGGTAACAGCACACAGAACTACCACTACGAAGATATTATGCGTCTGATTGAAATGTATAATGAACGTGACCTTAAGAATCCAGCTGCTATCGTAGATGCAAACCACTCTAACTCCAATAAAAAGTACTTCGAGCAGATCCGTATCGTCAAAGAAGTGATGCATAACCGCCAGCTCTCCCCTGAAATTCACAAGATGATTAAGGGTGTTATGATTGAAAGCTACATTGAACCGGGCAATCAGAAAATCGGCGAACACATCTATGGTAAATCCATTACTGACCCATGCTTAGGCTGGGAAGATTCCGCTCGTCTTATCTATGACATTGCAGAAATGAATAAATAATAATTTCATCTACAGGAGCGTTTTTTACTTTACAGGAAAGCAATTTCCTGTAAAGTAAAAAACGGGGGCAGCCATTTTTTTAAGAAATGACTGCTCCCTTTTTCTATTTATGCAAGTAGTAAGAAACTCGCAAAGCGTGTTTCCCGTAGTTCCTTCTTTATCCTCTGGGATGTGCCTTGGCATATACTTCACGGATTCTGCTCTGTTTCATCTGTGCATAGATTTGCGTGGTAGAAATATCTGCATGTCCTAACATTTCCTGAACCGCTTTCAAATCTGCCCCATTGCTTACCAGATGAGCTGCAAAAGAATGACGCAGCATATGCGGTGTTATCTCTGTCTCAATTCCGGCTTTCTTTCCATAGGCTTTAATTAATTTCCAGAAACCCTGACGGCTCATTTCTTTGCCGGAACAGTTGGTGAAAAGATATTCACTGCCCTCTTCACTGACAAGATATGATCTTCCCTCTTCCAGATAATGCTGCAGAGCCTCTTTTGCTGCTTCTCCAAAAGGAATAATTCTTTCTTTATGAGCATCTCTGCAGGTAACATATTCCAGTTTCAAATTAATATCACTTAACTTCAAAGAAATCAATTCAGAGACACGAATTCCCGTCGCATAAAGCAATTCTAACATCGCATGGTCCCTTAATTCCTTCGGTGTATTTCCGTTTGGCTGGTCTAAAAGCCGGCTGGTTTCTTCCATAGAAAGAATAACCGGAGCTTTCTTCTCTAACTTGGGTGCCTTTAATCCATCCGTCACATTTTGGTTTACATAATTCTGTACCACAAGATACTGAAAAAAGGCTTTCATGGATGCAAGTCCTCTGGAAATCGTTGCCGGTTTCTTTCCTTCCTGCTCCTGCTTTTCCATATATATTTTTAAGTGTTCCTGTCTGACATCCTCAACAGAAAGCACACCTTCAGAATACAGAAATTCCTTCATTTTGCGCAAATCCGTCTCATAAGAAACCGCTGTATTTTTCGATATTTTCTTTACTTCCTGAAGATACTTCATAAAAGCATCTATTTCCTGTGTCATAACTGTAACCACCTAACTCTTTTTCTCTCATGCCCTTCTATTCTTTTCCAAAAGGCAGGTACAATCCCTATTATAATGATTCTAATTTGGAAAAGCAATTCATATTTTCGTCTGTTTTTTGCTGTTTTACATAAATCTACCACATGTATCTTATTTCTATTTTTCTACCCACAATATGTTGTAAAAATTTCGTAAAATTTTTTATATTTTTTTCAACACGAAGTGCACCATACCTGGATTCAGATATGCCTCTGTTAAAAATCCGATAAAGAACAATAATAATATAATCCCCCACAAAAGAATCCATTCCCCAAGCTTTCCATGTTCCTTTCCGCACTGGTACTTTTCTTCTAACTTTAATAACAGCAGGTATCCGGACACATAGAAAATAAATTGTGGACATAACGCAATCATCATAAGCCAGATGGCACCTGCGCCAATATTGCTGATTGCCATCACGCACAGAAAGCCAAAAGAAAAGCCGCTCCATATCAGAAATATACTATTCACAACCCGGTACCACGGTGTCATTCCAAAAAAAATTAATGCAAGGACAACCGGTGCTCTTGCTGATAGTACATAAATAAAATAATCATGTTTTTCTATCGTAATATATTTTAACTGCTGTATGAAATAATCATTTAATATGCCATATTGCTGCAGACGGCTTCTTCCATACAGATTGGCAGCTATAATGCCAATCACAAAACAGCCTAAAAATAACACCTCTAACAGATGAAGATGCTTTTCTCTTCTTATCCCTGATACTCTTTCCATGTATTCACTTGTCTTAATTTTCTTATTTCATATTATTCCGATAACGGTAACAATATGCCAAGATACCAGCTACGGTTTTACTGTCCTGGATTACTCCGGCATAAATTTTTTCTAATAATTCTTCCGGGTCATATGCCCTTACTTCAATAAATTCTTCCGGATCAAGATGTTGTTTGCCCGGTTTTAAATTCGTTGCCAGATATACATCAATAAACTCATTACAGAAAGCTACGGTCGTCTTTAAAGAAAGCATCTTTTCGATATGACCACACTGAAAGCCTGTTTCTTCCTCTAATTCCCGCATGGCACTTATTTTCGTATCCTCTGTCAGGGAATCCCTGCATCCTGCCGGCAGTTCAATAGTATAACGGTCTAATGCATTCCGATACTGGCGTACCATTAAGATTCTGCCCTCCGGTGTAACCGGCACAACTGCCGCCGCTCCTTTTCTGTGTTCCACATAATCCCAGTATGCAATATTTCCATCCGGTGTCTCGATGGTGTCTGAATAAACATCCACGATTGCGCCCTGATATTTTAACTCCCTGTTAACTCTTCTGATTCTTTTTTCTTCCTGATGATTCTGTCCCATTGTATTCTCCTTTTTTCTTACAGATTTTTCCTCATTACTTGTTTTTCTTACAAAAAAATAAGTGTCCAAAAAGCTTTCACTCTTCGGACACTTATTTCCTGCTTATTTTGCGTAATCAACTACACGTGATTCACGAATTACGTTTACCTTAATCTGACCTGGATATTCTAATTCAGATTCAATCTGCTTTGAAATATCACGGGCAAGCAATACCATTTCAGCATCACTTATCTGTTCAGGAACTACCATTACACGAATCTCTCTACCCGCCTGAATTGCAAAAGATTTATCTACACCTTTAAATTCATTTGTAATATCTTCTAACTGCTTTAATCTGTTGGAATATGTTTCCATTGTCTCGCGTCTTGCACCTGGTCTTGCTGCGCTAATTGTATCGGCTGCCTGTACCAGACAAGCAATCAATGACTCTGGCTCTACGTCGCCATGGTGTGCCTCTACCGCATTGATAATAAGCGGAGATTCTTTGTATTTTCTACATAAATCCACACCAATCTGAATATGTGAGCCTTCTACTTCGTGGTCTACTGATTTACCAATATCATGCAGGAGTCCTGCACGTTTTGCCAATCTTACGTCTACACCAACTTCAGCCGCAAGTAAGCCACAAAGCTGTGCTACTTCTATAGAATGCTTTAATGCATTCTGACCATAACTGGTTCTGAATTTCATTCGGCCTAATAATTTCACAAGTTCCGGATGAATGCCATGTACACCTACTTCTAAGGTGGCAGCTTCACCCTCTTCACGAATCATGGTTTCAACTTCTTTTTGCGCTTTCTCTACCATTTCTTCAATTCTAGCCGGATGAATTCGTCCGTCTACAATCAATTTCTCTAATGCAATACGAGCAACTTCTCTTCGTATTGGATCAAATCCGGAAAGGATAACTGCTTCCGGTGTATCATCGATAATTAAATCTACACCAGTCAGTGTTTCTAACGTACGGATATTTCTTCCTTCACGTCCGATAATTCTTCCCTTCATCTCATCATTCGGAAGCTGTACTACAGAGATGGTTGTCTCTGACACATGGTCTGCAGCACATTTCTGAATTGCAGTAACCACATATTCTTTTGCTTTCTTTCCAGCTTCTTCTTTTGCCTGATGCTCCATCTCTTTGATTAATTTTGCAGTATCAAGCTTTACATCTTCTTCAACAGTTTTTAATAGATATTCTTTTGCCTGGTCGGAGGTAAGTCCTGAGATTCTTTCTAGTTCCCGTACACGCTCTTCATGAAGCTTTGTAATTTCAGCTTTCTGTTTGTTCAGCTCTTCTTCTTTTGCTGCAAAACCTGCTTCGCGCTTCTCAATGGCTTCCAGTTTCTTATCCAGATTGGATTCCTTCTGTTCCACTCTGCGCTCGTTTCTCTGAATTTCGTTTCTTCTTTCCTTGATTTCCTTGTCCAATTCGTTCTTCGTACGAATCGACTCTTCTTTAATCTCAAGCAAAGATTCTCTCTTCTTCGTCTCAGCGGTCTTCACAGCTTCATCTATTATCTCACGGGCTTTATCTTCTGCACTGCCAATCTTTGAAGCAGTCTGCTTTTTCTGGTATGCATTTGCAACAAACCAGGTGATAGCACATGTGACAATAAATGTAATTACAACAGCTATAATTACTGCCTGCACAGGAGCACCTCCTTTATTCAATTTTCATTGTTCATATAACATAAATATTCATTCATCTGTCATAAATAACAATAAATAAATTTTATACTTTTTCTAATATTATGTCAAGTAGTCCGGACATTTCATTACACGTAAAATGTCTTCACTTTTATATCCTCTCCGCATCAGATATCCATACTGTTTCTGCATTTCCTTTGCATCCGGCTGCTCCGGATTATAATGTCTCTTTTTTAATATTTCAGCAATTTTTTCTGTATCATTATTTTCATAGATTTCTTCTAAGGCCTGCTCTGTAATTTCTTTGGTAACTCCCTTCTGCATCAGTTCCTGCTGTAGCCGGCGGCGGCTCTTACTGCCCTGTCGGTAACTGATATAATTTCTTGCATAGCGCATGTCATCAATATAATGATATTTCTTCACATACTCTATGGCATCAAGAATCAGTTCTTCCGGATATTCACTCTCAGCCAGTTTCCGGTAAAGCCCCTGTTCTGTCCGGTCCATCTTCTCTAAAAGTGCAAGTGCCCGTTTTTTCACCCGCTTACCTACTACTTCATAAAAGAGTTCCTGATACAGTGCCTCGTCTACGGTCTGCCCTTCCTGTAATCTGTAGCGGCGCACCTCACCTTTATATAATACAAGGTGTGTACCATCATCCATACACACCTTATATTTGTTTTTCTTATATTCTGTTATCCCTGAAACAATTCTGTCCATTACTCTGCATCAAGAACTTCCGGTCCGTTTGCAGCTGGAGTCTCTGTTTCTTCTTCACTCTTATCCACTGCATAATGAGCTCTTACTTTTTCTTCGATTTCCTGGCAGACCTGTGGATTCTCTTTCAGATAAGTCTTGGCATTTTCACGACCCTGGCCAATCTTATCTCCATTATATGCATACCATGCACCGGACTTATTTACAATACCAAGTTCAGAAGCCAGATCAAGGATATCTCCTTCTTTTGAAATTCCTTCTCCGAACATAATATCAAATTCAGCCTCTTTAAATGGCGGTGCCACTTTATTCTTCACTACTTTAATACGGGTACGGTTACCGACAATTTCTCCACCCTGTTTTAAGGATTCAATTCGACGTACATCAAGACGTACGGAAGAATAGAATTTCAATGCACGGCCACCGGTTGTTGTCTCCGGATTACCAAACATAACTCCAACCTTTTCACGCAACTGGTTAATAAAGATTACAATACAGTTAGAACGGTTGATTGCTGCAGTCAGCTTACGAAGTGCCTGTGACATTAGTCTTGCCTGTAAGCCCACATGGGAATCTCCCATATCACCATCAATCTCTGCCTTTGGCACCAGTGCTGCAACAGAGTCTACGATTACAATATCTACTGCACCGGATCTGACCATAGTCTCTGTAATCTCAAGTGCCTGTTCTCCGTTATCCGGTTGTGAAATATAAAGATTATCAATATCTACTCCGATATTCTTCGCATATGCCGGGTCTAATGCATGTTCAGCATCAATAAATCCGGCAATTCCTCCACGCTTCTGTACCTCAGCGACTGCATGCAGGGCAACGGTCGTCTTACCACTGGACTCCGGTCCATATATCTCAATAATTCTTCCCTTAGGAAGTCCGCCTAATCCCAAAGCAATATCAAGACTTAATGCTCCTGTCGGAACAGTCTCCACATTCATCCGGTTGCTCTCATCCCCCAGTTTCATAACAGAACCTTTTCCGTACTGCTTCTCAATCTGGGATATAGCAGCATCCAGTGCCTTTAATTTATCTTCTTTACTGCTGTCTCTTCTCGTATCTTTTACATCTCTCGCCATGTCAATTCTCCTTCATGCGAACTTATGTTCGTTTTCTGATATTATAGTAGTATACTTTCTTCCAAATGTCAACTGCATTTTTTAGAAAATATTTTTTTCTGTCCCTATACATTCTGTAAAGTGGGTATACCCGGCAGAATAGCCAAATATTTTATAGACTGTAAAAATTCTCATGTAAAGAAAAAAGACTTCTTTCTGAAGTCTCTCATGGAAAGGTATCCTTATCTTAACATAATAAGATTCCGGTTACAAATTAATTTTCTATAAACAATGGAAACCTCTGGCAATCGTTCCATCTTTTTAATCATGATATTCATCCATACCAAGAATCAGGAAAATCTGTTCTAAGTACTTCTCACCAGACCGTTCTCCATAAATGATATGATTGATATACTGCGGACTGCACCCAACCGATGTTGCAAGTTCTTCCTGACTCATCTCAAGTTCTACCAGCCTGCGCTTTATTTCTTTCCCCATTGGAGTAATCTGCCGTTTTGTCTTTGCCATAAAAGTCTCCCCTTTTCTTCTTTATCATTTGTGTTTATATAAAAAATGATGTATAATATGAAAATAATTTCACAAATTACATTATAATTCATAAATATGAATTTGTCAATTCATATTTGCGTATTTTATTTTTTATTTTCTATACAATATTATTTAATACCTGATAAAGGAGTACACTATGACAATCAGCCAACGTATCTTTGCATTATTACGGGAAAAGAAGCTTTCACAAAAAGAATTATCGGAATACACCGGAATCTCTCCCGCTGCTATCAGCAGCTGGAAATCCAAGGGTACAAATCCTTCTTCTGATAAAATTGTAAAAATAAGTGAATTTTTAGATGTTGATGTATACTATCTTCTGACCGGTGAATACCAGCCGGCTTCCAACCTTCAGATTGCAGAAGAATCAGAATATCATGCTTTCCCATCCGACCCGGATGAACATTTACTGCTCCAGCTTTTCCATAAACTTTCTCCGATGGACAAAGGACGCATCATCGGTCAGTTAGAACAGAAACTTGCTGAAAAATAACTTCTATATTTTTTTATATGCAATGATATATTTTTATAGCAATATGAATCAGGCATTTATTACGCATCTATAAAAATTGTATGATAAAATCCGGACAGTATATTAAGATATACCATCCGGATTTTCTTATCAGCTACAATCATAAAGCTAAAAGCCTTAATACTTCGTCTTTATCCTGCACACCGATGCTCTTTCCCTCAAAAACACCTTTTTTCATTACAACCAGGGTCGGAATGCTCATAATCTGATATTTTAAAGCCAGTGCTGCTTCTTCATCCACATTCACTTTTCCAACCTTTACCTGTCCCTCTAATTCATCCGCCAGTTCTTCTACAACCGGAGACATCATTTTACACGGACCGCACCAGTCTGCCCAGAAATCCAAAAGTACCGGTTTATCTGACTTTAATACTTCTTCTTCAAAATTGTCATTTGTAATCTTTACTACCATTTCGTTATCCTCCTTTACTTTTATAGAAAAGTTTCTATTTTTTCTTTTTTAAGTATGTCTCTTCTTAATTTTGTTTATACCCGCTTAATTTTTACCGAATTCCGATAATACCAGACCATCATTCCGGTCAAGAGTCATGCCGACACTCCATGCATTGACAAATAACAGCAATGGATTGCCCTTAAGGTCACGGATTTTCTTCATATCGGAAGTTCCGGTAAGCTTGTCCATATCAATATCTTTATTTTCAATCCAGCGGATATGCTCATATGGAAGCTTCTCCAAGCGGATTTCCACATTGTATTCATTTTCCAGACGGTATTTTAATACATCAAACTGCAGTACACCTACTACGCCTACGATAATCTCTTCCATACCACCCTGATATTCCTGGAAAATCTGGATTGCGCCCTCCTGTGCGATCTGCATGACACCTTTGACGAACTGTTTTCTCTTCATGGTATCTACCTGACGTACCCTTGCAAAATGCTCCGGTGCAAAAGTCGGTATTCCTTCGAATTCGAAGTTGTCTTTCGCAGTGGTTAAAGTATCACCGATTGAAAAGATACCCGGGTCAAAGACTCCGATAATATCTCCGGCATATGCTTCTTCTATAATCTTTCTCTCCTGTGCCATCAACTGCTGCGGCTGGGAAAGACGGATTGCTTTTCCACCCTGGATATGTTTTACTTCCATGCCGGCTTCAAACTTTCCGGAACAGATTCGCATAAATGCAATACGGTCACGATGATTCTTATTCATATTTGCCTGGATTTTAAAGACAAAAGCAGAGAAATCGGAACCAAACGGATCAATCAGCCCCTTGTCCGAATTTCTCGGAAGCGGTGATGTAGTCATGGAAAGGAAATGCTTTAAGAAAGTTTCTACACCAAAGTTCGTTAAAGCAGAACCAAAGAATACCGGTGACAGTTCTCCCCTGGACACCAGATCCATATCGAATTCTGCACTTGCACCATCTAACAATTCAATTTCTTCATCCAATTTATCCCGGTATTCCTGCCCGATTTCTGTTGTCAATGCCGGATCATTAATATCAAAATCTTTTTCTTCACCTTCCTTGGTTCCCTTCAAGGTATCAGAGAACAGCATGACTTTTTTCGTATTCCGGTCATAAACTCCCTTAAAATTCTTTCCGGAGCCAATCGGCCAGTTAACCGGACAGGTAGCAATGCCAAGTTCTTTTTCGATTTCATCTAATAAATCAAAGGTATCATTAGCATCACGATCCATTTTATTGATAAATGTAAAAATCGGAATGTGACGCATTACACAGACTTTAAACAGTTTTCTGGTCTGTGCCTCTACACCTTTTGAACCATCGATTACCATAACTGCAGAATCAGCAGCCATCAGGGTACGATAGGTATCTTCCGAGAAGTCCTGATGTCCCGGTGTATCCAGAATATTGATGCAATATCCACCATAATTAAACTGCAATACAGAAGAAGTAACGGAAATACCTCTCTCCTTCTCTATTTCCATCCAGTCGGAAACTGCATGTCTTGCAGTTGCTTTTCCTTTTACAGAACCTGCCAGGTTAATAGCTCCTCCATACAGAAGAAATTTCTCTGTCAGGGTTGTCTTACCGGCATCCGGATGGGAAATAATCGCAAATGTTCTTCGTTTCTCTATCTCTTTTCTAAAATCAGCCAAAATGGGACCTCCTATAATTCCAGCGGCTCACCCGCACATTTTTGCTTTATGTCGAAGTAAGATAATATGGTTGCGGCAATGTCTGCAAAGCTGCCTCTTGTGCCATAGTTCTTACCCGGAGTAATATGCGCTCCATACATAAGAAGTGGTGTATACTCTCTGGAATGGTCAGTAGAAGGTGTACTCGGATCACATCCGTGGTCGGCTGTAATCATTAAAATATCATCCTCCCGTAACTTTGCCAAAAGCTCCGGCAGCCGCTCATCAAAGTGTGTCAGTGCTTTTGCATAACCATCTACATCATTCCTATGTCCATACAACATATCATAGTCTACCAAATTTGTAAAACATAATCCAGTAAAATCTTTGTCCATATAGGCTAATGTTTTGTCAATTCCATCATCATTTCCGTTTGTTCGTACAAAATCTGTAATTCCACGTTCTGCAAAAATATCTATGATTTTTCCAACAGACAGCACTGTTTTCCCACTTTCCGTCAGCTGATCTAACATGGTAACTGCCGGCGGTTCTAAGGAAAAGTCATGTCTTCCTGCAATACGGGTAAAATTCCCCGGTTCTCCGATAAACGGTCTTGCGATGACTCTTCCCACTCCGTTTTTCCCAGTCAGCATATTTCTTGCAATCTGGCAATCCCGGTACAGTTCTTCAATCGGCACTACCTCTTCATGGGCTGCCACCTGGAAAACAGAATCTGCTGATGTGTATACAATCAGTTTTCCAGTTTCCATATGCTCTTTTCCATAATCCCGGATAACATCCGTGCCGGAATATGGACGGTTGCAAAGTACCCCGCGTCCGGTTTTCTGCTCAAATTCTTCTATGATTTCCTGTGGAAATCCATTTGGAAATGTTGGCAGTGGATGACTGGATATCACGCCTGCAATCTCCCAGTGTCCGATGGTGGTATCTTTTCCTTTGGACACCTCTGTCAGTCTGGCGAATGCACCTTTCGGATTTGCTTCTTTTCCTCCAATGTGGACTCCGTCAATATTAAAATAGCCCAGTGAGCGCATATTTGGCATGGAAAAATATGGACTTCGTGAAGCTGCAAGTAAGGTATTGCTTCCTTCATCATGATACTCTGCCGCATCCGGCATTTCTCCGATTCCAACGCTGTCTAATACAATTAAAAATACTCTCTTCATAGGTATTCCCTCTCTTCTCATGGTTCTGTCGTTTCTTTTTCTTATGCTATTATTATACTAATTTCAGCCCCGTTTTCAAGTATCTAAGGGCGGGGCTGCTTCCCTTAATTTGTCTGTTCTGTTGTGTCTGAATTTTCAGTGGTTTCTGTTGCCGGATTCTCCTGTGCAGTATTTTTCTGAATTGGTGTGATAATGATATTTTCTGCCTCAATGCCGGCTTTTCTCTTTACAATATCCTCTATTTGGGCACGTTTGGCATCTGTTACTTCTCCCATATCAAGTACCACATCCGCTGTATTATCCGTAATGCTGACAACTACATCCGTAAATCCTTTTGCCTCTAACAACATCTCGGCTGCATTTTCCCGTTCTGCAATATCCGTCATTGCCACCATCTGATTTAAGGCATCCTGCTTTGCAGCTTCATCTATATTTGTATTATTGATAATTTCCAGCAAAGTCTCTTTGTTTTTAGAACGTACCTGTTCCCGGCCCAGTTTCATTTCTGACGCATAATCCACGCTGCTGCTTGCCATGACGGCTTCGCCCGGGTTCTCAAGGCTCTCTTCAACCACACCGTCTGCCGCTGATACAGCTTCACTACTGTTATCTTCCGTATCGGTAAAAATATCTGCTTCCGCTAAGTCATCCTCTGCCGATATCTCATAAGATAAATCTGCCGTATCCGCAGAAGCCTCCATTGCCACTTTTTCATCTTTGCCATTCTTGTCGGTAAAACTTAAGTAACCTGCCACTGCTATCATCAATGCCAATGCGGTTATAATGAGTTGATTTTTCTTAAATACTTTCTTCATTTACTGTCCTCCAGTCCGCTCATTTTTACTATTTTTATTCTATGTGCTTCTACCTGAAATAATGCCAAAACCGCCTCGGAAATATTCTGTTTCACCTTCTGGTTATCACCACCGGATGCCACAATTAAAATTCCCTCCACTTTGGGAAGAAGCTCCTTAGAAACAAAGGGTGTATTTCCGGCATCTGCTTCCTCATATACCGTACTTTCCTGCAGCTGCTGTTCCTTCGTGCTTCTTACTCCACCGGTGCTGTCACTTTCCTCTAAAGAATTTTCAGAAGTATTTTTATCCTTTTCCACCACCTGCGTCCCACTGTCCTGATAAGTAATCATCACCTTTACCTCACCGGCTCCGTCGATTTTTTCCAAAATATCTTCTAATTTCTGTTCTATTTCATCCTTGGATGCCTCCATGGTATTATTTTCCTTTGAAATATTTTCTTTTGCTTCCTCTGCCTGTTTTTTCCCTTTGGTATCTGTGGGCAATGCGATAATCAGAATCAATATGCCTGCCAGAACTAAAATCAGCCAATCTGACCGTTTTAGTTTCTTTTCTTTTATCTTTTGCATAAAATCCTGCATTTTCATTATCTCACCTCTTCTATCTGAATCTGCATCTTATCAACCAGATAATTTTCACATACAAATTTTTCTAATTCTGCATACTCCTGACTTGTATGCTCCTTTTTCTCCTCTGTTTCTTTTATCTCAATTGCCGGTATTTCAATATCCGAAACATGGACGGAACTATTTTTTTCAATGTTATCCCCAGACTTTTCCATACCGATTGTAATATGTTCTATTTCATAAACCTCATTTAACGTTACCTTACTGTATGCCACCGCATAGCCCTTTTGTCTTAACGTATCCTCTACCTGTCCACTGCAGGCTTCTTCATATTGCAAACGATAATCTGCAGTCTCTGCACTGCTTATGGCATTTATATTTTGTACATTTTCAAGTTCCTGAAAGAACTGTGCCTGTTCCATATTCTGTATCAGCGTATCCTCATCAATTAACCTAGAAGCAATGGGTGCCATTACCGCCAGCAGAATCAGAATCCTAAGAAAGAAATGCACATATTTTTCATAAGTTTTATTCTGCACCAGATACAGCAGCACATGCCCAATCAGAAAAAGGACCAGAATTCCCTTCATCCAGTTTAAAATTGCATCCATTTTATATTGCTCCCTCTCCCTCTTTCTCTTCTTATTCCATTTCTTCTCTCTATCCCATAAGAAACCCGGATATGGCAGTAATCATAGCAATCGTAACCAGAAAAAGTACCAGCGAAGTAAGCAAAATCCTTGTAAGCAGCCGACAACCCAGACAAATCCCATTCATGCTTCCTGCAATTCTCTTATCCGATACCGGTTCGGTTACCGCCGCTGTCACTTTATACATAAGACTCAGCAAAAACATTTTGCATAGTGGAAACATCACCAGCAAAAGTAAAATCAATACCCCGGCTGTTCCGACACTGTTCTTAATGACCATACCCGCTCCAAGCATCAGTTCACTGACTGCTCCTGTAATATTTCCCATTCCCGGTATCATTCCAATCGTCTTTGTGACGGTACTCATTTTCAAGCGGTCAATGACCGGAACCACCATGGTCTGTACCACATTCAGACCAATGGTTGCTGCAATCGCACATTTTAAACACCAGCGGATAATTTCTTCCATCAGTTCACACATTCTGCTAAAACGTTCCCCTTCTATCATATAATTCATAAATTCCATCATAATAAAGAGTTTCGTCATTGGCACCAGACAGGCAAGCATTCCCCACTGAACAATATAAACCACGATAAAAGCAATCTGGTAAAATCCTGCCGCTGTAAAATTTGCCATGGAAAATGCCAGAGACATGCCAAATACCGGAATCAGCATATTCATAAAATCTACAATCTGATTCATTGCCGTTACCACAATATCACTCATCATCTGATAGGACTGCAGCAGCAGGACTGTCATCTCCATATAAATCAGGAAAAAGCAGACCTCCGATATATAAGTATTATGAAAAATATCGGAGAAATTTTTAAGAAATGCACAGCTGATTGCCAGTAAAAGAACGGTTACCAGTATTGCCTTATTATCCTGCAATTCTCCCCACAGAATCCTTCCCACTGCCTGCGTCAGCTTTTGCCCGTCACAGGAAAAGTTTCCGGTTGCCAGCTCTTTAATCAGTTCATAGAAACTAATCTCTTCTGTAGCATCCTGTTCCTTTAAATACTGCTCAATCTCTGATAAATCCAGCTGTTCCATAAAATCATCCGTATAATCCTTATCCGTCCCTGTCCTGCTGTTATCTGATGCTGCTGATACGGAAGATGCCTGTACAAGTCCTCCTGGCATGAGCCAGAACATGAAAAATATAATGAAACATCCTGCCGTTCTTACAGGCATCTTAAACGCATTTTTTAATGGTTGTTTCTTCATAAAAAAGCCCCTAACGTTTCAATAAATCCCATCAGCACCGGCATACTGATTAAAAGAATCGACAGCTTGGCAAAGATTTCAATTTGTCCGGCAATCGCCTGATACCCGGATTCTCTGCAGATATCTGTTGCAAATTCTGCTACATAAGTAATTCCAATCATTTTTAAAATCATGGCAAGATACCTTCCATCTACAGGAATCAGCTCCACCACACTATTGATGTAAGACAATACAATCTCCAATTTTCCTATCAGAAAGATAAAGATGCAAATACATGCCACAATGCTGATTAAAATGCTGTATTCGCTTTTGTAATTTTTGATAAAAAGAGCAAGGAAAACCGCAGTGATTCCCAGTAATCCAACCTGAATAATATCCATATTTCTCCTCTACAACGAAAATAGTGACTTCATCGTTTCAAACAAATCATATATGTATGGAACAATCCAGAACAGCACAATCAAAAGTCCTGCCAGACTGGTTAAAAATGCATGTTCTTCCCGCCCACTGTGCTTTAGCACCTGGCTGATTACCGTCACCAAAATACCGACTGCCGCAATTTTAAATATCAGGTTTACGCTCATCTTCTCCTCCATTAAACCAGAATCAGCACCAGAAATATTCCTGCGGTAGCACACAGGTACATGCTGACTTTTATCCTATCTCGCATCTCTGTCTGTTCCCTTTGAATCAAAATATTGATTCTCTCTATCAGTAGCTCTGCCTCTTTTTCAAATATTCCTCCGCTTCCCTGTTCCAAAAGCCTTCCGCACTCCAAAAACAGCTGTCCTTCCTCTTTCGTAAATATTTCCCGGTTCTCCCATGACTTCCATGCCTCCTTCCAGCAGCTTTCCGGGCTGCAATTTTCATACTGCATCAGTTCCTTATGAACCTGCATAAAAAAGGACTGAAAGACTTCCGGTGCATGATGTCCCAATTCTGCAATAATATCCGGCAGCGGCTTCTTTAAGCTTTGCATATCTCCCTGTATTTTGAGCATACATTCCCGCCAGTCTAAAAGCCCTTCATAATGCAGCTTTATCTGCCGCATTCTGTCATACCCAATTCCAACTGTTCCAAAAAGTATCAGCACTGCTCCTATCAATCGGACCATATTTTTTCCCATGTCCCATCATAAATCATAAAATGTCTTCTTCCCTCATCATCCTTTTTTAAGATGACATACCGCTCAAAAATCTTTTGTTCCACCCATTTTCTAAGCTGTTCCTTTTGTTGTAATTCCAACATATCTGCTGCATGGATGGTTCCAAGAATACTGCAGCCACAATGCATTACTTCATCCACTGCCTGAAAATCTTCCATGGAACCAAGTTCATCCACTGCAATTACATCCGGCGACATGGAACGAAGAAGCATCCTCATTCCAACCGCCTTTTTACACCGGTCTATCACATCTGTCCGTATGCCAAGATTATTCTGCGGAATTCCACGGCAGCAGGCTGCTATCTCAGAGCGCTCATCTACCACCCCTACCTTAAAATGTATTCTGCTTGTCTCATCTCCGGAAATCAGACGAATACTGTCCCGGAGCAGGGTAGTCTTTCCAATCCCAACGGAAGATACGAAAAGCGTATTTCTCACTCTCTGTTCCGTTCTGATAAAGGGCAGAATTTCCTTTGCACATCCAATCTTCTGATGTGCAATTCTTATGTTCAATGATCCGACATAAGCAAGCCGTTCCACCTTTTCTCCCTCCATCCGGATCTGTCCGGTTACTCCTACCCGGTGTCCACCTTCTAAGGTCAGGAATCCACTCTTTAACTCTTCTTCATAGGCATAAATGGAATACCTGCTTAAAAAAGTCAGCATCGCAGAAATATCACTTTCCTTTATGTAATAACTTCCTTCCGCCTCCACACTTAATCTGCCACTTAGCTTATCTAAAAAATATTCCTTTCTCCCATCCCAGAGAATCATCGGCTGGTTTATACGGATGCGTATTTCCTCTGTCTCCTTTAATTTATCTTTATTTGCAAGCAGCATTTTCCGAAGCTCTGCTGGAAAAATCTGAAGTACCTGTTCTAACATTGTTTCCGGATTCACTCCTTTCTTTTATAAAAATGTTCTTTCTAAAATTATTAACCCGGCGTCATGGTTCCTCAAAAAGGAATGCCACATAAAAGTTGTAAGCGGCACTAAGAATTTTAATTAAGATATTGTTTTTCCCGGCAACCGGCGCAAATTCACATCCATGTTCAGGTTGCGCCTCGCTGTCACATCCATGTGCCAGCGTTGCCTGGTGCCCACTGAAATTCCAAGTGCCGCTAACAGCTTTCATCAGGCATCCATACTTCGAGGAACCATGCCGCCTTTTTCCCCAATCATAGAAAAACATTTTCCATATCTTCCAGACTTTTTCTCGCTACTTGCGTAACTACGAGAAACATGCGTAAAAAAGAATGTGCCTTGGCACATTCTCGCGCCTGCGGCGGTCGCTTGCGACATCTACCTTATACGCCGCAGTGCGCATCCTCGCGGAGCATTTTTTACTTTACAGGAAAGTAATTTCCTGTAAAGTAAAAAAGTCGCAAGGATTTCTCCTCACGACTAATATATGACTTGTCTTATAAAATATGCTCTAAAATTTGTTTCCCGCCTACAAAACCTGCCACCGGCAGTTTCTTACAAATGCTTGGCAACCCATAAGCTTGGCAATAGAACAGAGAATATGCCTTGGCACATTCTCGCGCCTGCGGCGGTCGCTTGCGACATCTACCTTATACGCCGCAGTGTGCATCCTCGCGGAGCGTTTTTTACTTTACAGGAAAGCAATTTCCTGTAAAGTAAAAAAGTGAAAGCTGTCACAAATGTGACAGCTTTCTATCTTATTAGTTGTACTTACGTTTTCTTGCAGCTTCCGACTTTTTCTTACGTTTAACACTTGGTTTCTCGTAATGCTCTCTTTTACGGATTTCCTGCTGGATACCAGCTTTCGCACAGTTTCTTTTGAATCTGCGTAAAGCGCTATCTAACGTCTCGTTTTCTTTTACGATTACATTTGACATTGTCTCACACCTAACCTCCCTCCAGTTGCGTATTGTGCATATTCAACTGTTTGGGTAATTTTATTGCACTACCAAAGATTATAGCATAATTTTCCCGTACGTCAACCGTTTTTTTGCTGTTTTTCCAATTTTCCGGAAAATATTTTTAATTCAGTATATTTTATGCTAACTGCTGTGTAAGAACAATCTTTGCTTCTGTCAAAGCATCTTTGATGCCAGCCGGATTCTTACCACCAGCCTGGGCCATATTTGGACGGCCACCGCCGCCTCCGCCAACCTTCGCAGCAATTCCCTTGATGAGGTTACCGGCATGTGCACCCTTGCCCATTGCTTCCTCAGTTGCCATTGTAACAAGATTTACTTTGCCATCACAATCAGAAGCTAATACGATAACACCTTCGCCAAGCTTCTCTTTGAGCTGGTCTCCTAAGTCTCTTAAACCATTCATATCTACACCGGAAACGCTGGTTGCTAAAAGTTTCACACCAGCTACTTCCTCCACCTGATTCATAACATCGCCTAATGCATCCTTTGCCGCTTTGCTCTTTAAGGATTCATTTTCAGACTGTAATGCTTTTACTTCGCCTAATACATGATTTACACGCTCAACAAGATTTGCAGGTGTCGCTTTTAATAATTTTGCAACCTCTTTTAAGGTTTCTTCTAACTGGTCATAATATTCAAATACACCTTTGGATGTCAGGGCTTCAATTCTTCTGACACCCGCCTGGATTCCAGCCTCGGAAATAATCTTAAATGCCTGAACTGCACTTGTATTGCTTACATGGGTACCACCGCAAAGCTCGGTAGAAAAATCTCCCATTTTTACAACACGGACTGTATCACCGTATTTCTCACCAAATAATGCCATTGCACCGGTCTTCTTTGCATCCTCTAAAGACATTACTTCTGTTATAACAGGAAGTGCTTCTGCAATTTTCTGGTTTACAATGTCTTCCACTTTGGTAATCTCATCTGCTGTCATTGCTGAGAAATGTGTAAAGTCAAATCTTAATCTGTGCTCGTCTACATAAGAACCGGACTGCTGTACATGGGTACCAAGTACTTCTCTTAAAGCTTCCTGAAGAAGATGTGTTGCACTGTGGTTCTTTCCGATTGCAAGTCTTCTGTCTACATCAATGGAAAGTTCTACTTCATCACCGGTCTTAATCATTCCCTTGGTAACTTTACCAATATGTCCGACTTTGCCGCCAAGCATCTTTACGGTATCTTCTACTTCAAAGACAAAGCTTCCGTCCTTGCTGCTGATAACACCAGTATCTGCTACCTGTCCACCCATGGTTGCATAGAATGGAGTCTTCTCTACGAAAATAGTTCCAATCTCACCATCGGATAAAGCTTCTGTGATTTCAGTCTCAGTAGTCATTACTGTAATCTTGGAAGTATAAGTATTGTTCTCATATCCGACAAATTCAGTTGTAATACTTGGGTCGATGGATTCATA
Source organism: Roseburia amylophila (assembly GCF_025567465.1). NCBI lineage: Bacteria > Bacillati > Bacillota > Clostridia > Lachnospirales > Lachnospiraceae > Roseburia > Roseburia amylophila. The sequence goes on from NZ_JAOQKI010000009.1 coordinate 82,454, forward strand.
TACGGTAACATCTGCGCCCATGTAGTTGGTTACTTTTCTTGCTTTTCTTGCTTTCTCTCTCTGCTCTTCCATTGCAGCCTTAAATCCGGCTTCATCAATGGTAAATCCTTTTTCTTCTAAGATTTCCTGGGTCAGGTCAAGAGGGAATCCGTAAGTATCGTAAAGCTTGAAAGCATCCGCTCCGGATAATTCTTTCTTTCCTTCTTTTTCCAGCTTGTCCTGCATCTCTGCTAAGATAGCAAGTCCCTGATCAATTGTTTTATTGAATTTTTCTTCTTCCTGGGATAATACCTTGAAGATGAAATCTTTCTTCTCTTCTAATTCCGGATAACCATCCTTGCTCTCATGAATAACAGTATCACTGAGTTTTGCTAAGAACAGTCCGTCAATTCCAAGTAATCTGCCATGTCTTGCAGCGCGCCGAATCAGTCTTCTTAAAACATAACCTCTTCCCTCGTTACTTGGCATAATTCCGTCAGATACCATAAAGGTTACAGACCGGATATGGTCTGTAATCAGACGGATAGAAACATCATCTAATGCATCCTGCTGATAAGTCTTTCCTGATAATTCACAAATCTTATCACGGATTGCTTTCATAGTATCAATATCAAATACGGAGTCTACATCCTGCATAACAACTGCCAGACGCTCTAATCCCATTCCGGTATCAATATTTTTCTGGGAAAGCTCGGTATAACCACCTTTGCCATCTCCTTCGAACTGTGTAAATACGTTGTTCCATACTTCCATGAAACGGTCGCACTCACATCCTACTTTACAGTCAGGACTTCCACAGCCATATTTTTCTCCACGGTCATAATAGATTTCAGAACATGGTCCGCAAGGTCCTGCACCATGCTCCCAGAAGTTATCACATTCTCCGGTTTCCGGGTCACGATAGAATCTGGTAATTTTCTCTGCCGGAACACCGACTTCTTTAGTCCAGATTTCAAATGCTTCTTCGTCCTCTCCATAAATAGATGGATACAGACGCTCCGGATCAAGCTCTAACACTTTTGTTAAGAATTCCCATGACCATGCAATTGCTTCATGTTTGAAATAATCACCAAAAGAGAAGTTTCCAAGCATCTCAAAGAAGGTAAGATGTCTTGCTGTCTTACCTACATTTTCAATATCTCCGGTACGAATACATTTCTGACAGGTTGTCACTCTTCTTCTCGGCGGAATCTCCTGTCCTGTAAAATATGGCTTTAATGGAGCCATACCAGCATTGATAAGCAGAAGACTGTTATCATTATGTGGTACTAAAGAAAAGCTCTTCATTGCCAGATGTCCTTTGCTCTCAAAGAATTCAAGATACATTCTTCTTAAGTCATTTACTCCGTATTTCTTCACAATAATTCCTCCAAAAAACTATTTTTCTTCCTTTTTATCTTCATGTAATGCCAGTTCCTTTGCATCTTTCCGTTTCCGCAGTGCAATACCTGTAAACACACCGAGAACTGCAATTGCAACCAGAATCACAAAAATAACTACATACTGTAAAAAACTGCCTCCAAATGCGAGAAATTTATCCATACATTCTTCCTCCTGTTTTTAACTCCGGGAACCACTTTTTACCGATTTCCCGTGTAACGAAATTGTTTCCTTCCCCTAAGCAGGAAACGTATTAAGTATAGACCAATTAATGGCATAATTCAAGAATTTCATTTGAGATTGTCCATATCAAATACCTGATTTTCTTTTTCGATATCCATGATTCGGTCCGTATACAAATGATTATCACATTTTTGCTTGTATTTTTCAATGGCAGAATAATCCTGCCACATATGCATCGGGAATACATAATCAGCTTCCACATTCTTCATGAAATAAGAAAAACCAAGGTCAGTATACTCACCAAGTCTCGGGTCTAATACCACAAATGCCACATTGATATGCTCACCTTCTAACTTGCGTATCTGGTGTCTATAGTCCCGCTCCATCTTGCCATTAATCAGCTCTCCCACATGCTCCATCTTCCAGTTATGAAGGTCTCCTGCATGATAAATGGTCTTGCCACAGGTCTTTACCAGAAACGCCACACCGGCATCCGTGGAACGAAGGGTTTTTACCGTCACTTTTCCGATTTCATATTTCTTATCCGGAATGACATATTCGATACATTTCTTTACCCGCTCCGGAATACCGTGTTTTTTCATAAAATTCGGACTCATTTTTGTATCTTTTGACAAAATAAAATGAATGTCTTCATAATCCTCTGCCAGTTTTAAAATATTCATATCAAAGTGGTCCTGATGCTTATGGCTTGCAAAGAAATAAATGGATTTGTCTTTGTCAAATACCGGAAGCACTCCGGTAAAAGTATAACCGGTTACACGGTTTCCTTCAAAATAATCAAATATCAAAACCACATCTTCCATTTCCACCACAAAACAGCTATGATGCACAAATATTACTTTCATATCGTTCCTCTCATTTCATTCTGCCAATAATTTCATTTGCTTTCCGGTATATTTCTTCTGGTTCAAATCCAATCTGAAATGTGTTATCTTCATAAAGAATTTGTCCATTTACCATGGTAAGCTTTACATTCTGTTTGCTTCCGCTGTATACAATATTCCTGACAAGATTATTTTCCGGCTGCATATTCGGCTGCTTTAAATCAAGCATGATTAAATCTGCTTTCTTTCCCTCTGCCAGACTATCGCATTCATTTAATCCCATGGCAGCAGCTCCTCCTGTCGTTGCCATATAAAGTACTTCTTCCGCACCAACACAGGCTGCATCCTTTTCTCTGACCTTTGCCAGACCGGTAGTTAAAAACATTTCCCGGAACATATCAAGGCAGTTGTTACTTGCCGGGCCATCTGTTCCGATAGCAAGATTAATTTCCTCTTTTATAAAGCGGTCAATCGGTGCGATTCCGCTTGCCAGCTTCAGATTCGATGCAGGATTCGTTACTGCCGTAAGATTTCTCTTTCGAAAAATTTCAAAATCCTCATCTTCAAAATATACACAGTGATAACCACCGCCGCCATATTGAAACATTCCAAGCTCTTCCATCAGCCGGGTCGGTGTCATTCCATAACGCTCCTTACACTGTTCCACTTCAAGTGCAGTCTCGGAATTATGAAAATATACCGGTGCATGCAGCTTTTCGGATAATGCTGCCACCTGTTTTAAGTGCTCTTTTGAGGTGGTATATTCCGCATGAAATCCCGGCACATAACCGGTTAAGTCACTCATTTCATTGACTTTATGATAAATTTCTTCCATCTCTTCAATGGAGCTTGTAAAATCATTGAAGCTGCTGACCTGCATGGTCCGGAATCCACAGTCTATGGAAGCCTTTGCAATTGTCTCCGGAAAGAAATACATATCAAAATTTGAAGTGATGCCGCTGGTCAGATATTCCATGATGCCTAGTATGCTGAGCCAGTATATATCATCTGCCGTAAGCAGTGCCTCTTTCGGAAATACCTGCTTTGTCAGCCAGTCCTGTAATGGCAGGTCATCCGCATAGGAACGTAAAAATGTCATAGCCGTATGGGTATGGGCATTTTTAAATCCCGGCAGCAGCAGGTTTTTCTCTGCGTCAATTTCCCTGTCCCAAAGAATCATTCCTGCCGGCTCTTTTTCAAAAACACGTTCCGTATCAAGGCCATCCCCGATATAGATAATCTCATTCTTCTTTACCCACAATTCCCCGGTTATCACCTGAAAAGAATGTCCCTCTGACGGCTCTAAGATTCTGGCATTGTAAAAACGTATATTCATACGCAATCCCCTCCTTATCTTCTACCTTCTTCTGATAGATATCTGCCTCTTATATTTAATTTCTATAGCTGCTTCCCGCTATACCATTTTCTTACAGAAATGTTTTCATACCGGTAATAGAATCGGTCACCAGCTTTTTAAACAATGGTGCAACACGATCTGCTGTCTCCTGAACTTCACGGTGTATCAGTGAAAATGGTGAAATTCCTGCCGCGAGATTTGAAATACAGGAAATACCGCAGATTTTCATCCCCATATGATTTGCTGCAATGGCTTCACAGGCTGTACTCATGCCTACCGCATCTGCCCCCAGTACACGGCACATGGAAATCTCCTGTGGTGTTTCAAAATTCGGTCCTGATAACTGCAGGTAAGTGCCTTCCCGAAGCGGAATATCTGCTTCAATGGCAGCTTTTCGGATTATTTTCTGTAAATCCTCATCATAGATATGGCTCATATCCGGGAACCTTTCCCCCAGTTCATCGATATTTGCCCCGATTAAAGGAGATGGTACAAAGCAGCCAATCTGCCCGGTAATCATCATCAGATCTCCGGCTTTCATTCCCTGCTGTATTCCCCCTGCAGCATTGGTAAGAAAGAGTACCTTTGCTCCCATCATTTTCATTAATCTTGTTGGCAGCACAACATCCTGCATGGAATAACCTTCGTAATAATGCACACGTCCCTGCATACATACTACCGGCACATCCCCTACATAACCGAATACGAAGCGCCCCTTATGCCCCGGTACCGTTGATACCGGAAACCCTTCGATATCGTGATAATCAAGCACTGCTTCCACCTTCATATTTGTGTCAGCATAATCTCCTAATCCGGAGCCTAAAATCAATGCTGCCTGTGGTTTAAAATCAATCTTATCTTCAAAACATGCATAACATTTTAAAAGCTTTTCATATACTTCGTTCATGCTCCTCACTCCTTTTAACAATTATACCTTCCTATGTATTAAAAATCAAATAAAGAAAGCTGGTTCGATTCCGGCAGGTCCCCGAATAATCCAAGGTCTCCCATCAGATCAATTACGGTCTTACTAACTTTGGTCCGTTGCCTGAAATCATCCTTGGATAGAAAAGGACCATCCTTGGCAGCCTCTACCACTGCCTCTGCCGCCTTCTCGCCAAGACCATCTATCGTACTTAAGGCAGGCATCAGTTTGCCATCAATAATCTGGAAACGGGATGCCTGGGCTTTATATAAATCAATGGTCCAGAACTCATAGCCTCTTGCATACATTTCCTGCACAATACGCATATCCTTATAGGTATCCTGCTCCTTCTTCGATAGTGAATCCTTTCGTTTCTCATAATCACGCATGAAGTAATTCAGCTTATCCTTTCCCTGACACATAAGCTCATAACTGAATCCGGTTGCACGGATGGAAAAGTATGCTGCATAATATGCCAGCGGATAAAATACCTTACAGTAAGCAATACGCCACGCCATCATAACGTATGCCGCCGCATGGGCCTTCGGGAACATATACTTAATCTTCTTACAGGACCAGATATACCAGTCCGGTACGCCATGGGCAGTCATTTCTTCCTCCCACTCCGGTTTTAAGCCCTTTCCCTTACGGACAGACTCCATAATGGTAAAGGATTCCTCACTGTCAAGTCCCATACTGATAAGATAAATCATGATATCATCACGGGTACAGATTGCCGTAGAAATGGTTGCTTTTCCCTCTTCAATCAATGTCTGGGCATTTCCTAACCATACATCCGTACCGTGTGACAGACCTGCAATTCGAATCAGATGGGAAAAGGACTGCGGGTCTGCGTCAATTAACATCTGCATCGCAAAGTCTGTTCCAAACTCTGGAATTCCAAGTGCTCCAAGTGTACAGTTTGTCAACATATCCGGTGTAATACTCAGTGCACTGGTATTCTTAAATAAGGACATGACGGACTTATCATCCAGTGGAATCTTCTGTGCATCAATTCCGGTTAAGTCCTCAAGCATACGGATCATGGTCGGATCGTCGTGTCCGAGAATATCAAGCTTTAATAAGTTGTGATCAATGGAATGGTACTCAAAATGAGTCGTAATAATATCGGTTGTCATATCGTTGGCAGGATGCTGAATCGGTGTAAAGGAATAAATCTCTTCCCCCACCGGCAATACTACGATACCTCCCGGATGCTGTCCGGTGGTCCGGTGGATTCCCACGCAGCCCTGCACAATCCGGTCTATCTCACAATTTCTCTTATGCACACCATGCTCTTCATAATAATTCTTTACATAACCGAATGCGGTTTTATCTGCCAGCGTACCAATGGTTCCGGCACGGAAGGTCTGTCCCGCACCGAAAATTACTTCTGTATATTTATGGGATTTACTCTGGTAATCACCGGAGAAATTAAGATCAATATCCGGCTCTTTATTTCCCTTAAATCCAAGGAATGTTTCAAACGGAATATCAAAACCGGCTTTCACTAACGGCTTGCCACAGTTCGGACACCGCTTATCCGGCATGTCACAACCGGACTGTCCGCCATATTTCTTTACTTCCGGCGAATCAAAATCACTGTAATGACAGTGGGCACAGTAATAATGCGGTGCCAGCGGATTTACCTCCGTGATTCCGGACATGGTTGCCGCAAAAGAAGAACCTACGGATCCACGGGAACCTACCAGATAACCATCCTCATTTGATTTCCAAACCAGCTTCTGGGCAATGATATACATTACCGCATAACCGTTTCCGATGATGGATTTTAACTCCCGCTCCAATCGCTCCGATACGATTTCCGGCAAATCCTCTCCATACATCTCATGTGCCTTGTTATAGCAGATATCACGCAGCATCTGGTCGGAATTTTCAATCACCGGCGGACATTTATCCGGACGAACTGGAGAAATGCGCTCGCACATATCTGCAATCATATTGGTATTATCGATAACGACTTCTTTCGCTTTCTCACTGCCTAAATAGCTGAATTCCTCCAACATTTCTTCTGTGGTACGAAGATATAGCGGAGCCTGCTCATCGGCATCCTTAAAGCCTTTACCCGCCAGAATAATCCGACGGTATACTTCATCCTCCGGGTCCATAAAATGCACATCACAGGTTGCCACAACCGGCTTATGGAATTCTTCTCCTAATTTTACAATCCGGCGGTTAATGTCCTTTAATTCATCCATGGTGGAAATCGGTGCTTTTTCATCTTTTATCATAAATGCATTATTTCCAAGAGGCTGGATTTCAAGGTAATCATAAAACTTCACCAGACGGATAATCTCTTCCTGCGGCCGTCCCTGTAAAATTGCCTGATAAAGTTCTCCCGCCTCACAGGCAGAACCAATCAGTAAGCCTTCCTTGTGTTTTAAGTATTCGCTCTTTGGAATTCTCGCCCTCTGATGGAAATAATCAAGGTGGGATAAGGATATCAGCTTATAGAGATTCACACGACCCAGATCATTCGTTGCAAGAATAATAGCATGATGGGTCGGCATCTTCATAACGGTCTCTTTGCTGACATGTCCCTCGGCATTTAATTCATCCAGTGTATTGATGCCACGGTCAGCAAGCATTTTTACAAACTTTTCGAATATTTCAGCGGTACATGCTGCATCGTCTACCGCACGGTGATGATTCTCCAGCGAAATATTTAATGCCCTTGCTACGGTATCCAGCTTAAAACGGTTCAGATTCGGCAACAGCATTCGTGCCATGGCAACAGTATCTGCAATGGTAAAATCATAAGGAATGCTTAAACGGTCACAGTTATATTTGATAAAACTCATATCAAAATCAGCATTGTGTGCTACCATAACAGCACCATCACAGAAGGCTAAGAACTCCGGCATAACTTCTGCAATCACCGGTGCCGTAATTACCATATCATCTTTGATTCCGGTCAGATTTTCAATGTGGAACGGAATCGGCACTTCCGGATTAACAAAAGTGGAAAAACGCTCGGTTATATTCCCCTTTTCTACTTTTACCGCACCAATTTCAATAATTTTATTTACCAGCGGTGAAAATCCGGTGGTCTCTATATCGAATACCACATAGGCATCCTGCAGGGACTGATTCTTTGAATTTTCTACAATGTCCTTTAAGTCATCCACAAGATAAGCTTCCACACCATAGATAATCTTAAAGTCCGGGTCATCCGGCAGTGCATGGTTTGCAATCGGGAATGCCTGGACATTTCCATGATCGGTAATCGCCAGTGCCTTATGTCCCCACTTATATGCCCTTTTTACCAGATCTCCTACATCGGTAACACCATCCATGTCACTCATCTTGGTATGGCAATGAAGCTCTACTCTCTTTAACGGGCTGTTGTCCATTCTTATTGTAGTAAAATCAGGGATTTTCTTAATTCCGACAATGGAGCCGATGGTCAGCTCACTGTCAAATTTATCAATGGTCGTTACACCCTTAATTTTAAGAAATGCTCCCTTTTTCAAATCTCCCATCAGTTCCGGTAGATTCTCATTTTTTGTAAAGATTTTAAGCACAATGGAATCCGTAAAATCCGTTACTGACATAATGATAATTGTCTTTTCACCACGGATTTCTCTTGTATCTAATGTCATTATCTGTCCACGGATGACAACTTCTCCCATTTCACCTACGATGGTCTCAATCGGAATTGCATCCTCTTCAAAATCACGACCATAAATAACATCCGGATTGTCTGATTTTTTAACAAACTCTCTTCTCTGGAAGGAAGATTTTCCCTTGAAATCCTTTCCGCCGGAAAAGTTATTCTTTCCAGCAGAAGGCACTGCTCCTGTGCCTTCTGCACCGGTGGTCTGATTTTTTTCCGGGACAGCAGGAACTTTTTCTGTCTTCGCTGCTTCTCCATTCCGCTGTACTTCTGCCTCTTTTATTGCAGGCTGTTCCATGCCATCCGTATTCTGCGTTCTTGCTGCTGCAGTACGTGCCACGATATGGGCAACCTCTGTTTCAATCTGGCTGTCTGCGCTCTTTAAATAATCATTTTCTGCCGGTTTCTCATACTGTGGCTCAATCATTAATTTTAATCCACAACGTTCGCAGATGATTTTTTCTAAGATATCAATCAGTTCATTGCTCCGCTCTGTGGCAACAATAGTATCCTCTAAAGTAAGAATCATATGGTCTTCCCGGTCAAATTCCATTTTGCTGCAGCGCATCAGATTATAGAGCAATACGCTGTAATTGCGAATCTCTTCTAAAATACTCTCCCGGTATACCGCCATCAGTTTTTCCGGTGTATACTGGCTGGATAAATTAAATTTTTCTATGATTTTAACAGCTACCTCCTTGTGCGGAAATAGCTGTTGTCTGATTTCTTGTTCAATATGATAGATTTCCGGTTTTGGAATTAGCCTTGTACTCTCTAAATAAATCCGCAGTGCATTCTGTGCGGAATTCGATGCCACTTTTGTAATCTCTGTTTCTTTCAAAAGTGTACTCATCTCTCCGGTAATCTTTAATGTTGGAAAAACTTCAAAAAACAGTTTTGCCATAATTTTTCCTACTCCTTATTCCAGTTCAAAAGTTCCTTTCTTAATTCACTTAAGAGCTGATTCTCCGGTACTTTACGGTCTATCTGACCATGCTTTATAATTAGTCCTTCTCCCACACCGCCGGCAATTCCGATATCGGCTTCCTTTGCTTCTCCCGGTCCGTTGACTACACAGCCCATAACAGCAACCTTGATGTCTAAAGGAATGTCCGCTACCATATTCTCTACCTGATTTGCCAGTTCGATTAAGTTGATTCTTGTTCTTCCACAGGTCGGACAGGATACTACCTCAATACCACCTTTACGAAGCCCTAAAGTTCTTAAAATCAGTTTTGCTGATTTGATTTCTTCTAACGGATCTCCGGTTAATGAAACACGAATGGTATCTCCAATCCCCTGATTTAAAATCAGTCCCAGTCCAATGGAGGATTTAATATTTCCGCTGATAATCGTTCCTGCCTCTGTAATTCCCACATGCAGGGGATGATCGGTTTGCTCAGCAATCAGTTCATGGGCTTTTACACACATCATAACATCTGAAGATTTGATACTGATAACGAGATTGTCATATCCCATATCTTCAATAAGATGCACTTTATCCAAAGCACTTTCTACAATGCCTTCTGCGGTAACACCATGATATTTTTCTACTAAATCCTTTTCCAGTGAACCGCTGTTGACTCCCACACGGATTGGAATATTTCTTTCCTTTGCTACGTCTACCATAGCCTGCACACGCTCTTTGCTTCCGATGTTGCCCGGATTGATTCTGATTTTATCTGCTCCATGCTCCATGGCAGCAATAGCCAGCCGGTAATCAAAATGAATATCTGCAACCAGTGGTATTGCTATCTGCTTCTTAATCTCAGTCAATGCTTCTGCGGCTTCCATTGTCGGCACCGCACAGCGGATGATATCACAGCCTGCCGCTGCCAGACGGTTAATCTGCTCTACGGTTGCTTTTACATCCTCTGTCTTTGTATTGGTCATTGACTGTATCAGGATTGGATTTTTTCCACCGATGATACGGTCTCCTATTTTTACCACTTTCGTATCTTTTCGTTCCATGATTGCTTTTCCTCCTGTGCAGGATTATTTAAAATAATTTTCGAATATCATTAAACATAACAAGCACCATCAATGCCAGAAGCAGCATCAGTCCGACAAAATGAACCATGCCCTCTTTGTCCGGATCCACCCGTTTCTTTCTGACGGCTTCTATAATCAGAAATACCAGTCTTCCTCCGTCTAATGCCGGTAATGGAAGCAGGTTCATAATTCCAAGATTGGCAGTCAGCATTATGGAATAATTAATTAATGTCAATACCACCGATAGCGTTCCAGCTGACTTGCTCTCGTCATAAGTATCACCAATATTCTTTACAATACCTACCGGTCCCGAAAGTTCATTGACACTGACTCTTCCGGTCACTAACATCTTCAAGCTGTCCATGGTAACTTCTATCCAGTATTTCACTTCATATATGCTATATTTTATAGTCTCAAAAATATTACCCCGCTCACGCATGGTATTTCCATAGATTCCAAAGAGATTTCTTCCTGCTTCTTCATTATATTTCGGGCTGATGGTACAGGTATATTCCTCTCCATCTCTTTCATAGGTCACTTCCAGATTCTCATTGGAATGAAATAGCGTGTAAACACTTACTTCACGATAAATATGAATGTTCTTTCCATTGATTTCTTTAATGATATCTCCAGCCTGAAGTCCTGCTTCCTCTGCCGGATATCCTTCCATAACACCTTTTACCTCCGGCCGGTCAAATCCGGCTGTCCCGATAACAATCAGTGCCAGAAGGAATGCCAGAATAAAGTTAAAAACCGGTCCTGCCGCTACAACTGCTATTCTCGCCCATACGGACTTGCTGTTAAAGGAGCCTTCACTTTCCGACTCTCCGTCTTCGCCTTCCATCATACATGCTCCACCAAAAGGCAGCAGTTTTATGGAATATTTTGTCTCTCCCTTTGTAATTCCAAATAGCGTTGGTCCAAGTCCCAGACAAAATTCATTTACTTTGATTTTATTTTTCTTTGCCAGCAAAAAATGTCCCAGTTCATGAAAAATAATAATAAAACTGAACATTAAGATTGCAATGATTATTTTCAATCTACCACCTGCTCTCTATATACTCATACGCGGCCTGCTCTGTTGCAAGGATTTCTTCTACGGACGGACTGGCAATATAGGTACACTGCTCCATACACGCCTGTGCGATTTCCGGAATCTCTAAGAAACGAATCTTTCCGTCTAAGAACATTGCTACCGCTCTCTCATTTGCTGCATTAAAAGCAGTCGGAATGTTACCGCCCTTTCTGCAGGCTTCATAAGCCAGCTTCAATCCATAAAAAGTCTCCATATCCGGCTCTTCCAATGTAATTGCCTTCATTTTCCAGAAATCCAGCCGGTCTCCACTTAAGTGTAACCGGTTCGGATAATACAGGGCATACTGGATTGGAAGCCGCATATCTGCTGTTCCAAGCTGTGCAATGACTGCACCGTCTTCATACTCTACCATAGAATGTATGATACTCTGTGGTTGTACTACAACCTGAATCTGGTCTGCATTTACATCAAACAGCCATTTTGCTTCAATGACTTCAAGTCCTTTATTTATCATGGTTGCGGAATCAATAGTGATTTTACGTCCCATGCTCCAGTTCGGATGCTTCAATGCATCTTCCACTTTTACCTGTTCTAATTCCGCCCGCTTCTTTCCACGGAATGGTCCGCCGGAAGCTGTCAAAAGTATTTTTGCAATTTTATTGTCTCCGGCTCCCTGCAGAGACTGAAAGATTGCACTGTGTTCACTGTCCACTGGAAGGATTTTCACATTACATTCCTTTGCCAGCGGCATAATAATATGTCCTGCGGTAACTAAAGTCTCCTTATTAGCTAGTGCAATGTCCTTTCCTGCTTTCATAGCGGCTATGGTCGGACGGATACCAAGCATACCTACAATGGCAGTTACAAGAATCTCTGCTTTCTCTTCCGTTGCTACTTCTAAAAGTCCTTCCATCCCGGAAGCCACCTTTACCTTCAAATCTGCAACCCTTGTCCGAAGCTCAATCGCGTCCTCTTCTGCCCATACAGCAACCAAAGCCGGATGAAACTCCCGGATCTGTTCTTCTAATTTTGCAATATTATGTCCTGCCGCAAGTGCAGTTACTTCAATATCTCCATGTTCTCTTACAACAGAAAGTGTCTGGGTTCCAATGGAACCAGTGGAACCTAAAATTGCAATCTTCTTCATGCTTCCTCCTACTTGCCAATCAGATATAATGCAAGATAATAAATAATTGGCGCTGTAAATATTACACTGTCAAAACGATCTAAGATTCCACCATGGCCAGGAATCAGTCTGCCATAATCTTTAATGTCATAATTACGTTTGATTGCAGATGCAGTCAGGTCTCCAATCATAGATATGATTGCCCCAATCGCACAAATCATGCAAAGCATAATGATATCACGGTTGGTGCTTCCCATAGAGCCCTGGAAAACAAAGCAATAAATCAGGGTTAATAATGCTGCTCCCACTACTCCGCCAACAGCTCCTTCCCAGGATTTCTTCGGAGAAAGCACCGGTGCCATCTTGTGTTTTCCAATCAGCACACCCACACAGTATGCACAGGTATCGCAGCCCCAGGAGCATAAGAAAATTAACCATACAATATAAGCTCCACCCGGTAGCATTCTGGTCTGATATACATAAGAAAGCATCACCGATACATAAAATACACCAAAAAATGCTGCTAACATCTGCTCGGTATGATATTTCGGATAAGAAAATACATATACAAACATCAGCACTACCAAAAGTGCGATGACAAATAACAGCATATCCGGAATAAACTGAAATTTCAGATTGCAATAATATACAATCGTTGCCAGTCCGCCGACGACACCGGCACAGCTTTTTTCAATTTTAAACACACGATACAGTTCATATAATCCAATCAAAGAAATAATTCCGGTTACTGCCAGCAGCAAATCATTTCCGGTAATAATGAATACCAGTGCCAGAATTACCAGCACGATTCCACTTAATAATCTTGTCTTAAACATATTACTCCTCCTCTATCTTTCCATATCTCCGGTCTCTTCCGCTGTAATCCTCTACTGCTTTACGCAGTTCTTCCGGTGTAAAGTCCGGCCATGGAACCTCTGTAAAATATAACTCACTATAAGCAAACTGCCACAGCAAGAAGTTGGAAAGCCGCTGTTCTCCACTGGTGCGGATCATAAGATCAGGATCCGGGATATCTTTCGTATCAAGATAGGATGCATATTTCTCTTCGGTAATCTCCTCTGCCGAAATACCATCCTGCCACATTTTCTTCATTCCACGGATCATTTCATCTCTTGCTCCATAATTAATGGCAATCTGTAAATTCAGTCCCGTATTATGGGCAGATTCTCTTTCCAATACAGCAATCTGCTGCTGGAATTTATCATCCAGCCGGCTGGTATCTCCGATTACACGGACTCTCATATTATTCTTGTCCGCTGTCTTTATACAGTTCTTAAGATAACTGCTCAAAAGCTTCATCAAAGCATCTACTTCATTCTGTGGACGGTTCCAGTTCTCTGTGGAAAATGCATACATGGTTACATATTCTATGCCCAGATCATGCGCTGCTTTACAGATAACTTCAACATTCTTTGCCCCCATGGTATGTCCATAGTTTCTTGGCATTCCTCTTTTCTTTGCCCAGCGTCCGTTTCCATCCAGAATAATTGCAACATGTTTTGGAATCTTCATCTTTGTTCTCCTTTTTACAGATGTTTACAACATAAAAGGGGACACGGCAATCGCGCTATGTCCCCATATGTGTCGTACATGGATAAGATTATACCGTAAGGATTTCCTTTGTCTTTTCCTCTACTGCACCATCAATTTTTGCAATATATTTATCCGTAATTTTCTGAGTATCGTTTTCTAATTCTTTTAATTCATCCTCAGATACTTCATTTGCTTTGTTCTGTTTCTTGAATGCATCATTGGCATCCCTTCTGATATTACGGATTGCCACCTTGGCATTCTCACCTTTTTTCTTAATATCCTTTGCCAGTTCTTTACGTCTTTCCTCGGTAAGCTCCGGGAATACAAGACGGATTACTTTACCATCGTTGGTTGGATTTAAGCCTAAATCAGATGTTAAAATTGCTTTTTCAATCTCTTTTACAAGGGATGCTTCCCAAGGCTGGATCTGAATCATTCTTGGCTCCGGAACATTGATATTTGCAACCTGCTGTAACGGGGTCGGTGTTCCATAATAATCTACAGTAATTCTGTCTAAGATATGCGGATTCGCTCTTCCTGCCCGGATAGTTGCATATTCTTCCACAAGATTCTCGTATGATTTCTGCATTTTCTCTTCATATGGGTTTAATCTGCTATCCATAAATAATCTCCTTTATTATACAGTCACTTTCGTGCCGTTAAATTTTCCGCTCATTGCATTTACAATGCTGTCCGGCTCATTTAATCCGAATACATACATTGGCATTTTATTTTCCATACACATAATAGATGCGGTTAAATCTACTACTGCAAGCTTCTTATCAATCACTTCCTGAATGGATACCTCATCATATTTCTTTGCTGCCGGATTTACCTTCGGGTCACTGTCATAGACACCGTCAATGGCTTTTGCCAGGAAAATGCCCTCTGCATCCATTTCAATGGCACGGAGTACAATTCCGGTATCTGTTGAAAAATAAGGATGTCCTGTTCCACCTGCAAAAAATACTACCATTCCTTTTTCAAAATATTTACTGGCACGGTCTTTTGAGAAAAGTTTGGTCATGCTTCCACACTCAAACGGAGTCAGAATCTGTGTCATCATTCCAACAGAACGGAAGATTTCAGATACATAAATACAGTTCATAATCGTTGCAAGCATACCAATCTGGTCTGCTTTGGTACGGTCGATAGTCTCGCTGGAACGTCCTCTCCAGAAATTACCGCCACCAATTACGATTCCAACCTGGCATCCGCCATCTACAATCTGTTTTACCTGGCGGGCAACTTCTGTTACGGTCGGCTCATCAAAACCTGTTTTCTTTTCTCCTGCAAGTGCTTCTCCGCTTAATTTTAAAAATACTCTCTTCATTATTTATTCTCTCCAAAAAGACTTTCCACATCAATATCAGCATAGCACTGGGAACAGAAACCTTCGATAACTGCACCATTGTTAATCTGAACAGAACGGGATTTGATGTTACCCATAACAACTGCAGAAGTATCTACAACTACAGGTCCCTGAACATCGATATCGCCCTTGATTGCTCCTGCGATAACTGCAGAGCTTGCTGTAATATTTCCAATAATGACAGAACCAAGTCCGATTTTAACAGTTCCGGTGCTTACTACTTCACCTTCTACTTTTGCAGCATCAGCGAAGAATTCAGCAGAATTGCTGTTTCCATTGATAGTTCCGGTAACAACCAGCTTGCCATTACACTGAACATCACCATTAATATTTCCACGGATATCTAAAGAACCAGTAGATGCCATATTACCGGTAATGGATGTTCCTTCTGTGATTACAGATACTTCATCTGAAACTTCATCTGATGTCTGAACCGGAGCAAAATGTGCCGGAGTTGCCGGCTGTACCGGTGTTACTGTCTCTTCTGGCATTGTCATGGTTTCATTTGCTGTTGTCTCACTCATTTTACTTTCCTCCTGAATATGTAAATCTTCTTTTTCTTCTACAGCTGGTGTCTCTACTTTTGTTTCTGTTTCCTGTGCCGGTGCTTCCTTCTCTACCGGAGCATTGGCATCCTTGGTAACCTTTTCTAAAAGTCCGTCCAATTTGGATAATTCAGACTCCACATCCAGTTCATCTTCCAATGTATTGACTACTACATCGTTATCCTGCTCTGCTGCTTCTGTTGTGTCTTCACCCGGTACCAGTTCGTTCACTGCCTGCGATAAATCCTCTTTAAAATCTTTAAAAAAGCTCATTCTTAAAAACCTCCATTTTTTCTATTGAACACTGTCTGCACTAATATGCTGTATTACAGTTGTATCCTCAGTAATCGGAAGTAACTCTACTCCCTGTGCCTGTAGTGCCTCAATCATCGGACCTAAGGCTTCCACCGTTGTCTCCTTCGTATTTGCATCATGAAGTAACACAACCGATGTTTTATATTTTACCACATCCTCTAACACATTATCTACCAGCTCGTCCGCTGTATATGCCTGTGATGTAGCATCACCACTGGTTACATTCCAGTCAAAATAAGTAACATCCTGATCATTCAGATATTTTATAAACTCTTTCATATCTGTATTACTGACCTGATTGCTGCTTCCACCCGGGAAACGATAATAATGGCAATCCTCTCCCGTTATATCATAAAGATAATTTTGTATTTTGGTAAAATCATCCTCAAAATTTTCAAGCGAATCGTAAATCACACTGTATTTATGGGAATAAGAATGCATTCCCAGTGTGTGCCCCTCATTTACAATTCTTTTATACATCTCCTGGGACTCTTCATCTTCTTTTCCTACAACAAAAAATGTTGCTTTCACATTATACTGCGCCAATGTATCAAGAATAGCTGCCGTATTGGAACTTGGTCCATCATCAAAGGTAAGATATACTTTAAGCTGATCTCCCGGCTGTGCCTTGTTGCTTTCATCCTCTGCCACCAATGACTGGACAATCGAACTGTCTGCATTCTGATCCTGATATTCTGTGTCTGTCTGTAATTCCGTTCCAGTAGACATTTCTCCTTTCGACTGGTTCTCGTCCTGCTGTACCTGTCCGGAAACAATACCGCTTGATACCAGCCTGTCTATCTGGTTCTGTAAAGAAATTACCCGGCACAACAATACCACGCACAAAATAATCGATATCAGCATCCAAACGAAGATAGATGTTATAATCCCCATCTTCATGCAATTAATGCGTTTTCGCCTTTCCCGCTGTTCCTTTAACCCCTTCGTGGTCTTCTCTTCCATGTAGTGACCTCCCGGTCATAAAATCTCTTTTCTATTGTAACACACTTTAACAAAATATCACTATAAAAAATAATTTTAATTGAATTACTTCTTGAGATTTTTCTTTCTTTTGTCAGAAAATTCCCCTGCAGAAATCACTCTACAGGGGAATTTTATATACTTTTACAATTTGTGCTAAGCTTTTACTTAGTTTCCTGCTATCTGAGCAGCAACTTCTGCAGCAAAGTCTTCATTTTTCTTCTCCAAACCTTCACCTGTTTCGAAACGTACAAACTTCTTAACAGATACAGGAGCACCAGCTTCTTTGGAAACCTGCTCTAAGTATTTTCCAACTGTCTGTTTTCCATCTTCTGCTTTTACATATACCTGATCTACTAAGCAGATTTCTTTTAACTCTTTGCTGATACGTCCTTCAATCATTCCATGGATAACCTTTTCCGGTTTCTGGGACTCTTTCGGATCATTCATAATCTGAGCTAAGAGAATTTCTTTCTCATGTGCGATGTAATCTGCACTTACTTCATCTCTGGAAACATATTTTGGATTTAAAGCTGCAATCTGCATTGCAATGTTGGTTAATGCTTCTTTTACTGCATCATTTACAACAGTTGTGTCAGCATCAACGATAACACCGATTCTTCCGCCGCCATGGATATAAGATACTACACAACCATTCTCAGCTACAACCTTTTCGAATCTACGAATCTTTAAGTTCTCTCCGATAACTGCAACTTTCTCTACTAATGCATCTTTTACTGTCTTGCTTTCATCTGCATTCCATTTTTCTTCCATGAATGCATCCATGTCTGCTGCATCAGAGTTTACTGCCTGTGTTGCAACAGCCTCTACAAACTCACGGAATGTATCATTTTTAGCAACGAAGTCTGTTTCAGAGTTAACTTCAACAACTGCTGCTGTCTTATCATCTTTTACTACAACAGTACAAAGACCTTCTGCTGCGATTCTTCCAGCTTTCTTCTCAGCTTTTGCCTGTCCGTTTTTTCTTAAATATTCAACAGCCTCATCCATGTTGCCGTCTGTTTCACCTAATGCTTTTTTACAATCCATCATTCCTGCGCCGGTTAATTCACGCAGTTCTTTTACCATTGCTGCTGTAATAGCCATCTTCATTTTCCTCCATTTATTTTTTCTAAAGGTAAGGACAGGCAATTACTGTCTGTCCTGTTTTATACACACGTTGCGTGTTTCTTATCGTTTAAAATACTGTTCTTATGCCTCTACAGCTTCTTCTGCATCCTCTGCAACTTCAGTGTCAACATCAACAGTTCCCTGATTTGCTTCGATAACAGCATCTGCCATTTTAGAAACGATTAATTTAACGGCTCTGATTGCATCATCGTTACCAGGAATTACATAATCTAACTCTTCCGGGTCACAGTTTGTATCTGCGATACCAATAAGTGGAATTCCTAAGGAATGAGCTTCCTGAACGCAGATTCTTTCTTTCTTAGGATCTACGATAAAGATAGCATCTGGAATCTTCTTCATTTCTTTAATTCCGCCTAAGTTCTTCTGCAATTTATCTAATTCTTTCTTTAATTTGATAACTTCTTTCTTAGGAAGAACATCAAATGTTCCATCCTCTTCCATAGTTTCGATTGCTTTTAATCTTGCAATACGGCTCTGGATTGTCTTGAAGTTAGTAAGCATACCACCTAACCATCTCTCGTTTACATAGAACATGTTACAACGCTCTGCTTCTGTTTTGATTGCATCCTGAGCCTGTTTCTTTGTTCCTACGAAAAGAATAGTACCACCATCAGCAGCGATATCTGCCATAGCCTTGTAAGCCTCATCAACTTTACCTACAGATTTCTGCAGGTCGATGATGTATATACCATTTCTCTCTGTGTAGATGTATGGAGCCATTTTAGGATTCCATCTTCTGGTCTGATGTCCAAAATGAACACCTGCTTCTAATAACTGTTTCATTGAAATAACGCTCATTGTTTTTCCTCCATTTGGTTATTCTTCCATATACTTCTTATTATCAGACAACCTTGCGGCACCAATCTGACAATCGGTATATGTGTAAATTTATCGCAACGCATGGATTATATCATACTCAGCCATGCTATGCAACCTTTTTTTAATGATGAATCGTTTTATCCGTAAGTATTCCGGCAATTTCTTCATAGCCAGCCCCTTCCGGAATCGTTACGGTTCCGGGCAGGACAAAATTGGCATAATTATTATCTACCATATATTTATTAAATGCTTCTGCATTGTCCACAAGACCTTCTTCCTGCAGACGCTGCGAAACCGCATTAGAAGAATCTCCTACTTCTACGGTAAATTCCTTCTGTACCATATTGGTTCCATCCTGTGACGGTGGTACGGCATCCGCTCCATCTGTTCCTACATCCTGCGATATCTCCCCTGAATCAGTTGTTCCCGGCTGCATATCTGTCTGTTCTGTATTAAAACCGCCTTCCGTGCTCTTTGGAATCTCATCTTCTGTTTCTGTAGCTTTTGGTATGGTGTCCTTTCCGGTATCTTCCATTACCATTCCAAGTTCTTTTGCCCTTGCAATGATTTCATCATCTGAAAGGTCATTTTTCTTCATTGCAAATGATATGGATAAGATAATCGTGCTTATCAGAATACCAATTCCCAAGCCTCTCAGATAATACTTAAACTTCACTTGTATCTACTCCTTTATACAATCCTACAACCAGTCTCACTTCACCCTGTCCAAGGCCCAGTTCCTTTGCTATCTCTACATACGATTTTCCCTGACTGTATAAGGCAAGGATTTTTTCGTTATGATTAGTCTGCTCCGGCTGTTCTTCCATCTCTCCGGTTGCCGCTTCTGCTTCTGTCTCCACCGGTTCCTCTGTGGCTTTTACTTCTTCTGTTTCTTTAACTACAGACTCTTTCGCCTCTTCTAAGCTCTCACCGATTTCGGCTGACATCTCGCCAATTTGTCCTGCAAGCTTTGTCAGTTCTGTGTGCTTGTCATTTAGCATGCTGTATAAAAACATAATCTCATTATGGGTCTGATTCATCTTTTCCATAACGGTATCCGAATATTCACCGATTGCCAGCATTTTTTCATTGGTCTCTTTATCCAGTGCCCGCTCCACCTTATCTGTGGAATCTTCAATTGCATGGTCAATCTGGTCTTCTATCGCAGCTTCTGCATCTTTCAATTTGTTTTCCAGTATTTTTTTTATCTCATTCTGACTCAGTTCCGCAATACGGTCTAATTCTGCACCGGATAGCTTTTCTGTTACCATAAAGCTTCCTATCATCATAACCAGACCAGCCAGAATCAGGATGATTTCCACGCCTGTCATCTGTCAGATACACTCCTTTTTATATTTTAACATCAAAGCCTCCAATTGCACCTTTGATAACCACACGGTCTTCTTTCTGTTTCTTTTTCCGTTGTTCCTGCCGCTGGTACTGACCCTTTCCCTCTTCCTTTGCATCAAAACGATGTTCTTCCATCTGGGAATCATCTTTCCTGGTCACCTGCTCTGATTGGCGGTATTCTTCTCTTTGCACCTCTATCTGGATGTTCTGCTGATCTACCATTGGTTTCATATCCTGATGTTGTTTCAGTGTTCCGACATCCTGCGTTCTTTGAATGACTCCATTCATATCTACCGGACGAATCGACATATCCATGCACCTCCAGCCTGTCTCAACCATACTTCATTACATGTTTGAGATTTTTACTTCACCCTCGTCCTTATAAAGCTGGCAGAAACTTCTGTCATCCTTTACAATAAGGCTTACATCGGTAATATTTACAATTACTCCCGCATACAGTGTCTTTGATACTTTCACCCTTGCATTGCTACTGCCATTTAATATACTCTGCAGCCTTTCGTATTCATGCTCTAATGGTGTACGCTGAGCTTCCTTCTCCTTAAAAGCACGCATAAGCTGTTCAATATACTGGATTTTTCCCTGATCCAGTTTTTCTTTATTCTTAAGCTTCTCTCCATAGGTAGTAAGAATCGTCCGAATCTGTTCAATGGTCTTATTCAGCTGAAGCAGTTCTTCCTGCACTTTCACATAACGTTCTTTCTTTTCCGGATCCACACCAACTTCAATACGTGTTCCTGCTCCAAGGCTGGAACCAATGGTCTGGGCTTCTACCAGACTGCCCGCCCGGATAACACCACCTGTTATGAATCCGTTCTTACCACTTACGCGAACCTCTGTTGCTGCTGATACCTTACTATGTAAAATAGAATCTGTTTCAACATAACCTCCGGAAATGATGGTTGCATTTTCAATAAACTTGCAGATAACATTTCCCTGTGCCCGAAGTATTCCTTTGGTCATTCCATGAATTCCACGTTTTACAATAATCTGACCACCCGCCTGTATCAGTGCATCTTCTACCACGCCTTCTACTACTATATCACCTTTTGCAATAATTGAAAAACCACCCTTTACATTACCTCTTACGGTAACGTTTCCCGGATAATCAATATTACCGGTGGAATTATCCACGTCTGCCGGGACTTCATAGACATCTGATACAAATACCTTACCATTTACCAGACTTGCATGTCCGGTTACTTCAGAGTACAGTTCTGTTTTGTCTTCCGATACCCGGATATTATTTCCATATTCTAACTGAAGGGAGCGTACCTGTTTTGGTTTAATTTCCCTTCCCTGTACATCATATCCTTTGATTCCACGATCTTCCGGAAATAATTTTGCCAGAAGGTCGCCTTCTTTGATATAGCTGATTACATTCAGTTCACGGTAATCTACCGAACCATCTTCATTCTTCTTCGGCTTTAAATCAACATCTGTATTAAAATAATATTCAATTCTGGCATCCTGACCATCTACCGGTTTTTTTCCTTTTGCCAGCACAAAATCGGTACAGTATGCCCTATCCTGGAAAAATTTCAAAATTTCATCCTGATCAACCCCTGCTTTGACACCTTTTGCAGTTAAATCCCTTAAGATTTCCTGCACATTCATATTCGTGCCGCCTGCAGCCGGATAAAATCTGCATACCGCCTCCATGGCATCTGCTGATACTGTTACGGACATCTCTTCATTTATCTGAATCGGATAAATATCTCCGACCATAATCTCTGTCATCTCATTGCTGTTAATTGCTGCAACCAGTTCCTTCAAATTATAATCCGGGCAGCCATGCCTTTCCAGATACTCTGTCAGTTCACCAATTTCAATAACATTTCCTTCCAGAGCTGCCGGGAAAAGCTTAATATAAGTTGCATGTTCCTTTATCACAAATTGAAAATAAGCATTTGCCTGTCCCATAGCTTCCCTCCTTTTAACTTTCTTCAACCAATATATCCATATAACTTCCCATTTTCTTTTTCATCTTTGCCAGAGCTCTGGTATGAAGCTGGGATATTCTTGATTCAGATACTTCAAGAATACTGCTGATTTCCTTCAAAGTAAGTTCTTCATAATAATAAAGTTCAATTACCCTGCGCTCCTTTTCCGTCAAGGTCTCAAGGCTTTGTGCCAAAACTTCTTTCAGTTCGCTTTCTGCCACCACATCTTCCGGTTGTGCAAAATGGGAATTTTTTGTCGCATCCATCGCAGGCTCTGTTCCCTGCTCCACAAACTCATTTAAAGAAACAACATTGGTAACTTTTAACTGGGACTGCCAGTTCAGGTATTCATCCTCTGATACCCCAAGTTCGCTTGCAATCTCTTCATCCAATGCCGTCTTTCCTGTCTTCATTTCTATATTTTTTATTGCTTCGTCAATCTTTTTCTGTTTTTGGCGAACAGCCCTCGGTATCCAGTCCATTTTACGAATCTGGTCTAATATTGCCCCACGGATTCGAAGGCTTGCATATGTCTCAAATTTAACATCCTTGCTTCGGTCAAATTTATCAATTGCATCAATCAGTCCAAAGATTCCATAGCTGACCAAATCTTCATATTCTACATTATATCCAAGATACATACTCAATCTGCCCGCTACTAATTTAACTAACGGAGCATATTCTATGATAATCTGTTCCCGTATTTCAGATACTGGATTTTTCTGATAGCTTTCCCACAGTTTTTCTCTGTCCACTGTTTTCATACCATAGCCTCCGGTTTCTTATAATTACTCTTCTTTCGCTCTTTTCTCTTCCTCTTTTTCTGACTTTTCTGATGTATCTTCTTTTTTCTCATCAGCAGACTCTTCTGCATCACCATCTGCTTTTTCTTCTGTACTGCTTTCTTCATCCTTTGCAGCTTTAAAATTCTTTTCCAAGATATAAGCTGCAATGCCCCCAAGCAGATAGAATATAATCAGTACCAGCAATAATGTTTTTGTAAAGGCAAGCAATTCCATTTTCTGAAAAATTGCCACAATACAGGTAATAAATCCTGCGGTCAACATTACGATTGCAGGAATCGGTTTTGTCTTCATCTTTACATCCTCAATCTAAATAATTTTCAATTCTTTTCCAACAGACTTAATATAGAATTCTCCGGTATCGCAATGCAATTCTACGGTACGTCCATAATTCAGCCCGGTATCCTCTGCCAGAAGCGGAATACCAAGCTCCTTCAGTTTCTGTCTGGAAGCTTCTGCATTTCTTGCTCCAATATTTCCCACTTCAGAGTTACCACTTACCTCGAACATTCTGGCTCCGCCTGCAATCTTTGCTACAAGCCTGCTCTTTGCCGCCCCTGCTTCTGTCATCCGGCGAACCAGCTCTACAATTCCTGTATCTGCGAATTTCGCTATATTCGAATTATTTTTCATCTTTGTACTGTCTGGCAGCATAATATGTGCAAGTCCGCCAATCTTTGTAACCGGGTCTAGCAATGCTATTCCTATACAGGAACCCAGTCCTAATGTGGTAATTGTATCCGGAGCCTTGCAAATATTTAAGTCTGCCATACCAACTTTTATTACTTCACCCATTGATACCCTTCTCCTTATAAGGTAATTCCCAGAGATTTCAGAATCTTCTCATAAGACTCAAGGTCAGGTAACAGAATAAAATATCCTTCTATCATCACTTCATCTCCGAATTCTGTCGTAATCATAAGTGCATTGTCTCCAATTTTACCAAACTGTATTGCCGGAACACTTAAAATAGCTCCCGCCATATCAATTGCAATATAAGGAACCGATGGTGCAATAGTAAGCTGCGTCATGGCAGAAAGCGCGTTCAGATAAGAACCGGCAATGATATTTCCTATTTCTTTTAATGCAGACATATCCATCTCATCAAAATCTTCCGCATAATCTGCCGGACGTCCCATTAGTTTATTTACCAGATAATGTGCAGAATCAAGTTTCATAAGAAACATCATGCTGCCGGTAATATCATCTGTTACTTCCAGATAGATTCCTACGATTGACTCATCTTCCGGGCAAATTGCAGAACCCAGTTCCTGAAAGGTCAGTAATTCAACTCTTGGTACATCCATATTAATCCGGATATTCAACATATTTGCCATTGCAGTTGTTGCATTTCCGGCACCAATATTTCCAATTTCTTTTAAGACATCCACATACATGTCATTTACCTGGTTCAAAGTATAATCCGCCAATTTTATCCTCCTGCTGTCATTTCAAGATATAGAATATAGTGAGGCATTTGCCTCACTATATCTATAACAATTACGCATTTTCTTTTTCTTCTATAATAGAATGAATATCCAGAAGGGAAATTAATTCATCTCCGTTTTTACCGATTCCATCGATAAAAGATACCTTGGCATTCTTCATATCGCCACTCACTTTATCAATTTCATTGGTTCCTAATGTAACAACTTCTTTTACTTCATCCACGATTATTCCCAGTGCACTCTGCTGTTCAATTTTTAAAATTATAATACGGCTGGCATTGGTAAATACATCTTCTTCCAGTTCCATACGGATTCTGAGACTCATAACCGGTACGATTTCTCCACGAAGATTGATAATTCCTTTAAAGAAATTCTGTACTCTAGGTACTCTTGTAATCTTCTGCATACGAACAATATTGTCTACATAACTGATATCGATTCCGTACTGCTCATTTCCGATTTTTACAACAATATACTGTTTTCTGATATTTTCTACTGTTTCAAGTTGCTCTGCCACTCTGCACACCCCCTGTTAAATCAATGTATTTGCATCCAGGATTAATGCGACTTCGCCATCACCCAGAATTGTTGCACCGCTGATTGTCTTATTATTATTAATATACTTACCAAGTGATTTAATTACGATTTCCTGCTGTCCAAGAAGATTGTCTACAACAAGTCCTGCATAACGTTCGCCTTTTCTTACGATAACAACAGTAAGACTTTCTACTTCTTCATCCTTCGGTGGAATATCAAGTATCTGATCCAGCCGGATGATTGGAATAACAGAACCACGTAAATTAATTACTTCCTTGGATTCTACATATTTAATATCTTCAACCGGAATATCCTCGATAGTCTGAATTGCGCCTAACGCAATTGCATATTTTTCATCGCGGATTTCCACCATCAACGCCTGAATGATTGCCAGTGTAAGTGGCAGTCTTACTACGAATTTGGTTCCAACGCCAAGTTTGCTCTTTACCTCAACATCTCCGCCTAATGCTTCAATATTGGATTTAACAACGTCAAGACCTACACCACGTCCGGAAATATCGGTAATCTGTTTTGCCATAGAGAAACTCGGCATAAATAAGAAATCGATAATTTCTTTCTGGCTCAGCTTTTCTGCCTGTTCCGGTGTTACCAGACCACGCTCTACTGCTTTTGCTTTAACCTTCTCTGTATCAATTCCGTTACCATCATCACTTACTTCAATGATTACATTATTTCCTTCCTGGAATGCATTCAGATTAATGGTTCCTGTTTCTGGCTTACCGCGTTCCTTACGAACTTCTGCACTCTCAAGACCATGGTCAGCAGAGTTACGAAGCAGATGCTGCAACGGGTCGCCAATCTGGTCAACTACAGTACGATCAAGTTCTGTATCTTCACCGGTCATGCACAATTCCATCTTCTTATTCAATCTTCTGGAAAGGTCACGAATCATACGTGGGAATTTGTTTACAACGCTCTCAATTGGAACCATCCGCACTTTCATAACCGATTCATGAAGACTGGTTGTAATTCTTTCCAGATACTCAATCTGCTCATGGAATGACTGATTCTGGAAATTGCCTCCTTCTTGGGAGCCAATGGATACCAGACTGTTTTTTGCAATGATCAGCTCACTCACCTGGTTCATCAGTGCATCCAGTTTTTCGATATCCACACGCACGGTACGGTTTGTAACCGGTTTGCCTGCCGGTTTTGACTTAGTCTGTGCCGGTTTATTCTCTTTATGTACTGCCTGCTCTGCCGGCTTTGCTTCTGATGTATTTGCTGGAAGATTTTCCTGTACATTTTCCTCATGGAATAGGGTTGCCGTCTTCACTTCTTCACCAACGGCATCCGCAATTTCAGATACATTTTTAACTGCTTTTAAAATATCATCTAATGCAGCATTGGATGATAAGAACAAACTGAAGTCCAGTTCAAAACGTTCATCCTCAATATCCTGGGAACTTGGACTGTAAACAACAATCTGTCCAAACTCTTCTACTGCTTTAAATACAAGGAATGCTCTTGCCGCTTTCAAAAGGCAGTCTTTCTGTACTTCTACTGTAATTCCGTAAATTTTGTTTCCACTTTCTTCAGCTGCTTTTAACGCATCTTTATCTTTGGAAGAAAATTCTACGCTTAAGTATTTCTTTTTACCATCACCGTTTTCCGGTTCTTCTGCTTTCTTTTCTTCTTTTTTCTCTTCCTTTGCAGGTGCGGCTGCTCCGCCGTTCTCTGCATTCTCTAAGAATTTGTTCAAAGCTGTAATCAGTGCTTCGTTGTCTTCTGTACCTTCATCTGATGTACTCTTGATCGTATCGAGGTAACTTTCAATTGCATCCAGACACTGGAAAAGAATATCAATCATTTCACTGGTGACTTTTACTTTGTCACTACGAACTTCCTGGAATACATTTTCCATATCATGAGTCAGATGCTGCATTCTCTTAAAGCCCATGGTTCCTGCCATTCCCTTTAAGGAGTGTGCTGCACGGAAAATTTCATTAATGGTATCTTTGTTTTCCGGCTCCTTTTCCAAAGTCATAATGCAATCATTCAGGCTCTGGATATGCTCACTTGTCTCATCAATAAAAATTTCTAGATACTGGCTTACATCCATCTTTAATTTACCCCCACATTCTTTAGAATTGTGTCCGCAACACTTTCTAATGGTACTATTTCATCAACAAGTCCTGTCTCTGCAATTGCCTTTGGCATTCCATATACCACAGATGTTTCTTCATCCTGAGCAATTACGTATACATTTTTTTCTTTCTGGAGTTCTGAAATTCCCTTTGTTCCATCAGCACCCATTCCGGTAAGAACTA
Source organism: Roseburia amylophila (assembly GCF_025567465.1). NCBI lineage: Bacteria > Bacillati > Bacillota > Clostridia > Lachnospirales > Lachnospiraceae > Roseburia > Roseburia amylophila. Next base: position 110,063 of record NZ_JAOQKI010000009.1, read on the forward strand.
CACAGGTAATTTCATCATAGCCGCTGTCCATCAAAGACTCATACATCAGATTGGCACATGGTCTTAATCCACCAATTGCCGGTGCATCACTTAAAACAATACAGTGCGTTCCATCTGCTAACCGCTGTACCAGTAAATGTTTTCCTCCCGGTGCCACATAAACATGTCCTTTTTCCAAGACATCACCTTCGTTTGCCTCTTTCACATCCAGCGGGCTGAGTTCATTCAGCCGGTCTGCCATGGATTTTGTAAAACCAGCCGGCATATGCTGAACCACAAGAACCGGTGCATCCATATTGGATTTCAGCAATGGAATTACACTCTGTAAAGATTTTGGACCGCCTGTGGAACATGCAATTGCAACAATCTTGCTCCGGGCTGCATCCTTCGTTCTAATCTTCCGGACAGCTGCCGGTTTTACCACATTCGTAATTACTTTTTTCTGATACGTCTGTGTGCTTCCTGCTGCAGTTATTGTTGCAAGAACTTTTATCAGTTTTTCCCGGAAACGCTGTCCCTTTGTCTCTATCAGATTATTTGGTTTCTCGATAAAGTCAATTGCACCACGTTCCATTGCCTTGAGTGTAACTTCAGCTCCATCTGTCGTTAATGTACTGACCATTACTACTGTTGCTTTTATATTTTCTTTTTGTAATCTTTCAAGTAGTTCCAGTCCGTTCATTCTTGGCATATTTACATCTAAAACAACTGCGTCATATGCTTTCTGACACAATTTTTCATATGCTTCCAAACCATCTCTGCATGTATCCGTTGCCTGAAAACCACTATCTGAATTAATTATATCACAGATAACTCTTCTCATGAGTGCTGAGTCATCAACAACCAGAATATTCTTTTTCATTCTATTAATTTAACCCTATCCTTTTCCTCTCTGTCTTGCTTTTCTTTCTTCTGCAAAAATATACCTGATAATTTCTTCCCTTATTTTATCATCACGAATAATAAATTTCAGTCGGTTTTCATACATATTATCACGATTTAACAGCTTCGTACTTCGCAGGATATATCCTGGAAGATAATATTGTTTTTCACCGGTCTGCGTCTGTAGCATCACAATAATCAGAACAGCTTTTCCCTCTTCTAACTGCTCATTCGTCACAAAGCGTACACCACCTCCACTGATATCAACAATAGTGCCCTTTTTCTGCTTTTTATAAAAATCATCATCCCTGAGACTTGCGATGATGTCTTCCGTCTGTTTCATTTCCGCTTCTTCGTCTGTCAGATGGAAATACCCCATATCAAGGACACATTCCATACGGTAATATTCCCGTCTCTGATATTTGCTCAGTGGTGTATTTAATACAATCCGGAGCAGGTAGCGGTTCTCCGTCTTATAACGTTCCCGGATCTGACCAATGCTTTTATACAATCCATTCGGTGTATAGAATACAAATTCATAGCGAAGTCCCAGTGGAAGTAATATCAGTTTTCCACTCTGAATCGGCATCATTATCTCCATTTCACCATTTTCAAACAGTTCAAAAATCTGACTCTTGTAAACTGGTGCAGCCTTTTCTGCAGATTCTGGCCTTTCCGTCTGGTTCACTATATGAATATCAATTTTCATTCCTTCCCGTAAAACATTTGAAATCATTCTATCACCTATCTGTTATTAAAAAATTCAGCAAACAACTGGGCAAAGCCCCGCTTCATCAACGGAATATCATGCGCACCTTCTATAAGATTATTTGCAAGTATCTCAAATGCTTTTGCCGACTTGGTCTCCGGTGCATATAAAGATACTATCTGCTGCTGGCGTATTGCTTTTTCAAACATGGAATCCTGCGGTATCATGCCGAGATATTCAAGATTACCATTTAAAAACTGTGACACAACGGTATTTAATTTATCATATACTGCCTGTCCATCTTCCACAGAATTTACACGGTTGGCAACCACATGAATCTGCGTTCCGCTTTTGGCAAAATTCGGATTCCGGTGCAGTGCCTTTAACAGAGAATAGGAATCGGTCAGTGAGCTTGGTTCCGGTGTTGATACCAGAAGGACCTCCGGACAAGCCATAACAAATTCCAATACGCTGTCTGCAATTCCTGCTCCGGTATCCACCAGTACAATATCAGCCATTTCATCTAACTGTGCCAGATTACGTACTAAAAAAGTAATCTGATCCTTGGACAGATTATTCATTCCCACAATGCCTGAGCCGCCTGAGATAAAGCTTACTCCTGCCGGTCCCTCTGTTATAATCTGCCGTATATCCATTCCCCGGTATATAACATCACTCAGATTATGTTTTGGTATTGCTCCAAGCATAACTTCTACATTTGCCAGTCCCAAATCAGCATCAAAAATAATAACTTTCTTATTCATTTTCTGAAACTGGATTGCCAGATTAACTGTAACGCTGGATTTTCCCACGCCACCTTTTCCACTGGTAACCGTAATTACTCTTGCTTTCTGGGGAAGCTTCTGGTTCTTTAATTTAATTACATTGCGCAGTTTTTCTGCCTGATCCATATTATTATCTGCCTCCCAATAACTGTTTTACAATTTTCTGTGACTGGAAAATTTCAATATCATCTGGCACATTCTGCCCTGTTGTCACATAGGAAACATCCGCACCAGAATACATGCGAATATTTAACAGACTACCATAACTACTGGTTTCATCTAATTTAGTAAAAATAATCTTATAATCCGATATCTCATGGTATTTATCTACAATTTCCATCAAATCGCGGTATTTTGTAGTTGCGCTTAATACCAGATAAACATCCTTCTCATATTTGTCATCCAGACTTTCTATGAGGTTTCTCATATCTTTTCTCTGATCTTCATTCTTATAAGAGAATCCTGCGGTATCTACCAGAACGAGATCATAATCCTTTACACGCTCTATGGCTGCATTCATTTCTTCCGATGAATAAATAACTGTCAGCGGTGTATCCAAGATATTCGCATAAGTACGTAACTGTTCTGCCGCAGCAATCCGATAAGTATCTGCTGTTAAAAACGCTACTTTTTTGCCATAATCCACTTTAAATCTGGAAGCCACTTTTGCAATGGTTGTTGTCTTGCCAACACCGGTTGGTCCAATAAAAAATACGATTTTAGGCTGTCCCGGTACCAGTTCAATCTTTTGAGGCTGTCCGAATTTTAATACCATTTTCTGGTAAACATTGGATAAGATAATATCCATGCTTGCACTGCCTCTTAAATTCTTCTCCACATCATCTAATATCTGGTTGACATATCTTTCATTCACTTCATTATCCAGTAATGTTTCATAAATCATGCGGATACAACGGAAAGTCTCAGACTGCTGATGCTTCATATCCTTTGGAGCATCAGTTTCCTTTTCCGGCTTTTCCTCTTCTTTTGGTTCTTCTTCTTTTTCCGGTTTTAACTTCTTTTCTAATAAATTAGAAAGACTTTCTATCTTTTCTTCCAAATCATGACTGCTTTCCGGATGAATGGATGCTGGTTCCGGTGCCGGAATTTCAATTTTTTCATTTGCTGCAAAATTTATGCTGTCATGCATCTTTAATGGAGCATGTAACGCAGGAAGAGGATTAACTGTCTGTTCCTTTTCCTCTAATGCTGCCGTCACTTCATAAGTTGTGCTCTTTAATGCCCGGAATAAACCCTTCGGTTTGATTTCCTTTACATTCATAATCACAACTGCTTCTCCCATTTCCTTTTTCGCCTTATCAACTGCCTCTTCTCTTGTTCTGCCCTGAAATTTATTAATCGTCATTTTATGCTGTCACCATCCCTACTGATTGTAATTCCACATTTGATTCCACTTCATTATAAGACACCACAATGAGGTCTTTGAAATAGTCTTCGGTGAGTTTCTTAAAATACATCCGCACAATTGGCGAAGTAATGACAATCGGATTCTTTCCAATATTCTCTAACTTCGCTACTTCCTGCTTTAAGGATTCCATAATATTCTTGGTCTTCTCCGGATCTAAAGTCAAATAAGCCCCCTGCTCAGTCTGTTTTACAGAACCCATGATTTCCTGTTCCACCTTCGGATCTAATGTTACCACGCTGGTTGTCTCATTTGCCGGAAAGTATTTACTTGAAATTGCACGTTTTAATCCCTGACGCACATATTCTGTCAATACATCGGTATCCCTGGTTGTTACCGCATGGTCTGCTAAATTTTCAAAAATCGTAAGCAGGTCACGGATAGAGATGCCCTCCTGTAAAAGATTCTGTAAAACTTTCTGAATTTCACCAATACTAAGAAGCTTCGGTGTAAGTTCATCCACAAGTGCAGGATTGTTTTCCTTGATATTACTAATAAGATTAGATACATCCTGTCTGGTAAGAAGTTCTGCAATATGGGAACGGATTACCTCTGTAAGATGGGTGGCAATAATAGATGGTGGATCTACTACGGTATAGCCAAGACTCTCCGCACGCTCTCTCTGTCCCTCTGTAATCCAGATTGCCGGCAGATGGAAGGATGGCTCAAAGGTCGGAATACCGGTGATTTCCTCTTCCACATATCCCGGATTCATTGCCATATAGTGGTCAAAAAGGATTTCTCCTTCTGTTACCTGAATTCCCTTTATCTTAATAATATACTGGTTAGGATTTAACTGAATATTATCACGCAGACGAATAATCGGAACCACTGTTCCAAGTTCCAGCGCAATCTGTCTACGGATCATTACTACACGGTCCAAAAGGTCTCCACCCTGATTTACATCTGCCAGTGGAATAATACCATAACCAAACTCCAGTTCAATAGGATCAACCTGAAGCAGTGAAACCACATTCTCCGGCCGCCGGATTTCTTCTGCCGCCGTTTCATCTGCATTGGTTTCCTCTTCGATTTCTTCCACCTTTACATCCTTTTGTATCTTCCGTCCGGCAGCTAAAAATGCAATGCCAAGCGCACAGAAAAGTACCGGATTCAGCGGAGTTGCAATTCCAAGAAAGGTTATCGTTGCACCTACAATATACAATACCTTGGGAATTCCAAAAAGCTGTTTTACCAGCATGGATCCAAAATCCGCTTCACTGGATGCTTTTGTTACGAGAATACCTGTTGCCAGCGAAATCAAAAGAGACGGAACCTGGCTGACCAGTCCATCACCAATGGTTAATATACCATATTTCTGAAGTGCCTCCATGGCAGACAGCCCGCCATTCATGACCCCCATAATCGTTCCACCAATCAGGTTGATGAATGTAATAATAAGGCCGGCCGTTGCATCTCCTTTTACATACTTGGTTGCACCATCCATAGAACCAAAGAAGTTAGATTCCTGCTGAATCTTAGTTCTCCGTTCTCTTGCTTCCTTCTCTGTGATGGCACCAGTATTTAAATCCGCGTCAATTGCCATCTGTTTTCCAGGCATTGCATCCAATGTAAAACGTGCAGTTACCTCAGATACACGCTCAGAACCTTTATTGATAACGATAAACTGTATCAGAATCAGGACAATAAATACAATTGCTCCGATTACAAGATTACCACCACCTACAAAGCCTCCAAAGGTCTCTACTACATTTCCTGGTTCACCGGTAGATAAAATCAATCGGGTGGAAGAAACATTTAATGAGATTCGGAATATGGTGGTAAACAATAACAGTGTCGGGAAAAATGACATATCCAGCACTTCTTTTGCAAATAATGCATTAAAAAGAATAATCATTGCCAGTGAAATATTAATCGCCAGCATGACATCCAATAAAATAGAAGGAATCGGAATAATAAAGAATATGACTGCAGCAAGAAGATAGATTGCTACACCAAAATCCGCTTTTTTCATTCCGGTTTCCTCCTTTCATTTAAATTCGTATTAATTTCTGCCTTTTAGATTGTAAACCATCGCAAGCACTTCTGCAACTGCCTGATACAATTCTGGTGGAATTTCTGCTCCGACATTTACATTTGCATAAAGCATACGCGCCAACGGTTTATTCTCTACAATTTCCACCTGATTTTCTCTTGCCACTTCCTTAATCTTTGCAGCAAGAAAATCTTCACCCTTTGCAACCACAACCGGTGCTTTGGATACTTCCGCATCATACCTTATCGCAACTGCATAATGGGTCGGGTTCGTAATGACTACGTCTGCCTTCGGCACATCCTGCATCATTCGTCGCTGCGATGCCTCACGCATTCTCTGACGCTGTCTTCCCTTAATCTGTGGGTCTCCTTCAGTATTTTTATACTCGTCCTTTACCTCCTGTTTGGTCATCTTCATTTCTTCTTTGAATTTATGTTTCTGATAAATCAAATCAGCGATTCCGACAATCAGGTAAACCAGGCTTGTTTTTAAACCCACATCCACAATAAGTCCGGCAATCAATGCAACTGCCTGTAACAGTTCCATATCATAGATAACAAATAATTCTCCCTGCCTGTCCTTAATCTCGGAATACGCCACATACATGACCAGTGCCACTTTGACAATAGACTTTACAAGTTCAAACAGAGAATCTTTGGAAAACATCCGTTTAAACCCATTGATAGGATTAAACTTTGATAATTCCGGTTTTAATGGCTTCCCGCTTATTTTCCAGCCCACCTGAAGTACACTGACTAAAAACGTTACCACTATTCCGATTAAAAGAAACGGTATCATGACCTTTATCATTTCAATCACAGCCTGTGACATTAGCATATGGCTGGATTTTACTGTCATGCCTGTCTTATTTTCTAATAGAATATCCGGGATTTTCCGATAGAAACCTGAAAACTCATTCATTAAGGTTTCTGAAACATAGCTTCCAAAAATCTTCAATCCCAGGAATAAAACAATTAAATCTACTGCTCCGGAAAATTCCTTGCTTTTTGCAACTTTTCCTTCTTCTCTTGCATCTTTTAATTTTTTTGCAGTTGCCGGCTCTGTCTTTTCGCCGCCAGGTCCCTCTTTTGCGAACCACTGCAGATTATATTTCAGAAGTAAATCTCTTTCCTCCATATAAATCTCCTATTCATGTACCAGCTTATCCATGCATTCCTGATGCAATTCCGGTAACCATCCGTTTCATCTCAGTAAACACAAAATCGGATACATACGGAAGCAGCTGTATCGTCAAAAACAAAACCAGAAATCCAAGTAATATCTTAAGCTGGATACCAACAGAAAACATATTCATCTGTGGTGCAATCTTTGCCATGATTCCAAGAATACAGTTCAATATCATTAACACTGCAAAAACAGGAAGTGCCACCCGGAAACCAAGCACCATGGAATCCGTCATATAAGAAACCATGGTCTGAAGCAGGGAATCCCACATAAAATTCTGACCATTTACCGGAATCAGAGTGAAAGAATCAACAATTGCCTGTAAGATATACTGATACATTCCACTGGACATGAGCAATAACATGACCAGATAATTATAAAAATTACCTGTTATTGGAGAATTTGTTTTACTTACCGGATCATACTCGGTTGCCATGGACAAGCCCATATTTAAATCCATAATATTACCCGCAAATAAAACAATGGAATTACAAATATTTGCTCCAAAACCAATCAGCAATCCTGTAATTCCCTCTTTCACGACAATTGTGGCATATTCAATTACTCCTCCATATTCTATCGTGCTTTCAGGTAATACTCCAATCAACAGGATGGATACAAATACTGAGAAACCAATTTTGACTCTTCCCGGAGTATTCGACATGCTAAAAAATGGAGCCGAAAAAACAAAAGAAGTAATCCTCACCAGAACCAGCAAAAAATATTCAAATGTAAGCAGTGAGAAACTATAATTAACCATGTTTTATCTCTACCTGTATATCAACTGATATATAAACTAAAATCAGACCACAATCTCGTCATAAAATCAGTCATATTATTCAGCATCCACGCTCCAAAGAGAAGCATTCCTGCAAATACACCCAGAATCTTCGGTACAAAGGTAAGCGTCTGTTCCTGAATAGATGTAACCGTCTGAAAAATACTAATAATCAAGCCTACGATAAGTGATATTAAAAGCAATGGAGCCGAAGTTAAAATAATATTATAAATAGCGTCCCTTGCAATATCTAAAACTTCTCCCTGTGTGATCAATTTCTACACCTCTTTCATCAGTAAAATGTCTCTACCAGTTCCCTGATAACAAGATTCCATCCATCAGCAAGCACAAACAGCAGAATCTTAAACGGAAGAGAAATCGTAGTTGGCGGAAGCATCATCATACCCATCGACATAAGGACAGATGCTACTACCATGTCAATTACAATAAACGGAATATATATAACAAATCCAATAATAAATGCCTGTCTCAGCTCACTTAAAATAAAGCTCGGAATCAGCACAGTATTGGATATATCATCCTGTGTCTCATAAGTCACGCCGGCAATGTCACAAAATGTATTGATATCCTTTGCCTGTGTCTGTTTAAACATAAATTCACGGATTGGCTCCATTCCTGCCTCAAAGGCCTGTTCCTGCGTGATTTCACCGGCATCCAGCGGTTTCAATGCATTTTCATTAATCTGTGTAAAAACCGGGCTCATAATAAACAGGGTAAGGAACAACGCCAGTCCAATCAACACCTGATTTGGCGGAACAGTCTGCGTTCCAATTGCTGCTCTTACAAAATGAAGCACAATAATAATTCTGGTAAAGGAAGTCAGCATAATAAGAATAGATGGTGCTAACGCAATTACAGTCAGTACCAGAAAAATCCGAACTGTTCCGGATAAATTTCCCTCTCCATTATTAATATTAACAGAAAGTCCATTATTACCAGAGGATGCTGTTCCATCTGTACCATTGCCATTTTCAGTTGACTGATTACTATTACTGCTGTCAGTTACCCCAGGTATATTTACAGATGCCGCATACGCTTTCTGTGGTACAAATGCCACCAGTGTAACAACAACTGCAATAACCGCAAATATAAAAGATACCAGACAGTATTTCTTCTTAAAATTACTCATCCTTATGCCTGCTCTTCGGTAAATGTTCTTTGAACTGTTTCATAATGTTAGAGAAACTTTCTCCTGTATTCTGATATTTCACCGTATCTTCCAGCGAAACATCATTTAACTGTTCCCTTGTAAGCTGTGCTAACATCGTCACTTCATCTTTTCCGATTCCGATTACGAGATAGGTCTCTCCCACCTCTATAATCTGAATATACTTATTTGTAGTGAGTTTCATAGTCTCCACTACCCGCATATTCTTCTGAAAATTATGTTGCTTCTGATATCCGGCAATCCATTTTGTTACATAATATGTAATTGCAAGCACAAAAACAAATATCAGCAATACACCTATCAATTGGAAAAAGCTTTGTACGCCCGATGTTCTGCTACTCAGTAATATCATATTAACCCACTACTTTTTTTACTGCTTCAAGAACACGTTCTGCCTGAAATGGTTTTACAATAAAATCCTTTGCACCAGACTGGATTGCTTCAATAACCATTGCCTGCTGACCCATTGCAGAACACATAATTACACATGCATTTGCATCTGCTTCTTTAATCTTTTTTAATGCCTGAATTCCGTCCATCTCCGGCATGGTAATATCCATCAGTACCAGGTCTGGATGTACTTCATTATATTTTTCGATTGCCTTTACTCCATTTTCTGCTTCCCCGGCAACTGTATATCCATTTTTGGTAAGGATATCCTTAATCATCATTCTCATAAAAGCTGCATCATCACAAATTAAAATACTCTTTGCCATATTAGTTATCTCCTTGCTAATTATTTAATAATCTCTGTAATTCTTACACCAAAGCTTTCTTCAATTACAACTACTTCACCTTTTGCAACGTACTTTCCATTTACCAGTACATCAATTGGTTCTCCAGCAATCTTATTCAATTCAATGATTGTTCCCGGAGCAAAATCCAATATATCATGAATGGATTTACTGGTTCTTCCCAGTTCCACGGTTACTTCTAATGGTACATCCATAATAAGATCAATATTTTCCTTTGGAAATACCCCATTCATATCTCCAGTAAAATTTTGGAACTGAGCCGGCTGTACATTTACCTGCTGGTTTGCATACATTGCCGACATATCTACAGGTTGTCCCATCATTGGCTGCCCCATCATCGGCTGTCCCATCATTGGCTGCCCCATCATCGGCTGTCCCATCATTGGCTGAGGCTGTGGTGCTGTCTGGCTTGCCTGTGGTTGTGGTGCAGGAGCCGGTGCCGGCTGTGGTGTTGCTTCCTGTATTGGTTCGTTTCCACCTGTCATGGTCTCCGTAATACTTTTACACATCTCTCTTGCAAAAGATACCGGATACAGCTGCATGATTTCACTGTCCACAAGATCACCGATTTCCATTTTAAAAGAGATTTTCACAAATGGCTGTGTCAGGAAATCATCAATTGCTCCCTCATCAATATTTCCTGTCAGATCAATCAGATCTGCAACAGGCGGGCTGATATCAATCTTTTTATTCAGCATGGATGATAATGAAGTAGCTGCAGAACCCATCATCTGATTCATTGCTTCACTGATTGCGCTTAAATGAAGCTCTCCCAGTTCCACGTCTGTATTGGTTCCGTCTCCTCCCATCATAAGATCTGTAATGACCTTAACATCATGCTCCTTTAATATCAGGATATTGCTTCCATCCAATCCAACGGTGAATCCGATTCGTATAAATACACACGGACGCTCATACGCCTTTACCACGTCGTCCCAGTTTGCCATGGTAACAACCGGTGTGGATATTTCCACTTTACGGTTCACCAGCGAAAACAATGTCGTTGCTGCGGTACCCATACTGATATTAGCAATTTCACCGATTGTGTCTTTTTCTGAATCACTCAGCTGTCCATCTGCCGTATCTGATGATGCACCCGGATTATTTAGCAGGGCATTGATTTCTTCCTGCGATAGTACTCCATCCATCACTTACTGCTCCTCTCTAATTACTGACATTACTCTTACTGCATAGTCATCACCCGAAGCTCCCGGCAATGCAGTAAACTTACGAATGTTTCCAACGTAAACATCCAGCTCCTGGTCCACTTTCGTGTCCAATCTAACTATATCACCCACCTGTAAATTCATGAAGTCGTTTACCGATATGGTGCTGTTACCTAAAATTGCTTTTACAGGTATCGGTGCTTTTGAAATCAAAGTTTCAATTGCTTCCGTATAACGCTGTTCATCTTTTTCCTGCATGGTAGAATACCAGTATTTTGTATTCAACTTGTCCATAACAGGTTCCAAAGTAAGATACGGAAGGCAGATATTCATCAGACCTTCAACATCCCCTATTTTTACATTAATTGTAATAATTGCAATCATTTCACTCGGAGAAATAATCTGGGCAAACTGCGAATTTGTTTCAATACGTTCCAGTCTTGGATGTAAATCCACAACATTTTCCCACGGTTCCCGGAGCAGGTCGACGCAGACTCCCATAATTCTTTCTATAATCAGCAACTCTATTTCTGAAAAGTCACGGACTTTCGCTAATGGTTCTCCGCTTCCACCAAGCATACGATCCACCATGGTATATGCAAGATTTGAAGCAATCTCCAGAATAACCGAACCTTTCAATGGAGAAAAATTAACAATACCAAGAACCACCGGATTAGAAAGTGCATTTGAAAACTCAGAATAGGTAACTGCTTCAGAGTTCATCACCTCAACCTGAATATTTTTTCTTAGATAAACCGGAAGATTTGTGGATATCAGTCTGCCATAATGTTCAAACACAATCTCCAGTGTTCTTAAGTGTTCTTTTGAAAACTTGGAAGGTCTGGCGAAATCATAATTCTTAATCTGCTTCTCGCCATTGTCCTTCATTTCTTCTACATCCAGCTCGCCGCTGCTCAATGCCTGAAGCAGGTTATCTATCTCATTCTGAGATAAAACTTCGCTCACGGACTCTCACCACCTTATATTTCATGCTTACTATTTTTAATCCTATACTACAGTTACTTCCGAGAAGTTGACTGCAATGATAAAATCTGAACCAAACTGCTTCTGTAGTTCTGCCAGTATAGCGTCTTTAACCGCCTGCCGATCCGCATTAAATTCATCCATTGTATAGGTATTAATTACGCTATTAATGGTATCTTTTAAAATTGTTTCACGATCAGCCATATCTTCGCCATAGGTTTTATATCCATCGTTCTTGCTGTCCATGGAAATGGATGCTGTAAGCTTTACATAATGAGTTTCGCCATCTGCACCTGTTTTTAAATTGATTGTCATGGCATCTTCAATTTTATAGGTCACAATCTGGTCCATTGGAATGCTGGCAGACTCAGTTCCATCCCCACTCTCCAGCTCCAGATCAATTGCACTGCATACCTTGTTTACCAGCTCATTGGATTTCTTTGTTTGCGGCAGGATTGTTATTGTAAGTATTCCTGTCAAAATCAGGTTCACCAGAACCAGTGCCAAAATAAGCACTGACATAAGGTTCTTCTTCATCTCATTTCCTCCTATTCTGTAGCGCCGCCGGAATTATATGAATTATATACCTTAATTTCAACACGACGGTTTCTTGCTCTGCCTTCCTCTGTAGTATTATCTGCTACAGGAACATATTCCCCTCTTCCTGAGGATTTAATCAGTGCCGGATCCAATGTGGTATTATCCCGGATAAAATCCGCCACAGAAAGTGCCCGGTACATGGACAGTACATTATTGTTTTCATATTTTGACGAATGGATTGGCACATTGTCGGTATGTCCTTCAATTTCAATCACATTGCTGTCATAGTTTTCCAGGATAGTTCCTATTTTAGCAATCAGCGGCTGGGCATCTTCCCGGATATTTGCCTTTGCCGAATCAAATAATATTGCTCCATTTAATGTAAGTTTTACATACTCGGCATTAAAATCTACTTCCACCTGATTCTGTAATCCCCCCGCCTCTATCTGCTGCTCGATTTGTTCTGCCATTTGTTCTGATTCCGACAATGCCTGTTCTTTATACTGCTCTGCTACATCTGTCTCAGTCTCAGTCTCTTCTGTTTTGCCACCCTGGGAATCCCCATCCTCTCCTGAGGACGTTTCAAAAAAAACATCAATATTCGGCAACTGGCTGATTCCGTTGCCCACCATTTCTCCCTCGCCAATACTCATACTGCCTGCCGGCATAATACTTAAGCTGCTCTGCAGCGAGGCTATCACCATCTGAAACTTCTCTGCATCAACGGTAGACATGGAAAAAAGCAACACGAAAAAGCACAGCAACAGATTCATCAAATCACTAAAGGTGGTTATCCAGCCAGCCGCCGGCTTTGCTTCCGGTTCCCGCTTCTTTCTCGCCATTATTCTTCACCTCCGGCTTCATCTTGTGCATTATAAGCCTCTCTTGCCTGTGGTGACAGGAATGATTTCAGTTTTTCTTCTATTACACGAGGGTTTTCTCCTGCCTGAATAGACAAAAGTCCCTCAACGGTAACCTCTTTCATTATAATTTCTCTGGCATTATTATCTGACATCTTTGATGCAATCGGATTACAGATCCAGTTAGATATCAGCGAACCATACAATGTTGTAATCAGGGCAACTGCCATATTAGGTCCGATGGAAGATGCATCCTGTAAATCCTTCAACATATTAATCAGACCAATCAGGGTACCAATCATACCCCAAGCCGGAGCTAATTCTCCCCACTTTTCCCAGAAGCCGATTACTTTCTTATGCCGGTCCTCAATGCAGCCCAAATCTGTTTCCAGAATTCCACGCACCAGTTCCGGGTCAGTTCCATCTACTACCAGCATAACTCCTTTTTTCAGAAAGTCATCATCAATATCATTCGCTGCTTCTTCCAATGCAAGAAGCCCCTCTTTTCTGGCAATATTTGAAAGATTAATGATATTTCCAATAATCTCACTCGGGTCATTCTTATGTAACTTAAAAGCATTTCCCGCTGACTTAAAGCCATTAATGAAATCTGCCATACTGTTACATGCCAGAACACCAGCAATAGATCCTCCAATCGTAATAACAGCGGATGGGAAGTCCATATATGTATTCCATATTGCCGATACACCTGCACTTTGAATAATTCCAAATAAAACCATTGCAAGTCCCATCAAGGTACCAATAAGTGATGCTATATCCAATTTATCCACCTACATTTCTATAAAATTATGGGAACACCATTCTTTTGAAAATGGTCCTTGTTACCCACCTTTTTGTATTTTCATTTTCATTTCTATATAATCTTACTAAACTTTCAGCAAAATGTCTACTTTTTTTACAATTATTTTAGAAACAATTCCATTTTCTATTATACCATATATAGGGGAACTATCAAATATAGTCCCCCTATATGTACTGTTTTTATATTATTTTTCGCTATATCTGACTATTTTTATTATCGTTTCAGATTAATCAACTCCTCAAGAAGCGTATCGGATGTAGTAATTACTCTTGAGTTTGCCTGGAAACCTCTCTGCGTGGTAATCATCTCGGTAAATTCAGAAGACAGGTCTACGTTGGACATTTCCAGTTCTCCGGAATTCATGGTACTTCCGTTTGAAGTAATTTCGACACCAATTCCATCAAATTCACCGGAGTTTAAAGTAGTACGGTAGCAGTTATCTCCTACTTTTTCAAGTCCGGCTGCATTTGCAAAGCGGGCAGATGCAATCTGGCCCAAAAGAACAGTATTACCATTATCGTAAGAACCGTAAATTTTACCATTGGTATCTACAAATACACCGGTTAATGCTCCAAGCTTCTTACCTGTTCCGGTTGTTCCATCAATTGCTCCCGCATCCATTCCAACAGTAGATGTTCCACCATTATTAGAATTCTTACACTGTGTAAAATCAATGGAAATATTTTCAAACTGGTCGCCTAACTGTTTCATGTTCAATGTGACTGAGCCGTTAGTGCTGTCACCCACGGAAACAAATTTACCTTTTCCAGTACCAGTATCAAACTTCAGTTCGTAATTTACTGCTGTTGCTTCAATAGTAGGTGGATTACCATCAGTAATGCTGTTGATGGTTGCACCAGGCTGTAACCCGGTATAAATATCAGAAAGTGATACGTCCGTTACTGCTTCGTATCCTTTTACTACACCACCGGCTGAAGTAATTGCACGATATACTTTGCTGTCATACTGTCCGGTAGCGGCATTCTGTGTTGTATTGATATAGTACATTTCACCACTGCTGTTACGGAACTGATGATATGTATTTCCGCCAAAGGAATTAGATGCTCCGGTATCTGTCCACTCTGTACTGATTGCATTGTAAGCAGTCTGTGCATTAGTAATTCCACCGCTGGCATTTGCTCCAAATACATCAGAAAGATTTCCACCGTTTGCCAAAAACTCCTCTAAGATATTCTTATTGGAAGAATCATAAATAGCACTTAACTCAACAGTATAAGTTCCGGCATCGGTATCTACACCTTTGACTGCAAATTTTGCGGTATAGGAATATCCCAATGCATCGAAGAAATTCAAATTCATGGCATATCCACTTTCACTGGTTATTTCTGTACTGTTTTTATCTACAATACCACCACAAACTGCATTCGTTGTTGCTTCTGCCGGAGAAGTAAGATTGCTTTCCTGCATGATACGAAGTGCAGATACCTGGTCTTTTTTAATCTGTCCGGTGGTCGGGTCTACCTGCCATCCCATAACATTGTATCCGGTAGATGTCATGGCAAGATTTCCTGAGCCATCGATATAGAAAGAACCTGCCCTGGTAAAAAGATTTTCAGTACCATTGCTTACAACAAAGAAACTTGTTGTATTACCCTTATCTGTAATTCTTAAGTCAAATGCTTTTCCGGTTGTCTGGGCTGCTCCACCGGAAGTAATGTCGATGGAAGTAGAACCTGTGGTTACACCAAGACCTATCTGCTTAGCATTAATTCCACCGGTTCCGGTTGTTGCATTTGCTCCGGATGCACCGGAAATTGTCTGATACATAATCTCGCTGAATGTTACACTGGACTCTTTAAATGCCACGGTATTTACATTGGCAATATTGTTACCGATAACATCCATCTTTGTCTGATGTGTCTTAAGTCCTGACACAGCAGAATACATTGATCTCATCATAATGAAATGACCTCCTAAATTTGATGTCTGACGCAGAACCCATCTGTCAGTCAGGGTTCTCACAGCCTCCATAAGGTCCGGCTATGCTATTACTGCACCATCAATATTTGTAAAAACATTATTTTCTGATTCATTCTGGTCCATTGCTGTTACAACTGTCCTGCTCGGTACATTTACAATGAATGCCAGCGAATCAACTACTACTAAGGATTCTTTGATTCCTTTCTTCTCAGCCATCTCCACACCCGCTTCCAAGCGTTCACTCTGCTGGTCTGAAAGACTGATATTCCGGGTAGACAACCGCATGCTTGCATGCTTCGAAAATTTCACTTCGGAAACATCTGCTGCTTTTTGCTTTTCTTTTAATACCTCCGCAAAAGAAGCTCCCTGCTCCGGCTGCGTTTTATTACTCTTCGAAGGATTGAGATACTGGTCTGCTACCTGTTCAATGGAAGTGAATTGATTTGCTATCTTATTCATGCTTTCATCTCCCTAATAACCTTCCGTGGTTTACTCTGCTTTCCCTGTTTCTTCTGTATCTTTTTTGTCTTCTGTACCACCGTTACCTTCTGTCTTATCACCGTTTTCTCCTGCGGCAGCCTGTAACTGTTTCATTTTCTCTTCCAGTTTTACAAGTTTATCGATATCACTCTGTTTAATGAATGACTTCTGATAACTGGTCATGCTGTCATATGCTTTCCGAAGGTTAGTCAGTGTACCTGCATTATCCAGTGTAAGTTCATCTGCTGAAGGTAATGATGCAATTGCAAGTGAAAATGATTTTGCAAGGCTGATTGCATCCATGTAACTGTCGTCCATAACAGAATATAAATCGTCAATGGAGTAAAGGTTGTTATTTACCATAAGATAAGTCTTATTGTTCTCATGGATTACACTGTCTACTGTTCCGGTAACATCGGATGTCTCGCCTGTTGCAGAAGATGTAACACGAAGTACTACCTGTTTTCCCACCAGTGAATTTGCTTCCATCTCCTGTAAGGATGCCTGCATATTCTGGGTTTCCTCTAACTGTGAGAATGTTGCCAACTGTGAAATATACTCTGTATTATCTGTTGGTTCCAATGGATCCTGATATTTCATCTGTGCTACTAACAGTTGTAAAAACGCATCTTTATCCAGACTACCTCCGGATTTTTTGGAAGTAGAGGATGAGGAATTTGATTCTGCACTGGTATCCACAACCTCTCCATTTTTTATAAGCTGTGTTATCATTTTGTGCTCCTTTCTACGCTGTTACATCCATGGTATTTCCATGGTCTTTCATAATCTGGGCTGCCAATGCTTCTTCTTCATTCATAAGCCCGGATAACTCGTCCAATTCTCCACGGAACAATCTTCTTCCGGCTGTTCTTCCAGATTCTTCTCTCTGACTGCCCTGCTGTTCTTCTCCAGATGCATTCTGCTCTAAGTTCCGTTCAAATTCATGACTTGCTATTGCAACTTCGACTGCATCTACTTTGATTCCCTGCTGGTTTAAACTGGTTCGAAGGTCTGCAATCTGTGCTTCCAAAGCGGTCTTTACTGTTTCACTGCTTACTGCCAGTTCTGCAGTTATATTTCCTTCTTTGGTTGCTGCAATGTGTAAATATACTTTTCCGAGATTTTCCGGATTCAGCTGCATCTCAATGGATGAATTTTCTGGGGAGAGATTCACTTTTGCGAATTCTGTAATCTGGTTCATAATATCCTGCACATCAATGGTTGTACGGGATGCCACCTTATTTACCTCTTCCGGTGCTACAGTCTGCTGTTCTGCTCTTACCTGAAATTCCATATTCTGCGCATGTTCATTTACACTGCTCTCTTTCGTTTTCTGTGACTGGGCTGCTGGCTCGCCCATTTCACCGGACGCATTCTCTGATACATTGTTTTCAGTCTGTGCATCCTCTGACGCATTCACCTGAATTACCGGCGCTGCATCTTCTGTCTCTTCTTCCGGCTGTACATTCTGTGTTTCTTCTGTAGTATGGGTCATCTGAACTGTAGCTGCCATTACTGTTGTATCCTGTGAAGTAATTGTCGCATCAGTCTGTGGAGCAATTTCCTGCACGCCGCCATCTGCCATATCCACTGTTTCGTTAAAATCCGCTGTCAGTTCTGCCAACTGATTCTGTAATGCTACCCACTCATCCTTAGAAATTCCAAGTGTCTCACTTAAGCTCTGAACCAACTCATCTGTATTCTGCATAATATTTGTGAATTCTTCACTCATAAGCAGTGAACAGGCATCCTCAGTTCCTGTCAGTTGTGTCACAAGCTGTGAAAGGCTTGCCGGGTTCAGTAAATCCATCCACTGCAATCCCAGTATAGACATAGCATCTTCTACCTGCTCATCCGAAACGCCAAGTTCATCTTTCAGAATTTCTTTTACACCAGTTTCAAATGCATCCTTTGTGTCTTCCAGTTGATTCTGCAGCTCTTCCACTTTCTGTGTAGGAGAATTCTCCTTTACATTCAGTTTCTTTGCGCTGTCTGCTACAGCTGCCGGCTGTGTGGTTGTTGCTGCAGGTTCTTTTCCTACCGGATTTCCACTGGTAAGCTGCTGGTTTCCATAACCGGATGTTTTCTGTTCCATCACAGAAGCAAAGCTTGCCTGTGCAGTTGCACATAACCCTTTTTCCACAGTGCCCGTCACTTTGGAAAGTCCTGTGTCTAAAGTTCCAGGGGTTGATACCATTCCCGAAATCTTTGCACTCGTCATGTATTCTTCCTCCTTTCTTCTTTATTCAATTTTATTTATTCTGAAGGATTCATGATTTCTGTCACCTTTGCGGCTGTATCAGAATTCATTTTCCCTAGAATATCAGCTCTTGACTGCGCATCCATATTTTCCAATATCTGTGCCACCAGATTCAGATTATCTGTCATGGTGTCAAATATGGCTGCTGCTTCCTTCGGTTTCATCTGGGAATAGCCCTTAACATAATCAGATATCTTACTGTCTGTCTGCTGCTGTTCCACTACCTGTTTATACAAAAGTTCCGCATTATCCGGATCAATGCTCTCATAATATTCCTTATATTGTTCTATATCGGGTGCCTGGTCCGAAAAAACAACCTCATTATAAAATTTTTCTTTTTCTTCTTCAAATGCAGCCTCATTTGCTTCATATTCTTTCAGCTTCTGGGACTGTGCTTCCAAATCCGCGATATAAGCACTGTTTTCACTGCTCCCCTGCTGTGCCTGTGCCAGTTCCTGCTCCAGTTCTTTTATGTAAGCTACCGCTTCATCCATATTCTTATATGGATAATCCTCTTCCGTAGAAAGATCGTCCTCAGAGTCCGGTAAAATCCGGTTGACATACGGAATATCTTTTAATAGTGGACGCATTACCGTAGAGCCAAATCCTCCAACATCCCATTTAATCAGCAGTGCCAGTATTGCCAGCCATACAATAATGATGACCAATGTTACCAGAGCAACTGCCAGTTTTGAAGAACCGCCTTCCTCTTCTTCTGTATTTTCCAAATCAGTTTCCATGTTCTTTGCAGCCTTTTTTTCTGCCTTCTTTCTTGCCTTCTCCGCTTTCTTTGCTGCTTTCTTATCCATTTCTTCTGCCATCGTTACACCACCTGTCTATTTTTTCGGTCTGCCATAGCTATAGCTTACCAGTTCGTCTACTACCTTGTTATCTTCCTGCACCAGTTGTTGTTTGAAATCTTCAAAATCTTTTTCCCGTAGTTTTTCCTGCGTCTTTCGCTCTTTCATAACTTCTTCCAGTTTCTGCCTGGCGGCTTCCACATTTTTCTCTGCTACCTGCACCTGCATCATCTGTCTTCGAATCAACACCTTCATGCTTTCAATTGCCTGTCTGCATTTTTTTATTTCCAGCAAATCTATTTTGCCTTCAACCAGCTCTTTTGCCCGGTTATCATATGCATTCTTCCGCTCAAAGAGTTTTAAAAGCTTTGCCTCTTCTTCCCGGAGTGCTGCATTTGCCTGGCTGTATGCAATCTTTGCCTGACTTTCCAGTTTTAATTTAATATCTAAAATATTCTGCATCCGGTAAATAAATTTTGCCATATCTCATTCCTACTTGAATACATCTTCCAACAATGCCAATTCTTCTTCAAATGTAAATTTTTCATCAGTTCTCTGACACAGAAACTCATTGACCGCTTTTATCTTAGAAACCGCATAATCAATTTCTTCATTGGAGCCGCTCTTATAAGCGCCAATATTAATCAAATCTTCTGCTTCCTGATAGGTTGCCAGTACATTTTTCAGCTTTCCTGCCACCGCCTTATGCTCCGCCGAAACAATGGAACTCATTACACGGGAAATACTCTGCAAAATATCGATTGCCGGATAATGATTCTTATGTCCTAATTTTCTGGATAACACAATATGTCCATCCAGAATACTTCTTGCTGTATCGGTAATCGGCTCATTAAAATCGTCACCGTCTACCAGCACCGTATAAAGTCCGGTAATAGAACCTCTTTCTGCTGTTCCTGCCCGCTCTAATAATTTCGGCATTTCCGAATACACGCTTGGCGGATATCCACGGGTAACCGGTGGTTCCCCGGTAGCAAGTCCGATTTCTCTTTGCGCCATGGAGAATCGGGTCAGTGAATCCATCATCAGCAGTACATCTTTTCCCTGATCCCTGAAATATTCCGCTACAGCTGTTGCAGTTTTGGCTGCTTTATTACGAATCAATGCCGGTTTATCTGAAGTTGCCACAATTACCACCGAACGGCGCATACCTTCTTCGCCAAGGTCCCGTTCAATAAATTCTCTCACCTCTCTGCCCCGCTCTCCAATCAGGGCAATTACATTGATATCCGCTTTGGTATTTCTTGCAAACATACCAAGCAGGGTACTCTTACCAACTCCGGAACCCGCAAAAATTCCAATACGCTGTCCCTTTCCAATGGTAATTAATCCATCCACCGCTTTAACTCCCAGTGGTAATACCTCACTGATGATTTCACGCTTCATCGGATCTGGTGGTGGGGCTTCAATCGGATATTCCTTATCGGTATGAATCTCATCCACATCTGTCGGTCGTCCAATTCCATCCAGAATATGGCCTAAAACCTCATCTCCCACCAAAACAGACAAAGGATGTCCCGTATTTGCTACGATACATCCAACACCCAGACCTTCAATACTGTCAAAAGGCATCAATAACAGCCGGTTATCCTTAAAACCGACTACCTCTGCCATGACATATTCTTTTTGCTCTCTATCCCGATATATTTTACACAAGTCATTCAGTTTTGCTTCCGGTCCGATAGATTCAATGGTAAGACCTACTACCTTAGACACTCTTCCCAGGCAGGTATAATATGTCTTATCCGAAAGTAACTGATATTTTTCCAAATCACATGTCACTCTTTTTTCCTCACATACACAATGACTGTATATCACGAATCAGATTATCCAGCTGTACATCCATTCCACACTCAAACACTCCTGTATCTGTCTCTATGATACATTCTCCTTCAGTCATGGAATGAATAGTAACTAAATCCAAAGTTGCATTCTGTCCCACGCATTCTAACAGCTCCTGTTTATGTTCTTCCAGATATGCTGCCTGTTTCGGACCTGCTTTGATTGTAAATTCTTTCGGTCCGTCAATGGATTCCATTGCCCGTTTTACAAGATAAAGTACAATCTCATCCTTATCATGGAACTGCACATGAAAAACATGGGAAACCACATCTGTAATTGTATGTACAAGCTTCGGTTCCAGTTCCCGCATCTGTTCCAGATAAGAATCCTGCAGCTGCTGTTCCCTTTTTCCAATGCTCTCTAACTTTGCATCATAAACCGCAGCACCTTCCTGCATTCCCTGTTCCATGCCCTCGGCATGTCCCTCTTCCATAGCCTTCTTGCGAAGCTCGTCTGCTTCCTCCCGGGCTGCTTTTCGGATTTCGTCTGCTTCGGCATTTGCCTGTGCTAAAATTTCTTCTGCTTTTTCCTTTGCCTCTGCTTCATAATCAATTGTTTCCACCTGTGGTGCAGCAATTCCTTCTACAAATCCACCTGACTCTGCCTGTGGCTGTTCCGGTTCTTGTGTCTTTGCAAGAGCCCGGGACTGTTCTTCTAAAATACGGTATGCCAGCGTATTGGAATTAATCACGCGGCTCTCAGATTCATTCGTGATAAAACGCTGTTTATATAAATTAGACAATAATCTCATCACCTCCGCCACGGGAAATTACAATTTCTGCGGAGTCTTCCAGTTTACGAATAATACCAACAATCTTCTGCTGTGCTTCTTCTACATCCTTCATTCTTACCGGACCCATGAATTCCATATCTTCACGAATCATGGCAGCAAGACGTTTGGACAGGTTCTTAAAGATAACATTCTGAACCTCTTCGTTGGCACCCTTCAGTGCAACAGCAAGGTCATTGTTGTCCACATCACGCAGCACACGCTGGATTGCACGGTCGTCCAGCAACAGGATGTCTTCGAATACAAACATCTTCTTGCGGATTTCGTCTGCAAGCTCCGGCTCTTCGATTTCTAAGGATTCCATAATATGTTTCTCTGTTCCACGGTCTACCGTATTCAAAATACCAACGATAGCATCTACACCACCCACAATTGTGTAATCCTGATTGATCAGGGAAGATAGTTTTCTCTCTAACACACGCTCTACCTCTTTGATTACATCTGGTGAAGTTCTGTCCATCTTGGCAATACGTTTTGCAACATCCGCCTGCTTCTCCGGTGTCAGGGCTCCTAAAATCATTGCAGACTGTGCCGGTGACAGATATGACAAAATCATGGCTATGGTCTGCGGATGCTCGTCCTGAATAAAGTTCAACACCTGACTCGGATCTGTCTTTCGTACAAATTCGAACGGACGAACCTGAAGGGATGCTGTCAGTTTTGTAATAACCTCCTGTGCCTTGTCGCTGCCTAATGCCTTATCCAGGAGCTCTTTGGCATAGCCAATACCTCCTTCTGCAATATACTGCTGTGCAAGGCATACCTGATAGAATTCGTTTAATACGCTTTCTTTGGTCTGCGGTGACACACTTCTGGTATTTGCAATCTCCAGTGTCAGTTCTTCTATTTCATCTTCTTTTAAATGTTTGAAAATACTGGCCGACTTCTCCGGTCCTAATGCTATCAGCAATATCGCCGCTTTCTGAATGCCATTATATTCTTCTGTTCCCATTTATTCCCACTCCTCATTCAGCCAGTTACGAAGCAACGACGCAACAGCCTCCGGATTTTCATCTACGAATTTTTCAATCAGGACACGAATCTCTGACTTCTCATTGTAACCAATATCTTCCAAATCTTCCTGTTCTGCCTGCTTGGTTGTCTCAAGCAATGATTCTACAGAAAGTTCCGGTTCAATCTCAGTTTCTTTTTCTTTTCTGGTACTGCGGAATACCACATATCCTAACAGTGCAAATATCAGAACCGCAAGAATAATCTGCAGGTAATCCTGAAAGCCCCTGCCGCTGCCCTTAGAATATTCAAACATCGGAATATCATAGCTGACAATCGAAATATTAGATGTCGGGATACCGGTTGCATTAGATACCATAGTATAAAGATCCTGATCTACCGTTCCCTTTACCCGGTTGTTATTCTGTGTTACAAATTCATCAAAGGTCATATTGTCCAGAGTACCATCTGCTTTTAAGGTATCCTCATTATAAGTCACATAACGGGCTACCGTTACAGATATGGATGACTGGTCATATTCTATATCCCCTACAGAGCCAATGGTCTGGGTGTTCTTTTCATCCAGTGCACGGTCAATGGAATCATCTGTAATAGAGCTTTCTGATGTGCTTCCATCCGGAAGTACATAAGTTGTTCCATCTCCATTAGAGTCTGTTCCCGGTGTTCCCGACGTACCACCGGTTGAGTCTGACTGATAACGGTCCTCATGGGTAATCAGTCCTTCATCCCTGTCTCCCTGTGCAGAATAATTTTTCTCATTAGTTGTAACCTGATCAAAATTCAGCTTTAAATTTAATCCTACATCAATCGTATCATAAAGGTCTGTTCCCTTAATCACATCTGTAACAGCCTTCTTCACCTGTGTTTCTTTCTTTGTCTGATAACTGAGCTGTGTGCTGGCAGTTCCGATTGCTGTACTCTCTTCTCCACCCGCAAATAAAAGGTTGGAATTAGAGTCAATAATCGTAATATTATCCGTGGAAGAATTGCCAATCTCAGTTGCTATATATCTTGCTAAAGATGCCGCCTGGTCTTCGGACATCTCTCCGTTCAGTTCCAGCTTAACGCTGGCATAAGATTCCTGATTTCTTGTAACTAAGGTTCCATCATCTTCCGGAATATTTAAGTTAACATCTGCCGACTTAATCAAATCCATATTTTCCAGTTCTTTTGCAAATTTATCTTCCAAAAAAACCTGATACCGTTTACTCTTATCAGCTTCCGTTGTGCTGATACTGCCGCTTAATGCATCATCAATGGTAAATCCGTTGGTCGGAATACTGTTTGAGCCAAGCAAAATATTTGCATCTGCCTGATTCTTTGCATTTACCGAAAAAGTCATTCCATCAGAAGAAACCTCATAATCTATGCTGTTTCCATCCAAAAGGTCTTTTACAGATGATGCCTGCGTTGCATCCTCACAGGTTATCAGCTGAACCATCGTAGGTTTCGTCATCACGACAGCCAGTATCACCAATGCAAGAATTACTACAGCCGTAATACTGATAAGAAGCGTCTTCTGCTTTGTTGTAAACTTCAGCCACCACTCTTTTATTTTTTCTAATATTGCTTTCAATCTGTCTGGCATAATCTACTCATCCTACCTATACTAAATCTGCATGTTCATAATTTCTTTGTAAGCATCTATTACTTTATCCCTTACTGCAACTGTATAGGATAATGCAATATTGGCCTTTTCCTGTGCCACAAGCAATTCATGGGTATTGGTTGATTCTCCCAATGCAAATTTAATTTCCTCTTCCTCTGCATTGTTCTGATAATTATTTGTTTCCTTCACCATGTTCATTGCCGTTGCAAGAATATTATCAAAGCTTTCCGCGCTGTTTGACTGCTGTGTTGCAGCTGCATTCTGTGTATTAAAAACATCTGACGAAACTCCTGTTAATACATTAACATTCATCGTTTATCTCACCTTTCCAAATATCTTTTATGATTTACCAATCTGTAATCCTGCCTGTGCAATCTGTTTGCTTGCATCAAAAGCTGTTACGTTCGCCTCATATGCTCTGCTGGCATCAATAAGATTCGTCATTTCTGTTACTATATTCACATTCGGATATGACACATAACCATTTTCATCCGCATCCGGATTGGATGGGTCATATTCCATAGTAAAATCAGTAGAATAATCTTCTGTCACTGAAGAAACCTTTACTCCGTTTCCCACATAGCCTTCCCGGGAATCAGAAAGCACTTTGCTGAATGGAGTTACGCCTTTTTCCGAAAAAGTTACGATTTTTCTGCGGTAAGGTGTTCCATTCTCTGTACTGGTTGTATTTACATTTGCTACGTTCTCAGAAATGGTATCCATACGAAAACGCTGTGCCGTCATACCGGACGCACTGATATCAAACGACTGAAATAATGCCATTCTTTATTCCTCCCACACAATTTTATTTAATAACAGTTTTATACCGTGATATTTCCTGACTGATACTGTTGGTCAATCCCAGATAACGGATTGTTTCTGAGGCAAGCTCTACATTCTCCTGCTCCGGGTCAACATTGTTGCCGTCCAGACGGTAAGAATAAGAGGCATTATCGATATATGTCTTTGCATTCAGATGGTCCATATGGATATTTGCCACCTTGTCATCCAGTGAAACATATTTGCTTTTGCCCAGTTCGGATTCCAATGTACTTTCAAAATCCAAATCCCGGCGTTTATATCCAGGTGTATCAGCATTTGCAATATTATTTGATATTAACTGTTCTCTTTCCCAGCTCGCACTTGCGGCCTTATTCAGCACATTCATATAGTCAAACGCATTTGAACTTATCATACTGCACCTCCATAGTTATCCATATTGTTATTGCATCATATTTTATTATAAATAATCTTGTAAAAAACACAAGTATTTTTTTCTTATTTTTACATTATCTAGTGTTTTTTCCAATTGGCTACACAATATAAAAGGGATTTACAGCTTTTTTCCACTATAAATCCCTTTATCCGATACACCATCCGTGTGCTCTGTTTTTATATTCTTTATTTATTTTATTAATTTCTGTAGCTAATCTGCCTTGCGGATTCTGGCAAGTTCATCAAACACCACATCATTTACAACTTTGATATAAGTTCCCTTCATTCCGGAAGAACGGGATTCGATGACTCCTGCACTTTCGAACTTACGCAATGCATTTACAATAACGGAGCGTGTAATTCCTACACGATCTGCAATTTTGCTGGCTACAAGAATACCTTCTGTTCCGTTTAACTCATCAAAAATATGAGTAATTGCCTCTAACTCTGAAAAAGAAAGTGTGCTGATTGCTGAACGCACAATCTGTACTTTTCTGGTCTCTTCCGCATTTTCCTCATTCACAGAACGCATCATTTCCAGTCCGACAACCGTTGTTCCATATTCACTGAGAATAATATCATCAATGTCATACTGGTTATCATAACGATATACAAACAATGTTCCTAACCGCTCACCAGCAATATCAATCGGTGTAATAATTGCAGAATATTTCTTAATATCTGATTCAAATCCTAATGTTTCCAGATTGACGTTTTCCTTTGTGGAAAGAATTCCAAGCAGTCTTTCATTCAGCATAGAATCAATAAACCCGCCTACTTCATCAACAATCAGTTCATGAATCTCATCAATTCCACGGCACTGGCTGCTTCCGAGTACCTTTCCTTTTTTACTGATAACAAGGATATTGGAATCCAATATCTCTGTCAAAACCTCACAGATATCATTGAACACAACCTTTGACGAATTATTATTGTGCAAAAGCTTATTTATTTTTCTTGTTTTATCCAACAGCTGAACGCTCATACTTATATCCTCCACGCTATATTCAGAATAACTAGACTGTTTAATATTTTATCATGTTTATTCTGATAATTCAAGGATTTGAATTGTACTTTTAATTCTTTTCATCCTTTTTTGGTTTTTCCTCTGAAAAGCCACACTGCTCATTGGAACAGGCAAGCTTATTGCCCTTTTCTACCATATAACTTCCGCACTTCGGACATTTCTCAGATGACGGCTTTGCCCATGACATGAAATCACATTCCGGATTATTCTCACATCCGTAATATCTTCTGCCCTTCTTGGTTTTACGTAGTACAATATCTTTGCCGCATTTCGGGCAGGCAACACCAATCTTCTCAAAATACGGTTTGGTATTACGGCACTCCGGGAATCCAGGACACGCCAAGAATTTACCATGCGGGCCGTATTTAATTACCATATTTCTGCCGCACTCTTCACAGATTACATCGGTTACTTCATCTGCTATCTGCACTTTTTCCAGATCTTTTTCTGCCTTCTTTACTGCCTCATCCAAATCCGGATAGAAATTGCTTACTACTGTCTTCCAGTTTACGGTTCCCTCTTCCACGCTATCCAGCAGCGACTCCATATTAGCGGTAAAATGTTCGTCCACGATACTGGAAAATGCTTCTGTCATAATGGAATTTACTGCTTCACCAAGCTCGGTAACATAAAGGTTTTTATTTTCCTTAATCACATATCTTCTGGCAAGAATGGTGGTTATGGTCGGAGAATAGGTACTTGGTCTTCCAATTCCACGTTCCTCCAATGCCTTTACCAAAGATGCCTCGGTATAATGAGCAGGGGGCTGTGTAAAATGCTGTTTTTCATCCCATGCATCAAAACTTAATTCTGTATCTTTATCAATGGACTTAAGCATCACATTCTGTGTGCTCTTTTCCTCATCTTCATTGGTGTATACAGACATAAATCCTTCAAATACAAGCTTGGATGCTGCTACGGTAAAAAAGTATTTTCCAGCACCGATTTTTACGGATGTTGTCTCATATTTTGCATCACTCATACGGCTTGCAGTAAAACGGTTCCAGATTAACTGATACAGGCGGAACTGGTCTCTGGATAAAGATTCCTTTACCATTACCGGTGTTCTTGTAATATCAGACGGACGAATCGCTTCATGGGCATCCTGAATCTTGTTACTGCTCTTCTTTTCCTCTACATGGGAAGAAACATAATTTTCGCCATACTGCTCTGCAATAAAGCTGCGTGCCATAGCATCTGCTTCTTCTGAAATACGGACAGAATCTGTTCTCAGGTAAGTAATCAGACCAACCGTTCCGATTCCCTTTACATCCACACCTTCGTATAACTGCTGTGCTAAGCGCATGGTTTTCTGTGTGGAGAAATTCAATACCTTGGATGCTTCCTGCTGTAAGGTACTGGTGATAAACGGCTGTGGAGCCTTTTTATTACGTTCCCCTTTTTTCACATCTGTTACGGCAAATTTTTCTTTTTCAAGCTCTGCCATAATAGCATCTGCCTGTTCTCTTGAGGTGATATTCATTTTTTCTTTTGCTGTTCCGTAAAACTTTGCAGTTAACGGTTTCTTCTCACCTTTTACTTTCAGGCTGGCATCTAAGGTCCAGTATTCTTCCGGTATAAATGCATTGATTTCACTTTCACGGTCGCAGATCAAACGCAATGCCACAGACTGTACACGTCCTGCACTTAAGCCTCTTTTTACCTTTGCCCATAATAACGGGCTGATCCGGTAACCCACCATACGGTCTAACATACGGCGCGCCTGCTGGGCATTCACTAAATCCATATCGATGTCTCTCGGTTTTTTTAAAGAAGTTTTTACTGCATTCTTGGTAATCTCATTGAAACTAATCCGGTAAACCTTTTTATCAGAATTTGCCAGATTCAGTGCCTGATATAAATGCCAGGAAATTGCCTCTCCCTCACGGTCCGGGTCAGTTGCAAGATAAATGACATCTGCTTTTTTCACTTCTTTTCTTAATTTTGCAAGTACATCACCTTTTCCCCGGATGGTAATATACTTTGGTTCAAATCCGTGTTCTGCATCAAAGCCTAATGTACTCTTCGGTAAATCTCTCACATGTCCATTGGATGCATCCACTTCATAATTCTTCCCCAGAAACTTTTTAATTGTTTTAACTTTTGCCGGTGACTCAACAATAACAAGATATTTAGCCATAACCCTGCTCCTTTATTTTGTTCTCTCTATACGGTTATTCATGCATTTTTATATAATAATTCTTATATACTTCTTTGATAAAACCTGCATTTTCCAGCGTCAGCAGTATCTCACACATCCGGTCTACCGGTAGCTTTGTTTCTTCCAAAATCTGCTGGGCACTTTTCGGTTGCAAATCGAGAACACTATACACCACCCCTTCATCTTTTTCAAGTACCTTTTTTGAAAAAGCATTGGAAACTACTATATTGGCAAGATCAATTTCAAGATCCTTAAACCATTCCTCCGGAGACACTATGATGCCAGCCCCCTGCCGTATCAGGCGGTTACAGCCTCCACTTAACACATCTCCAACACGCCCCGGAAGTGCATAAATATCTTTTCCCTGCTCTAAGGCAAAGTCTGCCGTAATCAATGAACCACTCCGCTCCTTTGCTTCTATTACAACTACCACATCTGAAAACCCGCTGATTAACCGGTTCCGTTGTGGGAACAACTTTCCCAAAGGTTTTGTCTGCGGCATATATTCAGATAGAATTCCGCCTTTTTGTGTCATGGTCTGATAAAGACTCTGATTCTGTCTGGGATAACAGTAATCTGCCCCGCATCCCATAACAGCATAAGTTTCTCCCTCTGCCGCCATGGCACCACTGTGGGCTGCTCCATCAATTCCTGCTGCCAGTCCACTGATTATAATGCAGCCTGCTTTTACTGCCAGTTCCGCCAGATGTTTTGCATAGTAACGACCGTATTCACTGCATCTTCTTGCTCCCACAATAGCAATACTTTTCTTATCTTCCGGTGGCAGACTGCCCTTATAAAAAATTCCATAAGGTGGCTTATTGATATATAAAAGACGTTTCGGATAGTTTTCATCCTCTCTTGTTACAAGATACAGTCCGCTTCTTTTTAAATTCTCCCATGCTTCTTCTAAGTTCCATGCTTTTTTATAGGTAAGAACAGACTTCACATCTGCTTCAGTAATGCCCGAAATCTGCATTAATTCCTTTTCTGACATGTCATATAAGGCTCTTGCACTTCCGGCAAAACGAAACAGTTTTTCCACTTTTCCGGTTCCAATGTTTTCTGCCATCTGTGCCATACACGCCAGCCAGTATTTATATTTCATTCCATTTATCCCTCCCAGAATTTCTTATCTACATTCCGATAACAGACCGCCTCACTTAAATGTCTGGTTAGGATTTCATCTGAACCGTCCATATCTGCAATGGTTCTCGCCACCCGCAAAATTCTATGATAAGATCTGGCTGTCAATTCCAGCTTCTGATAAATGCTTTCCATATACTGTTTTTGTTTTGTCGATAATCTGCAATATTTTGTCAGTAATGCCGCCGGAATTCTACTGTTATAACGAATATTAGTTCCAGCAAACCTTTGCTGCTGCCGCTCCATAGCTGCAACCACCCTTTTTCTGATTTCTGCCGAAGTCTCCTGATGCGGATTTTCTTTAATTAAATCCTGATATTCCACACGCTTTGTCTCTACACAGATATCAATTCTGTCCAATAAAGGCTGACTGATTTTCTTTAAATACTGTTCCACCATTCCTTTCGTGCAATGACAGCGGTTCAAATCCGGATAAT
Organism: Roseburia amylophila; assembly: GCF_025567465.1. NCBI lineage: Bacteria > Bacillati > Bacillota > Clostridia > Lachnospirales > Lachnospiraceae > Roseburia > Roseburia amylophila. The sequence goes on from NZ_JAOQKI010000009.1 coordinate 140,839, forward strand.
ATCCACACCGGCAGGGATTCATGGCAGCCACCAGCATAAAATCCGACGGAAATTCATAATTTCCGGCAAGCCTTGCAAGCTTTACACAGTGTTCTTCCATAGGCTGTCTTAAAATTTCCAAAGTTTCCCGCCGGAACTCCGCCAGCTCATCTAAAAAGAGTACACCATGGTGGGCGAGACTGATTTCTCCCGGTCCCGGAACCATTCCACCACCTGCCAGTCCCTGTGGTGTTATGGTATGATGTGGATTACGGAAAGGACGTTCTGCCATCCATGCTTCACTTTCCGTCAAAAGTCCCCTTACACTGTATATTTTTGTTACCTCCAGGGCCTCCTCTTCTGTCATCTCCGGTAAAATACCCGGAATTCTCCTTGCAATCATTGTCTTTCCTGCGCCCGGTGGTCCAATCATCAGGAGATTATGTCTGCCGCTTACCGCAATCTCACAGGCTCTTTTCACAAACTGTTGTCCATTAATTTCTGAAAAATCCGGTACTTCTTTTCTCTTAACCTTTTTCTCATGCCCGATTTCTTCTTTCTCAGGCTCCCAGAATTTAATTTCATCATTAAAGCCTTTTATCACTTCTTCCAGTGTGTTTACACCAAACAGACGGATTCCTTTTACCAATGCAGCTTCTTTGGCATTTTCCACCGGCACCATACAGGCGTCCATCCGCTCCTGTGCAGCCTTTGTCACGATGGGCAATACTCCATGAATCGGTTTTATTCTTCCATCCAGTCCTACTTCTCCTACAATCAGAAGCTGTTCCAGCCTGTCTTTCGGAATAATCCCCATTGCTGCAAGCACTGCCACTGCTACCGGCAAATCAAAGGACGAACCGCATTTTCTTACATATGCCGGCGAGAGATTAATCGTAATCCGTTTTGGTGGGAGACGGTATCCACAATTTTTAAGGGCTGTCCGCACCCGCTCTCTTGCCTCCCGCACTTCTGCCGACAAAAATCCTACCATTTCAAACACTGGCATACCATCCGTCACATCTGCTTCCACGCGGATAGGAATGCTCTCAATGCCACGCACGATTGCCGTTGATACAATACTGTACATTAAATTTCACCTTTCTGTTTTGCAATTATTCTGTTTTTTGTAATTATTTCATTTTCTCTGTTCATTTTGTTTGTCCGGGATTTTTCTGCAGAAGAACTCTGCAATTTACATGAGCAGCCCCAAGATGGGTTATTCATCATTTATTTCGATAAAAAAGATGGACTCATCATATCATGAAATCCATCCTTTTCAAATACCAATTTAACACATTATAAAAATTTAATAATTGTAACCTTTTTCAAAATAAGCTTTCAGCTTCTCCAATGCCCTTTTTTCAATTCGTGAAACATAGGATCTCGAGATATTTAAACTTTTTGCAATCTCCTTTTGTGTCACCGGACAGTCCGTTTTTAAACCATAGCGCAGGTTTATGATAATCTGTTCCCGCCTGTTTAGAACCCGGGGCAGTATTTCATATAATGTCTTCACATTTCTGTCATACTCCATCTGCTCCACCACATCCGGTTCGTTATGCTCTACAATATCCAGTAAATGTATCTGGTTTCCCTCTTTATCTGTTCCGATTGGCTCATAAAGAGACACTTCCCTGGCAATTTTACGCTTACTGCGCAGATACATCAGAAGTTCATTTTCGATGCATCTCGCTGCATAAGTTGCCAGCTTATTTCCTTTTTCTACCCGGAAGGTATCGATTGCTTTAATCAATCCAATGGTTCCAATCGATATCAGATCTTCCATATCCTCTTCCACATTCTGATATTTTTTTACCACATGTGCTACCAGACGCATATTATGTTCTATCAGAATATGTTTTGCTTCAAGGCTGCCTTCCCCAAGCTGCTTTAAATATTGCTTCTCTTCCTGTATAGTCAATGGAGATAAAAATGTTTTCAATACAGCACCCTTAAAAAGCGATTTATTATATTCTATGCGTCTGCCAGGTTCTTCGTGCCTTTCCTCCTTTTTTTATCTCTATCCTTTTCTTCTGTGTCTTTTTCCTTTATAATTATCCTTATGAAGCGAATATTAGACTATACCATAACAAATGAATACAAAAACTATACGATAAGAGAATTTCTTACGGAAAAAGGATACCCGAAAGGGCTCCGGGCACATCTTTTCCGCACCAAAGATGTTCTTTTCCGAAACGGTGATACCGGGCACAGCAGTGACCGGCTGAAGGTTTCTGATAAATTAAAGATTATTTTAGAAGAATCTATGCCAAAAAGCTATCCCGCACCGGAAAACATTCCCCTTTCCATCCTCTATGAAGACGAAGATATTCTCGTTATCAATAAACCGGCACATATGCCTGTCCACCCATCCATGACACATTACGAGCATACCCTCTCCAATGCTGTCTTTTATTATCTGGGCAGCAAAAACGAAGCCGGTCCTTTCCGCTGCATCAACCGGCTGGATAAGGATACTACCGGCATCACAATCCTTGCAAAAAACAGTCTCAGTGGCGGTATCTTAGGCAGACAGATGAATGAACGGAAAATCCACCGCACCTATCTTGCCATTGTCCGTGGTATTACCCCGGAATCCGGTACCATTACTGCGCCAATCGGCAGAAAGGAAGGTTCTGTATTAGAGCGTCAGGTAGATTTTGGGCAAGGTGAATACGCCTGCACCCATTACCGCAGACTAGCTGTGAAAGAAATTTTTCCAAAAAATACTTTTTCAAGGGAGCCTCTTTCACCGGATGCACTCTCCCTTATTGCTTTGCGGCTTGACACCGGCAGAACCCACCAGATTCGTGTCCATATGAGCTACCTCGGCTACCCTTTAATTGGAGATTTCCTTTATAACCCGGATTTTTCCCTGACAAAAAGGCAGGCTCTTCATGCCTGCCAGTTAAAATTCGAACATCCAATCACAAAGGAACAGCTCTGCTTTACGGCTCCACTTCCTGCCGATATGCAAATGCTGTTCCCTGAATTTCATGTTCCAGATTTGGACAATCTATTTTCGGATTAACGGATTCTTTCGGTAAGTCCGACTTTCTTCTGCACCTTACGCAAGGTCTTATTAGAATAATAAGCTGCTTTTTCGTCATTCATTTTAATCATGCTGTCAAGATAGGTCTTGTCTGCCATCAGTTCCCCATAACGTTTCTGCAATGGCTCTAACTCTGCAGCAACTGCTTCTCCTACTGCCAGTTTGAAATCACCGTAGCCTTTTCCGTCAAATTCTTTTTCAGTTTCTTCTCTTGTCTTACCGGTTACACAACCATAAATATCAATCAGATTACTAATGCCCGGTTTATCTTCACGATATACAATTTCACTGCCGGAGTCGGTTACTGCACGTTTAAATTTGCGGATAACGGTATCTTTATCATCTAAAAGGCGGATAGTTGCATTCGGATTCTCATCGGACTTTGACATCTTTTTCTCCGGCTCCTGCAGACTCATAATCTTTGCACCTGCTTTTCCGATATATGCCTCCGGAATTGTAAATACATCTCCGTAAATAGCATTAAAACGCTGTGCAATGTCTCTGGTAATCTCAAGATGCTGCTTCTGGTCTACTCCAACCGGAACCACATCTGCCTGATACAATAAAATATCAGCCGCCATTAATACCGGATAGGTATAAAGACCTGCATTGATATTATCTGCATGCTTTGCAGCCTTGTCCTTAAACTGTGTCATACGGTTTAACTCTCCCATATAAGTAAAGCAGCCTAATATCCAGCTTAATTCTGCATGTCCGGATACATGGGACTGATAATAAATACAGTTTTTCTCCGGGTCTAATCCTGCCGCTACATATAATGCATAAAGAGAACGAGCATTTTTGCGGAACTCTGCCGGCACCTGTCTTAAGGTAAGGGAATGTAAATCCATAACACCATAGATACATTCATATTCATCTGTAAGATTTACCCAGTTTTTCAATGCTCCCAAATAATTTCCAAGGGTAAGGGTTCCTGTTGCCTGCATTCCACTATATAAAATCTTCTTTCCGTCTAACATTTATTTATCCTTCTTTCTTTTATTTTTCAATACTTCATATCGAATATATGCATAAGTCTCTTCTTCGCCGCATTCTGCCAGCATATGAAGAAGGCACTCTAAAAGTTCTCTTGATTCCTCATGAATAATATGATACTGCTTTCCATGTTCGTAATAAGCCAGAGGACTTTCGTCGGTATATTTTTCTCTCTGGTAATTCCTGCTTGCTGCCACCCGGTCAATAAACATCTCAACAACATATTTTGTTGGCATCTTCATTCCAGTAATTCCAGTGCATTTATCCGGTCCGTAATCAATCCAGTATTCCATATGATGCTTGTTTCTGCCCTTATGGTGCAGCCAGGCTGCGGAATACCCCTTATCCTCACGTTCGGCATTGTTGGGACTCATATTTCCCTGAAAATACTTACAGCCCACTAAAAATTCCGTTGGTGAATATTTCGACAAATCATGCAATAAACCCTGGCGGTAAAGTCCTACTTTAAAACAGCCTTTCATGACCAACATCTTGTGATGATTAATTGTGCAAAAATGTTTCCATGCTTTCATCTTACTTTATTTCCCTATTAATATCTGAATGGACATCCCGGCAATTTCTACCTGGACTGCATCCATTTTCATTTCTTTCTCCAGAAAACCATTTTCATTTCCTGTATCCATTACTTTATACCATTTTTTGCTTTTTGGCAATTTCGGAAGTGCAAGGAACTGTTTTCCGGTGTGAAAATTATATGCCACATAAATCATTTCCTCACAATCCGCATACAGTCCGCAATAAAGCATCCCAACCGACTGGCGGTTCGGGCTAAATCCCACAGTCCATGCACTATCGCAGTGAAAAGAAAGATCCGGATATCCCAGTCCCTTATAATCATTCATCCGCATCGGCTCTTCCATCCGAAGAACCGGGTGTGCCTTACGAAAGGCTGTCATTTCCTTTACAAACTGTTGTAAGGATGCATATTTCTTATCATTTTTCCAGTTTACCCAGCCAACCGCATTATCCTGGCAATATGCATTATTATTTCCCCTCTGGGAATTACCAATCTCATCACCGGCAGCAAGCAGTGGAATACCCTGTGCTAAAAATACTGCCGTAATCGCATTTCGAAGCTGTTTTTTACGCAGGCTTTCTATATATTTTTTGCGGGTTGGTCCTTCTATGCCATAGTTGTCGCTGTAATTCCAGTCATTTCCATCCGCATTGTTTTCCCCATTTGCTTCATTATGTTTCTCACTGTACATAAATACATCTGCCAGTGTAAAACCATCATTAGATGCTGCATAATTCACAAATCCAGCATATTTCTTCTGCTTACGCATCTGGTTTACAAAATCGGTAAGACAGATTTCCTTATGATTTAACATTTTCCGCAACGGATAATAAAATTCATCCCGGTAAACAAATAAATGCGGATATGCATAATCCTGTTCCAGCAAATCCTCCGGAATCGTATCTGCAAACAGCTTACTGCGGCACAAAATCAAATCCTGTGCCATAGCACGAACCGGAAGATTTGCTCCCATCAGACGGAATCCATCCACATGATATTCCATCACCCAAAAGCGCAGGGCTTCTAACATCAGATTCTGATTGATGGTATCAGGAAAATAAATTTCCATAATACATTCCATGTCATTTTTATGCAATGCCTTAATTAATGATTTCAAGGCATGCTCCGGCTGTCTGCTTTTGGTAAATGCAGCCTTCGGCGCAAAATAATTGCCTTCGGTATAGCCCCAGCAATTTATCTTCTCAACTTCCGGCAGCTTCTTTGTATCCGTCTTCTGTTCTTCCTTCCAGGTCACATAATCCGGCAGTTCACAGGTTTCCGGTATCATCAGCTCTTCAAATTCATAAAAAGGCATAAATTCAACGGTTGTAACGCCCATATCACGAAGATATCCTATCCGGTTCTCTACTGCTTCAAAAGTTCCTTTTCTTGCTCCGCCATTACTACCCTCCATGGTAAAATTTCTCACATGAAGTTTGTACATGACCATATCCTTTTTGGCAATTTCCGGTGCCACATCCTCTTCCCAGTCAAAAACATCTGTGGAGAAACCGCTTTTCACCTGATAATCCATACCAAAGCGTTCCTTTTCTCCCCACTTTTCCCTGCCTACAATTCTTCTGGCATATGGATCTGTCATAACCTTACCGTCTATTTCAAAATTATAATCAAAAGAAGCCGGTTCAATGCCCATTACCATAATTGAGCGCAGTGCACCCACATAGTAAGTATCCGGAACCGGTATTTTTCCAATTTTCCCTGTTTTCTTTTCATACAGTACAATACTGCATTTCTGCTCTTTTCTCCCCTCAAAGGTAAATACAACCCCATCACTATGCACAACTGCTCCCATGGTTCTGTAATCGCCTTCCCGAACATTGTATTTCATTTCATCATCCTGCACTTTCCTATATTCAAGTCTCTTGAAAAGATTATAACACGATTCATTGACAATTGATATGTAAATTTTTATAATTATAGTGTAGTGTATTGTTAATTAGTGATATAAGAGGTATATTCATGCATACAGTTGCAACAAAGAATTTACACCCTGGCATGGTGACTGCCACTCCTGTCATGAGCAGGCATGGGCAGATGATTGTAGAAGCACACAAAATGCTGACAACTCAGATGATTGCACACCTTGAGTTTTACGGAATTGAGAGTGCCAGAATTATAGACGGTGCTCTGCCTGTTGATGCCATTCAGTCAATGGCTGAAGAAAAGGAAGCGGTTGACCGGTATTCTGAACGGGTAAGAAACAGTAAAGAATTCAAAGTTTTTAAAGCAAATTATGAAAAAAAAGTACCTTTTTTAGAAAAATCCATCAATGATTTTGTCACAAAAAACATTCCTTTAGATCAGGAGGCTCTTTTATCCTGCGCTTTAGATCTTTTTGCCAGACATTCCACTACAATTTCCATGTTCGATATGTTGCACAATATGCGCAAAATTACCGATTCCACTTATGCCCACAGTCTGAATGTTTCTTTAATCAGCCGAATGATTGGTATGTGGCAGGATTATAATGCAGATGATTTAGAAACTCTGACTCTGGGTGGTCTCTTACACGATATAGGAAAAAGTAAAATTCCACCTGAAATCATTAACAAGCCAGGGCGCCTGACCCCGGAAGAATATGAACTGGTGAAAAAACATTCCGAATATGGTTATGAACTGCTGAAAAATCAGAATGTATCTGTCCGTATCAAAAAAATTGCTCTCACCCATCACGAACGCTGTGATGGAAGCGGCTATCCAATCGGACTTATCGGAGATGATATTGATGATTTTGCCAATATCGTTGCTATTGCAGATGTCTACGATGCCATGACTGCTGACCGCTGTTATCGCCGCGGCGTCTGCCCGTTTGAGGTCATTGCCACTTTTGAGCGGGAGGGTCTGGGTAAATACAAACCCCAGTTTATTACCAGCTTCTTGGAGCATATTGCCAATACATATATTAACAATGATGTCATGCTAAGTAATGGCATGACCGGTAAAATTGTGCTGATTAACAAGCATCGCCTGACCCGTCCGGTGGTTCGGTTAGAAGACGGTAAATTTATCAATCTGGAAAAACGTCCGGAACTCTACGTTCAGACAATTATATAAAGAAAGAGGTATTTTATGGAAAACAAACAGTTAAAAGATGAAGACGATATCATGGTGACATTGAATTTAGACAATGGGCAGGATGTGGAATGCAAAATTCTTACTATCTTTGAAGCAGGAAAACAGGATTATATTGCGCTGATGCCCTTAGATGAAAAGGGAAATGAAAATGCAGATGGTGAAGTATATATCTATCGTTACTCCGAGGATGAGGATGGAAATCCTTCTTTAGATAATATTGACAGTGACGAAGAATACGAAGTTGTCTCCGACCGTTTTGATGAATTATTAGATGAAGCAGAATTTGACGCAATGGACAACTAATCATCCATTACGTTTCCTGCAATTCTTTTAAGAACCGGGATGGTTCTGCACTGTGATTATTCAACAGCTCTACCGAGAAGAGGTAGAGCTGTTTTTTTGCTCTGGTCATCCCCACATAGAACATTCTGCGTTCCTCTTCCAGATCCGCATCTAAAACAGCTTTCTTATAGGGCATGATTTTCTCATTTACATCAATCAAAAATACCACATCATACTCTAATCCCTTCGAGCTATGTAGGGTTGATAAGACAACGCCCTCTCCCTTCGTCCGCTGCTTCTCCATGGCACGCTGTAATTCTTTTAAATATTTCTCTTTCTGTTCCTGCCAGTCATCAAAGCTATCGAACTCTTTGGTCATATCGGTAAGCTGTTCTAGAATATCCAAAAGTTCTTCCTCATTCATACCTCTCTGATCTGCATATTCTTTGATATAGTCATCGTAGCCGATTCCCTTGCGGATATAATTCACCGCTGCAAAAGGCTTCATTCCGGCTAACATTTTGCAGTCATGATAAAGCCGGTCGATTCTTCGTGCAATCCAGGACTGCTCCATTTTATCATAATAATCTGCCCAGACACCAAATGCTACGGTATCCTCTTCCAGGCTGTCCCGCCCAATATAACGGTTCGGCCGGTTCATAATCTGTAAGAAGTCTGCCCTTCTTCTGCTTCCATGGGCAATTCGAAGATAACTTTCCATATCTTTTGCAATCCAATGCTCATAAATATTAGGAATATTATCCCTTGTACGGAAAGGAATATTATATTCCATCAACTGCTGCATCAGAAGTCTTGGCTGTGTATTAGTGCGAAACAGCACCGCTGCGTCCGACCAGTCACCACCAGCTGCGGTATATTCCTTAAGTGCATGAATCAACCCTAAATTTTCTTCCCGCTGCGTCCGGTAAGTCTTACATACTACCGCTTCCTTTGCCGGATGAAATGCCTTAATATCCTTTGCAAACCGCCCTGTATTATGGGCAATCAGTCTTCCTGCCGCTGCCACAATATTTCCATCGGAACGATAATTATAATTTAATACAATCCGCTTTGCATCAGCATAATCCTTCTCAAAGTTCAGCATAATCTCCGGTCTTGCCTGGCGGAACCTGTAAATAGACTGGTCATCATCCCCTACCACAAAGAGATTATTTTCCGGTGCTGCAAGCATCCTTATAATCTCATATTGTAATCCATTGATATCCTGAAACTCATCAATTAAAATATATCGGAACTTCTTCTGCCAGAGTGCTAAGATATCCTTCCGCTGGCTGAAAAGTTCATAGGTATAAACTAACATATCATCAAAATCAATCAGCCGGTTCTTCTGCAGCATCTTCTGATAATTCATAAATACATCCCGGAATGTATGCTCTGGAAAATTAGAAGAATAATAATGTTCAATGGGAATGTTCGAATTCTTTACACCGCTGATTTCAGATAACAGAGTCTGGATGCATTCATTTTCATCTTCATAGTCAATCGGAAAATGACGTAAAAGATTCCGGATAAATACCACCTTCTGCTCATCTCTTATAATATTTTCTGCCCGATAATGATAAGCATACTTTAATACCGTAAAAAACACCGCATGAAAAGTACCAAAAGTAGCCGTTGTGGATGTCTGATTCGTCAGCGAAAGAAAACGCTCCTTCATCTCCATAGCGGCTGCTTTTGTAAATGTCACCACCAGAATCTCTGATGGTGACACCCCATATTTTTCTATTAAATTTTTCGTTCGATGGGTAATTACGGCAGTTTTGCCTGAACCGGGCCCCGCCAGTGTAAGGCAGGGACCCTGATAAAAATCAACAGCTTCCTGTTGTGCTTCATTAAATCGCATGAAATGCCTCGTAACTTTTATTTCTCAAGTGCTTTCGTAAGAAGTGCAATTCCGGTACGGATACGTTTTAAGGACTCTTCCTTACCAATAATTTCCATAATCTCAGTTGCACCTGCCGGTGTCATCTGTTTACCGGAAACCGCTGTACGAACCGGCCATAATACATAACCATTCTTGCAGCCCTTCTCTGCCACAAAATCACAAAGCGTCTGATACAGTGCATCATTACTGTAATCCTGTTGAGCCTCTAATACCGGAAGAATCTCTGTCAAGACTTCCAAAGAGCTCTCTTCTGTGGTCTTCATCTTCTTATGGGTATACATTGCGGTATCATACTCCGGAAGTTCCTCAAAGAAGTCAATCAGATTCTCAATATCCGGGAAGATTTCAATTCTGGTCTTCACCATCTCTGCAATCTTGCGGATATCATAATCCCTGGTAATTACTTTCCGGATATATGGCTCTGCCATTTCAAAGTAGGAATCAAAATCCATTGCCTTGATGTATTCGCCATTCATCCATTTCAGCTTTGTATAGTCAAATACAGCCGGTGATTTGCTCATATGATGATAATCAAAGGCTTTTACCAGCTCCTCTAAAGAAAAGATTTCCCGGTTATCTGCCGGACTCCACCCCAGCAATGCCACAAAGTTTACAACTGCCTCTGTTAAAAATCCCTGTTCAATCAAATCTTCGTAGGAAGAATGTCCACAACGTTTACTTAACTTCTGATGCTCTTCGTTGGTAATTAACGGACAGTGTACATACACTGGCACATCCCAGCCAAAAGCTTCATACAGACGGTTATACTTTGGAGAAGAAGAAAGATATTCATTTCCTCTTACTACATGTGTAATTCCCATCAAATGGTCATCTACTACGTTGGCAAAGTTATAAGTCGGATATCCGTCTGATTTAATCAGAATCATATCGTCCAGCTCCGCATTATCAACGGTAATATCTCCATAGATTTCATCATGGAAGGTTGTTGTTCCTGTCTGAGGATTGTTCTGACGGATAACGTATGGAACACCTGCAGCAAGCTTTTCTTCTATTTCTTCCTTGCTTAAATGCAGGCAATGCTTATCGTAAACAATAATCTCTTTACCTGCAACAGTCTGACGCAGACTCTCTAAACGCTCCTTATCACAGAAACAATAGTATGCTTCTCCTTTTTCAATGAGTTTCTTCGCATACTCCAGATAAATTCCCTGTGCCTGACGTTCACTCTGCACATATGGGCCAACACCGCCATCCTTGTCCGGACCTTCATCATGTAACAATCCAGTCTTCTCAAGGGTACGGTAGATAATATCTACCGCTCCCTCAACATAACGTTCCTGGTCTGTATCTTCAATTCTTAAAATAAAATCTCCGCCCTCATGCTTTGCAATTAAATATGCATAAAGTGCTGTACGCAGATTTCCTACATGCATTCTTCCTGTAGGACTTGGTGCAAATCTGGTTCTAACCTTGCTCATTCTATTAACCCGCTTTCTTACTATTAATTTAATTCGATTTCCCGTAATTCCTTTGGAGGAAGCTGCTTGGTAGAAGCTTTCTTAATCTTCTCGATTTCCTGTTTTGCTTTCGGAATCGGAAGAATAGTTCCTGCTCCGGCGATACATCCGCCAGGACATCCCATTCCTTCAATCATACATCCATTCATCTTACCAGCCTTGGCAAGCATCAGCATCTTCTTACATTCAGCAAGACCTTCTGCATGTTCAATCTTAACATCCACATCCGGATAATATTCATGTACACATTTTTCAATGGCATCTGCAACACCACCGGCACATGCATATCCACGACCAGCAGCAGTTGCATCATGCATGGAGCTTTCACCCTCTGTCTGGTTCGGATCAATTCCTTTTGCTGCAAACATAGCGTCTAACTCTTCAAATGTGATTACAAAATCAACATCGCTTCGTACAGTTTTTCTGCTTGCTTCCAGTTTCTTAGCAGCACACGGTCCGATAAATACTACTTTTGCATCCGGATGCTCTTTCTTAATGCTTCTTGCTGTAGCAACCATAGGTGTAAGCTCAGAAGATACGCTCTCGATTAAATCCGGGAACTGTGTCTTTGCAAGCATGGACCATGCAGGACAGCAGGAAGTAAGTAAGAACGGAAGCTCTCCTGTTGCAACATGATTTGCATAGTGATGTGCTTCTGCTACTGCACCGATATCAGCTCCAAGTGCAACCTCTACAACCTCTGAAAAACCAAGTTCTAATAAAGCTGCCTTTACATGCTTTGGAGTAGCTCCAGGTCCGAACTGACCTACAAATGCAGGTGCAATTTCAGCGATAACTTCTCCGCCTTCTTTCATACACCGGATCAACTGGAAAATCTGTGATTTATCTGCAATTGCTCCGAATGGGCAGCTTACCATACACTGACCACAGGATACACATTTATCTGCATCAATCTTTGCTCTTCCGTATTCATCTGTTCCAATTGCTCCAATTCCACAAGCCATGGAACAAGGTCTTTCTTTCTTGGAAATTGCATCATATGGGCAGGCTGCTTTACATCTTCCACATTTGATACATTTCTCCTGGTCGATTACAGATTTGCCATCTACCTGGGAGATTGCTCCCTTTGGACATACCTCCATACATGGATGTGCAATACATCCCTGGCACATATTGGATACTTCATATTTCTTTTCTTCGCACAGATTACATGCAGATGGAATTACCTGCATAAGAGGTGGCTCATAATATTTTTCTGCCACATTGCTCTCTTCGAGGCCACTGGTAACATGTACCGGTTTATCCTGTGGTCGTAAAGACATACCCATAGCAAGTCTTACTCTTTCTGCTGCAATCGCACGTTCTCTATAAATACTTTCACGGTATGTAGGAACATCTCCAGGGCAAACTGTATATGGAACTGCCTCAACGGCATCGTTCAGGTTTGCACTGTCTGCTTCATAAGCAATTTTTGCTACCTCCGTAAAAATGCTTTTTCTCAAATCTGATACTGGTGTACGTAGTCCTCTCATCGTTTCCTCCTAGAAAAAAATTGTATTATATCATTGTTCATAACCACGCACAGTATTATCAATATATAACACTATGCTAACAATAATCTAGCACACCACTTTCAATAATACAAGTAGCCTGCTCCTATGTTCTAAAATAAATACTTTTTACTACTTTTTCCTCTGGGAACATTCTTTGCAGACCGCATCCGTATCTGTCCTTCCACTACATCCGCTGCATCCAATGCAGCCTCCCTCTTTTTTCTTTTTCATCATAGCATATACCGCAAAGGCGCACCAGCAAAGAATCAGTAATAGCAAAATAATATCATTAACGCCCATAATATCTGCCTCCTAAAAAATCAGGCTGCCAATCTGAAAGACAACAAATGCTGCAATCCATGCAACCACGCACTGCATTACCACAACACCAAGTGCCTGAAGCTTTGAACCCATCTCCCGTCTGATTGCTGCAATCGCTGCTACACATGGTGTATAAAGTAACGTAAATACCAGGAAGCTGACTGCTGATACCGGTGTAAACAGAGTTCCAAGGCTGTTGCCCAAAGCAGTCACACTGGTTCCAAGAAGTACACTCATGGTACTGATTACTGCTTCTTTTGCAGTAAATCCGGTAATCAAAGAAGTGGATACTCTCCAGTCCCCAAATCCAAGCGGAGCAAAAACCGGTGCAATCACACGGCCGATTAATGCCAGCAGGCTGTCTGCGCTGTCAGATACTACATTCAGTCTGGTATCAAAAGACTGTAAGAACCAGATAATAATCGTTGCAAGGAAAATAACGGTAAATGCCCTCTGTAAGAAGTCCTTTGCCTTGTCCCACATCAGGAGTACCACGCTCTTTAAAGATGGCAGCCGGTAATTCGGAAGCTCCATGACAAAAGGCATCGGTTTTCCACGGAATGCGGAATGCTTGAATAAAAGTGCCACCAGAATTCCCATTACCATTCCACCAACATAAAGTGCAATCATAACAAGCGCCTGATATTTTTCAAAAAATGCTGCTGTAAATACCGCATAAATCGGAATTTTTGCCGAACAGCTGATAAATGGTGTCAGCATAATGGTCATTTTCCGGTCTCTTTCGGATGCTAAAGTTCTGCTTGACATTACTGCCGGAACCGTACAACCAAATCCAATCAGCATTGGAACAAAGCTTCGTCCGGAAAGTCCGATTTTACGCAGCAGTTTATCCATAACAAAGGCAATTCTTGCCATATAACCGGAATCTTCCAGAATAGACAGGAAGAAAAATAAAACCACAATAATCGGCAGGAAGCTTAACACACTTCCGACTCCGGCAAATACACCGTCAATAATCAGGCTGTGAACCACCCGGTTAATTCCATAAGCAGTCAACCCCTTGTCAGCAAGATTCGTTATGTATGCAATAAAAACTGCAAGATAATCACTTAAAAATGCTCCGATAACACCGAAGGTCAGCCAGAATACCAGCAGCATAATCAGAAGAAACAGCGGGATAGCAAGATATTTATTCGTTAATACGTTGTCTATCTTTACACTACGGATATGTTCTTTGCTCTCATGGCACTTTGTTACTGATTTACTGCACACCTTTTCAATAAAGGTATATCTCATATCAGCCAGAGCGGCATTTCTGTCCATATGATGGTCTGTTTCCATTTCTTCAATACTGTGTTCCATCATATCCAGTTCGTTCTGGCTCAGCTTCAGTCTGTCAATAATGTCTGTATCCTGTTCTACAATCTTCGTTGCTGCAAAACGTGGTGACATTCCGATATTCTGTGCATGGTCTTCTACCTGATGGGATACCGCATGAATGCAGCGGTGCACAGGACCTTTCTCGCAGAAATCCGTTACCTTTGGATATATCTTCTGTCCTGCCACCTTCATGGCGCTGTGTACCAGGTCTTCCACTCCCTCTCCCTTTACCGCACTGATTGGAATAACCGGAATTCCCAGTTCTAAAGACATCTGTTTTACATCAATACTTCCGCCGTTGTTACGCACCTCATCCATCATATTCAGAGCTAATACCATCGGAATATGCATTTCTAACAACTGCAGGGTCAGATAGAGATTTCGCTCAATATTTGTTGCATCTACAATATTGATAATTCCATCCGGCTTTTCATTTAAAATAAAGTCTCTTGTTACAATCTCCTCACTGGTATACGGACGCAGAGAATAGATTCCCGGCAGGTCAACTACCGACGCATCCTTATGCTCTCTGATTTCTCCCATTTTCTGGTCAACCGTTACACCCGGGAAATTTCCAACATGCTGGTTGGAACCGGTGAGCTGATTAAATAATGTGGTCTTACCACAGTTCTGGTTTCCTACTAATGCAAATATCATTCTAGTTCTCCTCCGGTTCTACTTCAATTTTTCCGGCATCTTCTTTTCGTATGGTCAGTTCATATCCACGAATCCGGAGTTCAATCGGGTCTCCCATAGGTGCTACTTTACGCACCTGCACCTTTGTCTTTGGGATCAGCCCCATATCTAAAAATCTGCACCGCAGTGCTCCTTCTCCCCCTACTTTGGTTATTACCGCTTCTCTTCCAATTTCAAGTTCATCCAGTGTCATCTATTTTCCTCTTCTCTTGTTATTGATATTTTTTCTCAATTAATTATTTTACCGCAGGATTCTTTTTTTCACAATATAAAATCTCACATTCCTTTTCATCTGCACATATATTAATATGAATATTTTTATTGAGGTCAGCATATGAACAACTGTAATTGTCAGCCACAAAGCAGCCGTCCGGCTGTTCCGACACCTTATACGAAACAGTTTGCCTGTAATCAGGAACTTGCCATGGCTTATGTTCCATGGCAGCAGTTCGGCAATCTGTACGAACCTGACCAGGCTCTGCGTAATGGCACAGTCTTTCAGGACTTAAATAAGCCTTTCCATGGTTCCATGAAAGGAGGCAGATTCTGATGAACAATATGCCAATGGACCAGTCCCAGCTTTTAGACTGGATTAATCAGGTCAGCTTTGTAGCTTATGATACTGCCCTTTACCTTGACACCCATCCTTATGATGAAGAAGCACTTTCCTTCTATAACCACTACCGTACCCTGCGGTTAAAAGCAGTGAAAATGTATGAAGAAAAATATGGTCCCCTGACTTTAGACGGTGCCGACACAGACGGTCACTGGAGCTGGGGAAGCATGAGAAATCCATGGGAAGGGGGAAATTGTTAAATGTGGCAGTATGAAAAAAGACTGGAATATCCGGTCAACATCAAACAGACCGATCCGAAAACCGCACAGTATATCTTAAGCCAGTACGGAGGTCCTGACGGAGAAATCAACGCATCCTTACGTTATCTCTCCCAGCGCTATTCCATTCCTTACCGTGAAGTAGCCGGACTGCTTACCGATATTGCGACAGAAGAAATTGCCCATTTTGAGATGATTGCAACCATCGTACACCAGCTTACCAGAGACCTGACTCCGGAGGAAATCAAAGCCTCTAACTTTGGTCCTTACTATATTGACCACACCCTTGCCGTATGGCCACAGGCTGCCGGTGGTGTTCCACAGAATGCCTGTGAATTCCAGTCCAAAGGCGATCCGATTACTGACCTTATGGAAGATATGGCTGCAGAGCAGAAAGCCCGCACCACTTACGATAACATTCTTCGTGTCGTAAAAGACCCGGACGTTGTAGATCCGATTCGTTTCCTGCGTGCCAGGGAGGTCGTACACTTCCAGCGTTTTGGCGAAGCACTCCGGATGGTACAGGAACACCTTGACTCCAAGAACTTCTATGTATGTAACCCGGCTTTCGATAAGAGCTGCGGCTGCAAATAAAACTGTGATAGAAAAGAATGTGCCTTGGCACATTCTCGCGCCTGCGGCGGTTGCTTGCGACATCTACCTTATACGCCGCAGTGCGCATCCTCGCGGAGCGTTTTTTACTTTACAGGAAAGCAATTTCCTGTAAAGTAAAAAATAGGGGCTGTAAAAAAACTCCCCTAGAAAAAAATCGCCCAGACCGTGAGGTCTGAGCGTTTTTTTGGTATAAT